>JAJZBS010000152.1 GCA_021851885.1 Actinomycetes bacterium | reverse complement strand
ACGGCAACGACGACGAGTGCTACTGCGGCCAGGATGGAGGCGACGGTCACCACCCGGCGGGTCCGGCGCAGCCTGGCGGTCGTCACGGCCGGTCCCCCGGTCCCCGCGGCCGGACCGCCGTGGCCGGACCGCCGTGGCCGGGAGCCCCAACGGGCCGGTCCCCTGTGGCGCCGGCACCGGCCGGCGAGCGTGCACCTGCCGGCGAGCGTGCACCTGCCGGCGTCGCGGCCGTGATGGGCGCACCGGATCCTGTTGGGGCGGCGCCGGGTCCGAGGTCGTCCATGGGAGGTTCCCGGCCAGTGTAGGCGAGGGCACCCCTGCACCCGCTTTGCGCGCACTACCCCTTCCGGGGGAGGCTGTTCGGTCATGGCTGACCGCCACCTCAGCGGGGGATCCGATCCGCTCCGGATCGCCTACCTCGTCTACCGCGGCAATCCCCGGTGTGGTGGCCAGGGCGTCTACACCCGCTATCTCACCCGCGAGCTCGTCGACCTCGGTCACGAGGTCGAGGTCTTCTCGGGGCCCCCGTACCCCGAGCTCGACCCCCGGGTGCGCTTCACGCCCGTCCCGAGCCTCGACCTGTACCGGGAGCCCGATCCCTTCCGGGTGCCGCGCTTGAAGGAGTTCACCTCCTGGATCGACGGTCTCGAGTTCGCCACCATGTGCGTGGCGGGCTTCCCGGAGCCGCTCACGTTCTCCCTCCGGGCCCGGCGCCTTCTCGCGAGCCGCAAGGGGCAGTTCGACCTCGTCCACGACAACCAGTGCTTTGGCACGGGTCTCGTCCAGATGATGAGAGACGGTTGGCCGCTGCTCGCGACTTTGCACCACCCGATCACCGTCGACCGCGATCTCGAGCTCGCCCACGCGCCGAACTTCTGGCGCCGCGTCACCCTCCGGCGCTGGTACGGGTTCCTCCGCATGCAGCGGCGCGTGGCCCGGCGCGTCCCGCGCATCGTGACCGTCTCGAGCTCGTCCAAACGGGACATCGCGGCGCAGATGGGGATCGACCCCGAGCGCATGGACGTCGTTCCCGTCGGTGTCGACCACAGGGTCTTCCGCCCGCTTCCGGGGATCGCGCGCGTCCCCGGTCGCCTCATGACGACGGCGAGTGCAGACGTCCCGTTGAAGGGGTTGGTCCCGTTGCTCGAGGCCGTCGCGAAGGTGCGTGCGGAACGTGGTGATGTCGAGCTCGTCGTCATCGGGAAACTCAAGGCCGACAGCCGGGTCCGCAAGACGATCGACGACCTCGCTCTCGGTGACGCCGTGCGCTTCGTCAGCGGAGTCACCGACGAGCGCATCGTCGAGCTCTACGCCGAGACCGAGCTCGCGGTGGTGCCCTCCCTCTACGAGGGCTTCTCGCTGCCGGCCGTCGAGGCGATGGCCTGTGGCGTCCCGCTTGTGGCGACGACCGGCGGCGCACTGCCCGAAGTGGTCGGGACGGACGGCACGACGGGTCTCCTCGTCCCTCCGGGAGATCCCGGGGCGCTTGCGGCGGGCATCCTCCGGGCTCTGGGCGATCCGGCGCTGCGGGAGAAGCTGGGTCGCGAGGGGCGCACACGGGTCATGGAGCGGTTCACGTGGCGCGCGACGGCAGAAGGGACGGTGGCGCAGTACCGCCGGCTTCTCGCAGGCAGCCCGCCCAACGGTGCGGGGGCCAAGCGCTCGGCGAAGCAGCACGGCGATGGTGCCCCCTTGCGCTCGTCTCCGGCGGCCGTCGCCGCCGAGGCGGCGCTCTGCCACGGCCATGCGGCCGGGGCGACAAACGTTGTGCACGGGCCGGGGGACGGGCGTGCTGACGGTTGACTACGACCGCATCGGGCTGCACGGCGGTGAACGCGTCCTCGACCTCGGCTGCGGAGCGGGCCGCCATGCCTTCGCGTCCTTGCGCCACGGTGCGCAGGTCGTTGCCCTCGACACCTCCTTCGACGAGCTGGCCGGCGTCCGGGCGATGTTCGGTGTCATGTCCGAGGCCGGCGAGGTCCCCGCGTCGTCAGGCGCGAGCGGTGCCGTCCAAGCCGATGCTGGCTCCTTGCCCTTTCCTGACGGAGCCTTCGACTGCATCATCGCGTCCGAGGTGCTCGAGCATGTCCCCGACGACCGGCGTGCGATGACCGAGCTCGCCCGCGTGCTCAAGCCCGGCGGCGTCCTCGCGGTGACCGTTCCGCGCTTTGGGCCCGAGCTCGTCAACTGGGCGCTGTCGGACGCCTACCACAACGTTCCCGGTGGCCACGTGCGCATCTACCGGCGATCGACCCTCCTACGCCGGATCTCCGGTACGGGTTTGCGCCAGCGGGGTGCGCACCACGCGCACGCGCTCCACTCCCCGTACTGGTGGCTGCGGTGCCTCGTCGGGCCTCAACGCGACAGCCATCCTCTCGTCGCCGCCTACCACAAGCTTCTCGTCTGGGACATCGTTTCCGCTCCATGGCCGACCCGCACCGCCGAGCGTCTGCTCAACCCGCTGATCGGCAAGAGCTATGTCGCCTACTTCGAGAAGGTCGCGTGAGCCGGGCCGACCCCTCGCCGCGCCGGGACGCGGGCACGTCGCTCCCGACTGTCGCCGGCATCCTCTCGCGAGACGACATTCGTGCGACGGTGGCCTCGATCGCGCAGATCCAGCAGCCCGATGGGATGATCCCGTGGTTCCCCGGGGGCCATGCCGACCCGTGGAACCACACCGAGGCCGCCATGGGGCTCACGACGTGCGGGTACCGTGCGGAGGCAGAGCGGGCCTACGACTGGCTCGCCGGTGCGCAGCATCGCGCCGATCGTCCCGGGACGGGACTCGACGGCTCCTGGTACGCCTACTACCGCAGCGGCGGCATCGAGGACGCCCGGCGTGAGACGAACATGTGCGCATATGTCGCCGCCGGCGTTTGGCACCACTACACGTGCACGGAGGACATCGGTTTCCTCGAGGAGATGTGGCCGGTCGTCAGTCGGGCGATCGACTTCGTCCTGCGTTGGCAGCAAGTCGACGGCTCGATCATCTGGTCCATCGACGACGACGGGTCGCCGGAGTCCTACGCGCTGCTCACGGGATCGTCTTCGATCCACCACAGCCTCCGGTGTGCCGTCGCCTGTGCACAGGCGCTTGGTGACGAGCGCCCCGACTGGGAGCTGGCGGCGAGCAATCTCGCGCACGCGATCGCGCACAAGCCGGACGTCTTCGCCCCGAAGGACGAGTTCGCCATGGACTGGTACTACCCGGTGCTGTCCGGTGCGCTCGGGGAGGTTGCAAGCCGGGCCCGTCTCGCGGACGGTTGGGAGACGTTCGTCATGGACGGCATTGGCGTCCGCTGTGTCTCGAACCAGCCGTGGGTCACTGCGGCGGAGACGGCTGAGTGCGTCATCGCTCTTGACGCGGCCGGGATGGATGACGCGGCGCACGACCTCCTGGCGAAGATCCAGGTTCTGCGTTGTGACGACGGGAGCTACTGGACCGGGCGCGTCTACCCGGACGACGTCTCGTTCCCCGACAACGAGCGCACGACCTACACGGCGGCGGCGATGATCCTCGCGGCCGCGGCCCTCTCGCACACCGGCCCGGCGTCGGGCCTGTTCCGCTCCGAGGGGATCCCGCTCGCTCTCGACATCGCCGAGAGCGACGAGGTGACCGTCACCGACCGCTGAGCCGGGCCGCCTCGCGCATCGTCGCCGGCGGCGAGGGTGCCGTCACAGGGCGACGGGCGCCGCGTGGCGGCGCAGGATGCGCAGGCTGCCGCACGCGGACTCGTCGCTGAACGCACCGCTGTCGACGGCGCTCCGCCACACGTCATAGGGGGGGCGCCCCCCGTCGGCGGGATCCGGGAAGACGTCGTGGATCGCGAGCAGTCCCCCTTCGGCGAGGTGAGGCGCCCAGCCGCGGTAGTCCGCCCAGGCGGGCTCCTCGCCGTGGCCGCCGTCGATGAAGAGGAACGAAAGGGGCGTTCGCCAGACGGCGGCCACCGTCGGCGAGTCGCCGACGACACCGACGACACAGTCCTCGAGGCCGGCACTTCCCACCGTGTTTCGCCAGGCCGGCAGCGTGTCGATCCGCCCCGTCTCCGGGTCGACCAGGGTGGGGTCGTGGTGCTCCCAGCCGGCTTGGTTTTCCTCGGAGCCGTGGTGGTGGTCGACGCTGAAGAGCACGGCGCCGGTCGCGCGCGCCGCGGCACCGAGGTAGACGGTCGACTTGCCGCACCATGCGCCGATCTCCACCCACGGCCCCGCCGCCGTGCCGGCACCACGGGCGGCCGCGTACAGGGCGAGGCCCTCGTCGTCGGGCATGAACCCCATGGCCGCACGTGCCGCCGTGCGCAGGTCGTCGGGCATCGCTTCGACAGAAGGTGCCACCCGGTCAGCCTCGCACGGTGGCGACGGTGGCGAGGGCGGCCAGAGCCAGGAGCACGACGCCCCCGATGCGGCGGAGCAGGGCCATCGGGACGCGCCGCGCCAAGGTCTTGCCTGCGAGGGCCCCAAGGCCAGATGTTGCGACGAGAGCCACCGACGAGCCGGCAAAGACGCCGACAGGATCGTGGTAGCGGGCAGTCAGGCCCACCATCGCCACCTGGGTGACGTCGCCCCACTCGGCCACGAAGACGACCGCTGCCGCGGCCAGTGCGACGCGGGTCCAACGTTGCGAACTTTGGGCGATGCGGGCCCCCCGATCCTCTTCGGTCTTCTCGCGGATGGCGAGCAACAAGACGCCCCCTGCGAGGAAACCTGCGGCGACGAGCCCGTCGGTGACCCGGTGCGGCGCTAGTTCCAGCAGCCGCCCGGCGGCCACCGCGATGGCTGCCTGGGCGACGAGAGCGGTCGCCGCCCCCGCCCAGACCGCGAGGGCGTTGCGCCGCGCCGCCATGAAGACGGCGGCGAAGAAGGTCTTGTCGGGGAGCTCTCCCAGGGCGACGATGCCGAAGGCGGCGGCTGCAACCCCGGCCTGCACTCAGCCCGCCTCGTGCTCTGTCGATCCGGGAGCGGAACCCCGCCGGCCGGCCGCTGCGGCCACGGCCGCGTGAGCGAGAGCTCCGCCGAGACGTGGCCCTTCCCTGCGGGCGAACGCAACGTTCACCCCAAAGCGTTCGAGGGTCTGGTCCACCGAGCGCTGGCCGGTCCGCAGGGGATGGGCAGCGAGGAACGAGCGCACCTCGTCGTCGATGCCCGGCGGCGCCAACAGCCAGCGAAGCGCGTCGAGCATGCGCGGGATGGTGTTGTCGGGGAAGCGGCCGACGAGCGTGTCCCAGTTCTCGGTAACGAACCGCCAGGAAGCCGGGCCGCTCTCGCGCCCCGCGAGGAGGGAGGAGAGGAGGAAGGGGGCGTTCTGGGTACGCACCTCGCCGAGGCAGAGACGGAGCGTGCGCTGGACGAGCTCCGGATCCGTGAAGCCGGCGAGGGCGTAGAGGTAGCGCATCTCGTCCTGGGGGGTGGCCGGGTCGCGGTAGCGGGCGAGGTAGGCCTCGTACTCGGCGACGCCTCCTGCGTCCGCGGCGACGGCGGCGACGGCAGTGGCGAGGTCTGGGTCGACGGGGGATCCGGCGAGGTGCGCGCCTTGGAGCTCGGCGGCGCGTCCTCGCACCGTTTCGTCGTGCCCGAGGATCCCGAGCCCCTGGATCGCAATGGCGCGCAAGCGCGGCGCCTGCTCACTTTCGTGCGGAGCCGCCTGCCATCCGAGGCGATCGAGGACAGGTGCGAGCAGGCTGCGGGTGAGCTCCCGGACGGCGCCGCGCTCGGCGTCGGGGATGACCCTGTCGCACACCGTGCACGCCCCGACGGCGATCGCCCAGACGTTGGGGTCCTCTTCTCCGCTCAGGTTGGCCACGACGGCGAGGAAGTCCTCGACGGGCACCTTGCTTGCGAGGGTGCACGCCCAGGTGTCGGCGACGAGCTGGAAACGCTCGAGGGTGGGAAGACCGGAGAACGCGTCGAGGATGGGGGTGAGGAGCGCCCGGTCGTAGCTGACGCGGTAGAAGCCTGTGGCGCCCGCGTTCGGCTGGACGGGGCCGCCTCCCGACGGCACCTCCAGGGCCGCCGTTGTGCCGCTGCCGGCTCTGGCACCGCCCGCTCCGGTCCGGCTTGGCCCGTCGTCGCCGAGGATGATGCGGCTCTCGGCGCCGTCAGAGCCGACGGCTCGGAGCGCGAGCGGCACGAGCCAACGCTCCCCGATAGCCGAAGGCGCACCG
>JAJZBS010000151.1 GCA_021851885.1 Actinomycetes bacterium | reverse complement strand
CTTGCGGTGTCCGGTGCCGGTCGCTTTCGCGAGCAGTGCCGCGCCGATCACCGCGACCTCGTCGACCCTGCGGAGAAGCCAGACGTCGGGGAGCAGCACCGATGTCTTCGCGCAGAGTGAACAGCGTGCCCGCCGGGGACGGAGCTCTGCAGTGCCAGAGCGCGAGCGAAGCGTCCGGGCCCGGGAGCTTCCCCAGGGCCTGAGCGCTCCGTCACAGTGCGGGCAGGAGAGGTTTCCCTCGCGAAGCTCGCGCTCGACGCGGACGGGGTCATTCCATACGATGAGCACCACGGTGCCTCCGGGCATTCCAGAGGACCCCTTCGCGCTCTAGCCAAGAGTTTGAGCGAGGGGGTCCTTGTCTTTCTTGGACCCCCCAACGTTGTCGTCGCAAGAAACGACAACGCAACTACGAAGAATGCGTCAAACCGTCATCAGGCCGATTGACGTTTCACTGCACGCTGGTGAGCAGGAATGGTGTCGTCCTACAAGCGCCTGGAAAGCAGGTACGGCCTAGGGCGCAGCTAGCCACGCCCTGGTCTCCTCTACGCACACCTCACAGGCTCTGCGTTGCTCGCTTGCCGGGGGACGTCCGAACACTTGATGCTTCCTCTTGATCTTCTCCGCTTCTGGACAGCGGAGGAGCACGTGGTAGACGTTGCGCTCCCCGGGGTACTTGTCGAACCGCGACGTGTAGTTGAAATCCATTGGCATAACCGCGAAGCGTACCCGTCTCCGGGGCCAGCCTGCGTTTGTCAAGTGACACAACGCCGAAATATCAGCTGCAGGGATGCGCCTGAGAAATTGGCGTCGCATTTGAGAATCGCACGGCGTCGTTCGCCTCAAGCGGAACAGGGAGAGCTAGACACCGCGATGCGGACTGGCTGCCACGTTCTCCAGCAACCGTGCAATTGCGCGTATGTCCATACACGTTGATGACAACGGTCTGCCCAGACGCGATCTGTTCCAGATCGGGCCCGCAGTCAGTGAGAATCCCTGCCTGACCTGTGTCGTTGATGAATTTCACTGGCACCGAGCCCACGCGGGAAGCGATGACAACGGTCGCAACGACAGCGATCACTACAACAGCGGCTGCGACACCGACGGAAAACCAGACCCTTCGTCGCTTCCCTGCGTGCTGGTCCTGGTTGCCGGGTGCTACCACTGGTAGTCGACCTTTCCATTGGGATGGATACCAGGGAACGTGACCTTCCAGTCCCACCCGAACCAATCGTTGAACAGCGGCCCTGCCTGGCTGCCCAACAACCATTGATTCGGAAGGCCTTCGTCACAGACTCCCGGGTAGTTCGGTAAGAACTGGCTCTTGAGCCAGTCACCACCGGCGTCGACACCGAGACCCACAGCTTCGCCCGGGACGAATGGCAGAGACAAGACATGCGCACCGATGCAGGCCGCCTCACCGATGCTGCACCCGAACTTGTCCAGTTTTGCTGCACCCTCAAAGCTCCCCCAGTACAGCAGGTAGGCCGGGTCGGTCACAACGTCAATCGTAAGATGTGCGCCTTCCTTCGCGGCACCGCTGATTCCGTTCTGCGCATCGGTCACGACCCCGCAACCTGGAACCCAGCTCGGACAGGTGATGTCTCCCGATGGGTCCGAGTTGTTCAGCGGATCGTCCCCCGCATACGCATACGGCTGCCCCGTCGCCGCCACAAGGGGATCGACGCTGAGGAACTGGCTCGTCATCGGGTCGTAGTAGCGGTTGACAAGGTACTCCAAGCCTGTCGACGTGTCGTTGTACCCACCGATGTAGCCGATGTTCGGCGTCGCGCCCCAGGGCTGTTCCATCCCATATGGCCCGTAGGCTGCTTCGCTCACGTAGCCGCCACTCGAGTTCACGGACATGTAGAAGGACCCCTGTTGGTCGATCAGGTAGTAGTTCGGGCTCTGTGAGGCCACGTTGATCGCTTCGATAGGCGTGCCTGGAAATGTCAAGCCCATTTGGCCCCACCGCGCCGAGGCGGGTTCTAGCGACCGTCGCAACACCCGAGGTGCTCGGAGGTTGCGATGGCAGGGCGTGGAACACCCGGTGTGGAGCCCCAGATGGAGAAGCGCGAGGAGTTCGCCCGGTTCATCAGGACCGGCGTCTCGATCTCCGAAGCCGCCCGACGCGTCGGTGTCAATCGCAAGACGGGTATGCGCTGGTGCCACGGGCGGACCATCACCACGCCTCGCGGTGTCGTGCACCATTATCCGAGCGTGCTCGCCACCGCCTCCGAGCCTGACGTCTCGGCGCGCTACCTCTCCGAGGACGAGCGCACCAGGATCGCCGACCTCACGACCCGCGGCGCGGGGGTGCGGGAGATCGCCCGAGACATCGGCCGGAGCCCCTCGACCGTCTCTCGTGAGCTGCGGCGCAACACGGACCGAAGCGACGGAAGCTACCGGCCCTTCGCAGCCCATCGCCTGGCCACGACGCGTCGAGCGCGATCGGGACGCGGCAGGATCGCCAACGACGAGGTGCTCCGCCGCTTCGTGTGCGAGAAGCTGAAGAAGCGCTGGAGCCCCGCCCAGATAAGCCACGCGCTTCGAGAGGAGTTCGTCGACGAACCCGAGCGACACCTCGTGGCCGAGACGATCGGCGGGTTCCATCCAACGTCGCAACACATGAGGTGCTCGGAGGTTGCGATGGCAGGGCGTGGAAGACCCGGTGTGGAGCCCCAGATGGAGAAGCGCGAGGAGTTCGCCCGGTTCATCAGGACCGGCGCCGCGCTGAACACCGTCGGGGCCGAGCCCGCCGATCTGCTCGGCGACTACCACCGCTTCGTCGACCGCCTGGAACTCGCCCCTACTGGTACCAGCCGACGACGTCGGCGATGACGTTCGTCGAGCCCGCGGAGTTGAAGAAGCTCACCTGGCCCGACGATCCGATCTTGACGATCACGAGGTTCGGCACGGTCTTGCCCGCCGCCCAGTTCAGATCCGACGCCGTCGGCTGCGGGCCGCCTGTCGGCCACACCGTGAGGTAGCCGCCCGAGGTCGTCCCCGTCACCGTCACGTTGAGCACGACCGCCGTGGCGTTGGCCGGCACCCCGCCGACGCCCTGGACCTGGACGGCGAGGGCGCTGCCCGAGGTGAGCGTCTGCCCCTGGTAGGGCTCGCCCGATCCCGGCCTCGTGTCGCAGATCCTCGCGGGCGTGATACCGGAGAACTGGGTGAGCGAGGACCCCGAGCCGCCGGCCTGCGTGTACCAGCCGCCGACGTCGACGAGGACGTTCGCCGACCCGTTGGAGTTGTAGATCGAGACCTCCCCCGTCGATCCGACGGGCACGACGACCCTGTCGGGGACGGACTCGCCCCCGGTCCAGTTCAGGTTCGACGTCGTCGGCCTCGGCGCGCCCTCGGGCCACACCGTGAGATAGCCCCCCGCGGTGGTCCCGGTCACCGTCACGTTGAGGGCGACGGCCGCGGCCCCGCCCGCAGAGCCGTTGGCGGGCACGCCTGCCAGGCCGTCGACGTGGATCGACATGGTGGCTTTGGCCGCAAGCGGCCCGAGCGTGTTGCACTGGTCCTCGGGCGGCGACAGGTTCGACGGGTTGCCCGGGCGGGTGTCGCAGATGCGGGCCGGGGTGAGCGCGTTGTACAGCCCCGCGCCCGCGGATGCGGGGCCGACGTAGCCCTCGACGTCGACGAGGACGTCGACGGCGCCGGAGGAGTTGAAGATCGAGATCTGACCGGACGATCCCAGAGCGACCTCGACGAGGTTCGGCACCGACTCATACGCTGCGTAGTTGAGGTTCGAGGCGAGGGGCACGGCGGAGCCTGCGGGGTAGACCGTGAGGTAGCCCCCGGTCGTCCCGCCCGTTGCCGTGACCGTGAGGATGACGGCCGTCGCGCCGCTCGCGGGCACGCCCCCTGAGCTCTGGCCGGTCGGGTTCGTGCCGGAGACCTGGACGTCGAGGATCCTCGACCTGGTGGTCGTCTTGCCGAGGCACTGCGCGTCGGTGCCAGAGAGGTTCGAGGGGTTCCCGGCCCGGGTGTCACAGATCCGGTAGGGAGCCAGTGCGTTGTAGGGCGCGGGAGTCGTGGGCTTGGACGGGATGATCGGCTGGGAGGCGGTCGAGGGCGGCCCTGTCCCGTCGCAGTTGGTCGCGGCGACCGTGAAGGTGTACTTGGTCCCGTTGGTGAGCCCGTTCACCGTATAGCTGGTCGCGTTCGTCCCCGTCGGGATCGAGGTCACGAGCGTCGAACCCGTGTAGACGTCGATCGTGTAGCTCGTGATCGGGCAGGCGCCCTGGGAGGGGGCGGCCCAGGTGAGGCTCGCGGAGGCGTCACCGGGCTCGGCGATGACGTTCGTCGGCGCGCCGGGGACGGTGTTCGTGTTGGCGTAGACGAAGATGTTGCCGACGACCGAGCTGTCACCGGCCGCGCAGAAGGTGATCGAGGGGCACGAGATCGTCGAGAGGTTTCCCGGAGAAGAGTTGCCGGGGCCTGCCGTGTCGACGGGCGCCGGCGCGCTCCAGGTCGTCCCATCGTAGTAGGAGACGTAGCCGCTGTAGGTCCCGCCCGTGCTCGCGATCCCTGCCACGCAGAACGTGGCGCTCGCGCACGACACGGCGTCGATCGACTCGGTGTCCGGGTCGATCGGTGTCGG
Source organism: Actinomycetes bacterium (assembly GCA_021851885.1). Taxonomy (GTDB): domain Bacteria; phylum Actinomycetota; class Acidimicrobiia; order Acidimicrobiales; family JAMCQF01; genus JAJZBS01. The sequence goes on along the minus strand of JAJZBS010000151.1, from coordinate 1,613 downwards.
CGACGTCCAGGCCACCCCGTCGAAGGTGAGGGCGTTGCCGAGGACGTCGCCGGCGGCGCAGAAGCTCGGCGTCGGGCAGGAGACCGACTCCAAGGCGGTCTTGTTCACGACCTGGTAGGTGTCGAAGACGACCGGAGGGGTCCAGACCATCCCGTTCCACTCCAGGAAGCCGCCGTCGTTGTCGACGGCGATGCACATTGCGGCGCTCGTGCACGACACCGACTCCAGCGAGTGCACATTGTCGCCGGTGTTGTCGACGAAGGTCGGCGCCGTCCAGTTCGTGCCGTCGAAGGTGAGGGCATCGCCGTTCAGGTCGACTGCCGCGCAGAAGGTGATCGAGGGGCAGGAGACCGAGGAGATGTTGACGGCATTCGCCCCGCCGCTCCCGTCCACCATCTTCGGCGTGCCCCACTTGCCGCCGGCGTAGGTCACGGCGTCGCCGATCCCGTCCACTCCGACGCAGAACGACGTCGTCGGGCAGGAGACGCTCGTCGAGCCGGCCCCGTTGCCGTTGATCGCGGGGTCGGCGTCGACCGGCCCCGTCCACGTCGAGCCGTCGTAGTACGTGGCATATCCCGCCTCGTCGAGGCCGACGCAGAACGTCGAGGACGTGCACGACATCCCGAGGAACGCCGGCGCCTCGGTGTAGTTCTGCCCGTAGACGTTGACCGGGCCGGTCCAGGTGCCGACGGCGCCCGCAGCAGGCGGCGCGAGCAGGACGCCGGCCAGGCCGCTCACGGCGACGGCCGCCGCGAGCAGCACGCGCTTCGCCCCGGTCCTGCCCCCCGCGTTCCGGATCCGCTGCTTCGACGATGGCTGGCCCACGAGCGGCACGCTACGGAACCGGTTCCGCCCGAGCATCGGGAAGTCTCCCCATCTTTACGAGACTCCTGCCACCCGATCGACCGCTGCCCTGGTCCTCCCCCAAGAGGCCGCCGCCCCGCCTGCTCAGCATCAGCTCACGCCGCGACCGAAAGCCGAGCTTCGCGTAGACGTGCGACAGGTGGTGGTCGACCGTCTTGGACGAGAGGAAGAGCTGCAGGTCGCCGTCGCTCGTCCGCCACGTCGCGGCCTGGCTCCATCGGCGTGGCACACCGTCGCGCTCGACCGCGACGGCCGCTACAAACACCCGAAGGTCGTCGACGAGGAAGTGACCATCTCCGGCTACCCCGGCACCGTCCGCCGGCTCGTCGTCACCGGCCTCGGCCGCGAGGCCGCGACCGTCATCATCACCAACGACCGCTTCGCCACCGCCAAACAGCTCATCGAGCGCTACGCCCGGCGGATGAACATCGAGCAACGCCTGGCCGAGTCGATCCGCTGGTTCCACCTCGACGCCCTCGCCGGCTCGGTGCCGCTCAACGTCGACCTCGACGTCGCGCTCTCGCTGCTCGCCGGCGCGGTGTGCGCTTCGCTGCGACGCCGCCTGACGGCTACCACCACGCCACCCCAGACACGCTCCAACGCCGGTTCCTCTCCACAGGCGGTCTCATCGTCAACAACGGTGACTCCGTCCTCGTTCAGCTCAAGCGGCGCACCTACTCCCCGGTGCTTCGCCAAGCCGACCTCCCCCAGATCGCAGCCCCCTGGTGGGGGGGGAACGCACTCTCCGC
>JAJZBS010000024.1 GCA_021851885.1 Actinomycetes bacterium | reverse complement strand
CGACCGGTGCGGGCGAAACGACGCGGGCCTGCGGCGCTCCGGCTCGCACGGAGAGGCGTTCGACGAGAGCCTGGAGAAGGTCGGCCGTCGCCAGGGCATCACACATTGCCCGGTGCGCAGGCTTGTTGGGCAGGTCGAGGAAGGTGGCGAGTGTCGCCAGCCGGAAGTTCGGCACGCACCCACCGAGGGCGTCGCGAGCGAGGATGAGGGTGTCGATCCACGGGTTCGTCAGAGGCGCCCTGTCGCTCCCGATGATCGCCGCGTTGAGGAAAGACAAGTCGAATCCCAAGTTGTGACCGACCAGGACGGTCCCGCTCGCACACTCCAAGAAGGCGTCGAGGACGTCCCCGACGGGCGGCGCATCCGCGACCATCGCGTCGGAGATGCCGGTCAACCTGGTGATCTGGCGAGGGATCGCCATGCCGGGGTTGACAAGGGCGGAGAACGCTACCTCGCTGCGGCCCTCCGTAACGAGAACGGCCGCGATCTCCGTGATGGCGGCTGCCGGCGGCGCCCAACCGGTCGTCTCGACGTCGACGACGAGGAACCTGTCCGTCGCCAGGTCGACGTCCACCTCCCCTGCGAGCGTTGATGCGCGCATCGCCGCCATCCTACGGGGGCCTTGTCACGCGCCGCTTCCTCGTGCTGGCTGGCCGGTCGCTCCGTCGGCGACGCGGACGCCGGCGTCACGTGCCCAGGAGTCCGGGGTAATCTCGGCGTCAGTGGACGCAACCCGCTACAGGTGCACGGCGTGTGGCAATTTGACTCGTTTCGACGTCACGATGACCCGGAAGACGCGATCGTTCCACCACTACTCGATCGCCGGTGAGGTGACGATCGAAGACGAAGAGGTCCTTGCCGAGACGGTCGAGGACGTCACCTGCCGCTGGTGCGGCAACGGGCGCTCTGTCGAAGCGCTTGCCTCTGCGGCGTCCTAGGCGGGCATCCCCTTGCAGGCCGGCCGGTTCGGTCGCGCCAAGGTGCATCTCCACCCAAGCCGAGATGACCAGCCTGTTTGTGCTCTCCCGCGCCCGAGCCGCCGTTCGTCAGACAGCGATGAAACACCCTGGCGCGATCCTCTGTCGTGACGAATGAGCCAGGCGGCCGAGGGGCCACCGATCCGAGGAGGCACACGATGGAGACCACGAGCGAGACGCTGACGATCGCCTGTGATGAATGTGTGATGCAGCACACATCGGCCTGTGATGACTGCGTCGTGGCGGTGATCCTCAACAAGAGCCCCGGTGACGCCGTCGTCATCGATGCCGATGAAGCACGAGCGATGCGGATGCTGGCTGGCGCGGGGTTGGTCCCGGAGCTTCGCCACTGCCGCCGGGCCTGCTAAGCGTCCACCTGCCCCGATGGTGCGGGCACGTCGATAGTGCCAGCATGTCAGGGTGCTTGCATCCACCGAGCGCCGTCGGGTCACCACGTTGCGCCAAGGTGCGGGCACCGTGGGTGCCCCGGCGATTCCCACCGTCCTGTCGCCACCCGTCGCCGGGCCGTGCCGATGCAGCGAAGCCCTGGCGGCGGAGCTGGGGCGGGACCTGGAGGAGCTGGGAGCGCGCCGTGGCTTGGCCGTTGTGGGATTCGCGTCAGCGGAGCCGTTCGATGCGACGCGGGCAGACCTCGTTCGCCGGCGGGACCAAGGACTGCACGGTGGCATGGCCTTCACCTACCGCAGCCCCGACCGATCGACAGATCCCCAGAGGATCCTGCCCGGAGCACGCACTCTCGTCGTCGGCGCCTTGGCCTACCGCGCGCCGGCTGACCCACCGCAACGTGCAGGGAGCCCAGGCCGTGACGGGGTGCCGACGAGGGCGGTCACCGTCTCGGAGCCGGGACCGCGGGGCCGTGTCGCCCGTTACGTGTGGTCGGACGCCTACGCGCGCCTGCGCACGGTGCTGGGCGATCTGGCCACCACGCTCGGTGCGGCGGGATGGCGGGCCCGGGTGGTCTGTGACGACAACGCCCTCGTCGATCGGGCAGCTGCTTGGCGCGCCGGGCTCGGTTGGTACGGGAAGAGCTCGCTCCTCCTCCATGGCGACCTCGGCTCGTGGTTTGTGATCGGTAGCGTGGTGACCGACGCCCCGCTCCCGGTCAACAGGCGCGCGCTTCCCGACGGGTGCGGACCGTGCGCGAGGTGCGCCCCGGCCTGCCCTACCGGCGCGATCGTCGAGCCGGGGGTCGTCGACGCTCGCCGCTGTCTCGCGTGGCTCTTGCAGGCTCCGGGGAGCTTCCCGCGCGAGCATCGCGTCGCCCTGGGGGACCGTATCTACGGATGCGACGCCTGCCAGGAGGTCTGCCCCGTGAACAAGCGTACGGCGCGGCGAGCGGCAGCCGGCGGGGCAAAGGTGACGGGGCCGGCCACTCCGGCCACTCCGGCCACTCCGGCCGACACCGAAGGTGCCGCTTCGAAGCGTGTCTCGCCGGAGTGGGGCGTGGATGCCGAGATGCGGGATGTCGACCTGCTCTGGATGCTCGGTGCTTCCGATCCGGACCTCATGGCACGCTTGGGACGCTGGTATATCCCGGGGCGTCAAGCCCGGTACCTGCGGCGCAACGCCCTCATCGCGCTCGGCAATGCCGGAGACGGCGCCGATGATCGCACAATCGCCGTCCTTCGCCGCTGCCTCGATGACGCCGATCCCCTCATCCGGGGCCATGCGGTCTGGGCCGCTGCACGCCTCGACCGCCGTGACCTGGTAGAAGAGAGGGCCGAAAGCGAAAGCGATCCCGCAGTGCAAGAGGAGATGGCCGCCGTAGTCGGCGGCGAGGTGGCAACGCGGTGAACCACGTCCTCGTGACGAACGACTTCCCGCCGAAGACGGGGGGCATCCAGTCGTACCTGTGGGAGCTGTGGCGCCGGCTTGATCCCAAGAGCTTCACGGTCCTGACTGCCGGCGGTGGCGACGCCGAGGCGCGAGCATTCGACGCAGCCCAGCCGTTCGCTGTCGAACGCCTGCCGCTCCCGGCCCTCGTGCCCGGCAGCGGGATCGTGCGACGCGACTGGTCGGTCGTCGCCGGCGCCCGGGACGTCATCTGCAGGACCGGCGCGCGCTTGGCGGTGCTCGACCCTGCCCTCCCCATCGGTCTCATCGGGCCCCGTCTTGGAGTGCCGTACGCAGTCATCCTCCACGGTGCCGAGGTGACGGTGCCCGCCCGCCTGCCGGTCGGGCGGAAGATGCTCCGGCACGTGCTCGGCGGCGCGGCGCTGGCGATCTGTGCGGGGACCTACCCCGAAGCCGAGGCACGGCGTGCCGCGGGAGCTCTCATGCCCCGGGTTGTCCAGGTCCCACCGGGAGTCGACACCGCCCGTTTCACACCGTTGACGGTGGACGAGCGTGCGGAAGCCCGCGCCCGCTTCGGTCTGCCGCCCGCCGGGCGTCTCGTGGTGAGCGTGAGCCGCCTCGTCCCCCGAAAGGGGATGGACGTTCTCATCGACGCGGCCGCCGGGTTGCAGCTGCGTTTCGACGACCTGACCGTGGCGATCGCCGGATCCGGTCGCGATCGGGCCCGCCTGGCGGCGCGTATCGCGCGTGACGCCGCGCCCGTGCGCCTTCTCGGAGAGGTCTCGGGCGAGGATCTCCCCCTTCTCTACGGGGCGGCAGACGTCTTCGCGATGGCGTGCCGGAGCCGCTGGGCCGGTTACGAGCAGGAAGGCTTCGGCATCGTGTTCCTGGAGGCCGCCGCAGTGGGAGTCCCCCAAGTCGCCGGAGCGAGCGGGGGGGCCTCGGAGGCCGTCGTCGACGGGCGGACGGGTCTCGTCGTGTCGGATCCGAGGAATCCGCACGCCGTTGCACACGCCCTGGCACGATTGCTGGATGACGAGAGACTGCGGACCGGGCTCGGCGCCAGCGCGCGGGCCCGGGCTGTCGAAGAGTTCGACTACGAGCGGCTGAGCAATCGTCTGGCCACGGCCCTGGCGGACACCGCCGGAGGGGTGCGGGACTAGGCCGGGCGGTCGAAGCTGCGAGCCGGCGATCGAGCGCCGACATTGGAGAACAAGGTACAGAGAGGAGCCCGCGTGGCAGAGGAGACCACGGAGCAGATGGTCGTCGCCGCACCGCCCGAGCGGTGCTACGCCGTCGTCGCCGACTTCCCGGCGTATCCCTCCTGGGCGTCGGACATCAAGGAGGTGACCGTCGAGGAGCGCGACGACGAGGGAAGGCCGACGGAGGTCACCTTCCGCGCCGCAGCATTCGGCCGGAGCACCAGCTATACCCTCGCGTACGACTACTCGAATGCCCCGACGGAGCTCGCCTGGGTCCTCACCCGGGGGGACCTGACGACGCACCTCGACGGCAGCTACCGCTTCGCTCCGACCGGCGGTGGGACGATGGTCACGTACCGCCTTGTGGTCGAGCTCAAGGTGCCGATCCCCGGCTTCGTCAAGAGGCGAGCGCAGAACCGCATCATGACGACCGCCTTGCGGAATCTCCAGGCACGCGTCGAGAGCGGCGACTGAGAGCGCCGCAGATGGCGGTAGATCCCGTCGCCGCGCGGGTCACAATCGGCATCGACGTCGGCGGGACGAAAGTCCTCGGGGTCGTCCTCGACGGGACTGTGCTCGGGGGGGCAGAACACCGGACGGCGACGCCGCATGCCCCGGACGAGGTGATCGACACCATCATCGACGTCGTGGAAACGCTGGCCGCTGCTGCTGGCGATGCGCACCAGATCATCGACGGCGTCGGGATCGGTGTGCCCGGCCTCGTCGACGACGCCGGGTCCCTCCGGTTCGCACCGAACCTCGCAGCCCTCGAGGGCTACTCCGTCAGGAACGGACTTCTCGCTCGGCTCGCTCGCTCGCCCCTTGCTGCCGCATCGCCGGACGGCCTCGCGCTCGTCGTGGACAACGACGCGACGTGCGCCATCGTCGGCGAACGCGCCGAAGGAGCCGCCGCGCACCTCGACGACGTCGTGATGGTGACTCTCGGCACCGGGATCGGTGGCGGGGTCATCACCGGTGGAGGCGTGTTGCGTGGTGCCCACCGATTCGGCTCCGAGGTTGGGCACATGACCGTCAATCCGGGCGGTGTGCCCTGCAAGTGTGGCAAGCGCGGTTGCTGGGAGAGGTACGCGTCCGGTTGGGGGCTCGGCCGCTTCGGCCGCCAGGCGGTGCGGGAAGGCCGCGCTCCGCACGTGGCGGACCTCGCGAAAGGCGACGTTGATGCCGTCCGCGGCGAGCACGTGACGGCTGCCGCGGCCACCGGTGACGCCGCCGCCGCCCTAATCGTCGAGGAGTGGGCCAGCTGGCTCGGGATCGGGTTGGCGAATCTCGCCGGGATCTTCGATCCCGCATGCTTCGTGATCGGAGGTGGGCTCGTCGCAGCCGGAGACGTTCTTCTCGACCCGGCCCGGGCGGCGTTCGCCGCGATGCTCGAAGGAGCAGAATCGCGTCCCGACGTCCCCATCGTGGCCGCGGGGCTCGGGCAGAGGTCGGGGGCCGTCGGGGCGGCCGTCCTCGCCCGGGAGGCGACCCGCTCCGGCTCCTCCAGCCGGTGAAGATCGGGGTCACCCTCCCGCAGTTCGTCGGCGACCCGCGCCGCACTCTCGACGCGGCGCGCCGCGTGGAGACGATCGGCCTGGACGGCGCCTTCGTCTTCGACCACAACTGGCCGATCGGACGGCCCGACCGGCCGGGTCTTGCGGCATTCCCGCTGCTGGGTGCGGTCTGCGCGGTGACCCGACAGGTCTTCGTCGGGCCTCTCGTTGCGCGCGTGGGCCTCGTCGACGACGCCGTCCTCGTCGCCCAGCTCCGGAGCCTTGCGGCGATGAGCGGTGGGACCGGGGGCCGCCTTGTCGCCGGTCTCGGTGCCGGCGACGCCAAGAGCGCGGCCGAGAACGACGCCTACGGGATCCCCGCCGCGCCGCCCGCCGCCCGCCGTCGCTCCCTCGAATCGTGCGCCCGGGCACTGATGGCCGACGGGATCTGCGTCTGGGTGGGAGGGAGCGCCCCGGAGACCGTCGCCGTCGCCCGGCGCCTCGCGCTGCCCCTCAATCTCTGGCAGGTCTCCCCGGCACGCTTGGCGCAAGAGGCCGCCACCGGTCCGACGACGTGGGCGGGGATCGGGTTGGAGCCTGGGGATGGCGCGGGCCGTGCAGGGCCGGGTGGTGGGGGAACTGGGCCGAGCGCAGGGCCCACGGCGCCGGCGGACGGCCGTGTCGCACGAGCCGTCGTCGCCGAAGCGCCGCCCGGCCGCGCGCCGGTCACCGTCGACGACCTTGCGGCGGCGGGCGCAACCTGGGCGGTGACGGCCTGGCCCGGCGACGCCGGCTTGGAGGCCCTTGCAGCAGCGGCGTCCGGCGCCCGGGCCCGTTGCGGCAAAATGTAAGGTGCGCCATGGAGTTTCGCCGGATCAACGGTCTGCCGCCGTACGTCTTCGCCGTCATCAACGAGCTGAAGCTCGCGGCGCGCCGTGCCGGCCGGGATGTGATCGACCTCGGGTTCGGCAACCCTGACCTGCCGTCACCGCCGGTCGCCGTCGAGAAGCTCGCCGAAGCCGCGCGCAACGCGCGCAACCACCGGTACTCGGCTAGCCGGGGCATCCCGAAGCTGCGCCTCGCGGTGGCCGACATGTACCGGAGGCGCTTTCAGGTCGACCTGGACCCGGATACGCAGGTGCTGGCGACGATCGGGGCGAAGGAGGGCTTCTCACACCTGATGTGGGTGCTCCTGGCCCCCGGCGACGCTGCGCTCGTGCCGTCACCGTCGTACCCCATCCATATCTACGCCCCCCTGTTTGCCGGAGCCGACGTGCGCCAGGTTCGCTTGGATCCGCCCGGAGAGGAGGGGACCGGCGGCGGCGAGGCTTTCTTCGGTGGCCTCATGGAGTCGTGGGAGTCGATGTGGCCCAAGCCGCGGGTCATCGTCTTGTCGTTCCCGCACAACCCGACGACGACGTGTGTGGACCTCGCCTGGATGACGCGGATGGTCGAGTTCGCGCGCGAGCACGAGATCGTCCTCGTGCATGACTTCGCCTACGCCGACATCTGCTTCGACGGCTTCGAACCGCCGTCGATCCTGCAGGTTCCGGGTGCGACGGACGTGGCCGTCGAGATGTTCTCGATGACCAAGTCCTACTCGATGGCCGGGTGGCGCATGGCGTTCCTGGTCGGGAACGCCGAGGTCGTCCAGGCGCTGACGAAGCTCAAGAGCTACCTCGACTACGGGGTGTTCCAGCCGATCCAGATCGCGACGACCGTTGCCCTGAACGAAGCATCCGAGTACCCGCAGTGGGTCAATAGCGTGTACCAATCGCGACGCGACGTTCTGTGCGAAGGGCTCGATCGCATCGGTTGGCACGTCGAGCCGCCGAAAGGGACGATGTTCGTCTGGGCGGCCATCCCCGAGCCGTACCAGTCGATGGGGTCGTTGGACTTCGCGAAGTACTTGGTCGCCGATGCCGACGTGGCGTGCTCGCCCGGCGTCGGTTTCGGCCCGGGCGGGGACAACTTCGTCCGCTTCGCCCTCATCGAGAACGAGCAGAGGATCCAGCAAGGGATCCGGGGGATGCGCCGCGCTCTCGACAAGCTCGCCTGAGCGGGCCGAGCACCAGCCGCTTCGCAGCGATCGCGGCTCAGGGGGTCGTCGGTCGCGCCAGGATGCCGTGCAAACAGAAAGCGACGGCCGCATCGGCCACGTCGTCCGGCTTCTCGCCACGCTCGACGACGAGGGCCCGCGTCAAGTGGTTGGTCACGCCGAGGACGGCGTGGGCCACGGCGAAGGGGTCGCCCCCGGGGATGCGGCCCGTCGCCATACCCTCCTTGACGTGGCGAGCGGTGTCGGCGACGGCGACGTCCTCGCCCGCGCGTACCATCCCGGCGAACCTTTCCTCCGAGGTGGCGAGCTGGACAAGCGCGAAGAGGTGGGGGTGCGCACCGAGCCAGGTGATCGACGCGCGCATGCCCTGCTCCAGGCGGCGCACCGGGTCGTCCTCGTCGGCGATCGCCTGTTGCTGGCGGCGCCGCAAGGAGCGCTGGGCGTCGGCGAGTATCTCGCAGAAGAGCTCGTCTTTGGACGCGAAATACCAGTAGAAGACCCCTTTGCCGACACCGAGGCCGTTGACGATGTCAGTGACCGACGTCGAGTGGTATCCGTTCTCTGCGAAGCGGCGGGCGGCGAAGTCGACAAGCTGGTCCCTGCGCGCACGGCCGCGCCGTGTCAGGCGTCGGTCCACCGGCCGCACACTACGGGCGCTTGACCGCGCGGTCAAGGAGAGATCGCCCTCTCTCCCGGGCGCCCGATCGCCACGGTGACGCCCCCGGGCGCTGCTCGCTGGAAGCTGCCGCCCGGACACCGCCGGGCCCGTCCAGGGTTGCGCGCCCTCTTATGCTGGGGGCGTGGCGTACTGGCTGCTCAAGGCCGCGCTGACCCCGGTGCTTCGGGTCCTGTACCGACTCGAAGTCGACGGTGCCGACGGCGTGCCCAGCCGCGGCCCCGTGATCCTTGCCAGCAATCACATCTCGTTCTGCGACTCCGTATTCCTGCCGCTTGTCGTCGCCCGGCGGGTGACCTTCGTCGCGAAGGCCGAGTACTTCGACGACTGGCGCACCGCATGGTTCTTCCGCTCCATCGGCCAGATCCCGATGCGCCGCGAGGGCGGCTCGGCCTCCGACGCAGCGCTCGCGGCCGCTCGTTCGGTCCTCGACGGCGGTGGGGTCCTTGGCATCTACCCGGAGGGCACCCGTTCGCCGGACGCGCGTCTGTACCGTGGCCACACCGGCGTCGCGCGCCTCGCCCTGGCGACCCGGGCCCCGGTTGTCGCCGTTGCCATGATCGGGACGGATGTCGTCATGCCGATCGGCTGCGTCCGGCCGAAGGTCTTCCGCCCCGTCGTCATCCGGTTCTCGCGACCGATGACCTTCGCGCGCGAAGCCGGCCACGGCGACGACCCGCTCGTCCTGCGGCAGGCGACCGACGAGATCATGTTCGAGCTCGCCCAGCTCTCCGGCCAGGAGTATGTCGACCGCTATGCCCGGCGCCCGCCGAAGGGGCAGGTGGAAGGCAGCGCTTCCGCCGAGGTAACGCAGTCGCCACAATCTGGAAACCTGCAGGACACATCGGCGGCCTAGCCTCGCATCATGGACCGCTACGAACTGCGCGTCTGGCTTCCCGACCGACCCGGCGCGCTGGGCCTCGTCGCGAGCCGCATCGGTTCCGTCGGAGGAGACGTCGTCGGGATCGACATCCTCGAGCGGGACCAAGGCCAGGCGATCGACGAGCTCGTGGTCGAGCTCGCCGACCCGGGCCTCGTACCGTTGCTGCTCTCGGAGGTGCGCCAAGTCGACGGGATCACGGTCGAGAGCATCCGCACGTTGGCGGGCCCCTTCGTGGATCCTGGCGTCGGTGCCCTGGACGCCGCCTTCCGTCTCGTCGCCGCCCACGATCAGCGGGCTCTGTTCGGCGCCCTGGGCGAGGCGTGCCACGAAGGCGCCACCGCCGATTGGTCGGCTGTCGCGCCCGCGCATGGGGACGAGCTCCTCTTCGGCCGGGGCACGCCTCCCGCCGCGTCGTGGATCGTTGCCTTCGTCGACGGAGCACGCAGGGCAACCGGCGACCCCGCCGAGCACGGGCCGGTGGACGTGGCATGGGCCGAGATGCCGGCAGCTGCGGCGGTCCTCGCGATCGGCCGCCAGGGGCGGCCGTTCCGCAGCCACGAACGGCGGAGGCTGGCGGGACTCGCCGTGATCGCCGAGCGTCGCTGGAGCGAGCTCGCAGCAGGGGACTCAGCCGGTCGCCGGCACTCCTTCGGGGCTCCAGCTCCGGGCACGGTCGACCGCGGCGATCCAGCTGGCGTGCCGACGGTCGGCGGCTAGGCGCGAGCTCGCCGGCTCGAATCTCTCTCCAGGCGCCCAGGACATCGCGAGGTCGTCGACCGAGGACCAGACGCCGGTCGCGAGCCCTGCAAGTTGGGCGGCGCCCAGGGCCGTTGCCTCAGTGCTTCTCGCGCGTGTGACGGGGACGCCGAGCTGGTCGGCTTGGAGTTGGAGGAGCACGTCGACGACGGCCACGCCCCCGTCGACGCGTAGCTCGGCGAGGCGCGGTCCTCCGCCTGCGATCATGGCATCGACGACGTCCCTGTTCTGATAGGCGATCGCCTCGATGGCGGCGCGTGCGAGGTGAGCCGCGCCGGTGCCCCGCGACAGGCCGACGATCGTCCCGCGCGCGTGCGGGTCCCACCACGGGCTGCCGAGGCCGGTGAAAGCCGGAACGAAGGCGACGCCGCCGGAGTCGTCGGCGGATGCGGCAAGGGGGCCGATCTGTGCTGCGTCGGAGATGATGCCGAGGCCGTCGCGGAGCCACTGGATGGCGGCACCGGTCGCGAAGATCGAGCCTTCGAGCGCGTAGGCGAAACCCTGTGGGCCGCCGGCCCGGTCCCCGAGGTCCCAGGCGACCGTCGTGAGCAGGCCGTCGACCGGCGGCGGGCAGCGGTCGCCCGCGTTGGCGAGGAGGAAGCTCCCGGTCCCGTACGTGGTCTTGGCCATGCCTGGCGAGAAGCAGGCCTGGCCGAACAGGGACGCCTGCTGGTCCCCGGCGATGCCGGCGACCGGTACTCCGGTCAGGGCACCTCCGAGGGCGCCGGCTGCCACGGCACCGAAATGACCGCACGAGGGGCGCACCTGCGGCAGTGCTTCGACGGGGACGCCGAAGACGTCGCACAACTGCGGCGACCAGCGACGGTCGACGATGTCGTAGAGCAGCGTCCGGGAGGCGTTGGTCGGGTCCGTCGCGACGACGCCGCCGGCGGTGGCGCCGGTGAGGTTCCACAAGACCCAGGTGTCGACGGTGCCCAGCACGAGATCCCCCGAGGCGGCGACGCCGCCGTCGGTCAACAGCCACGCCATCTTGGTCGCCGAGAAGTACGGGTCGAGGACGAGGCCCGTGCGTTCCCGAACGAGGGGGAGGTGTCCCGCCTCGCTCAGCTTGGCGCATGCCGGTGCCGTCCTCCTGTCCTGCCAGACGATGGCGGGGTGTGCCACGCGCCCCGTGCTGCGGTTCCAGGCGACGACGGTTTCCCGCTGGTTGGTGATCCCGATCGCGGCGACGGGGCCGCCCGCGGCGGCCGCCACCTCGGTCACCGTGTCCCGCACGTGCGCCCAGATCTCCGCCGGGTCGTGCTCGACGAGGCCGGGAGCGGGGAAGTGCTGGGTGAGCTCGCGGTAGCTGACCGCCTCGAGGGTGAGCGAGCCGTCCTCCGTCGCCTCCCCGGGCGCCGCAGCGGCGAAGAGAAGTGCGCGCACACCGGTCGTGCCGGCGTCGATGGCGACGATGCGGGCGCGGCTGGCGGACGGCACGCGCCGACGCTACTTCCGGGGACGCTGCTCGCGAGTGGAGACGTCGTGGGAACCTTCGCGAACCCTCTGCCGCCAGCGGGTTCACGCGGTCGCAATGGTTGACAGCCCTGTAGTTCGCGTGTTGTAATTTTCGCCTATCTTGTGTCTGGCGTTGCCAGCGACCACAAGATATTGTGTAGCTGGGGTCACCCCCGGCGTCCGTTCGCAATCAAGCGTCGAGGGAGGGAGCAGTCTGTGGCCATTGCACCAGAGCAGGCAGGTATCGGCATCCGCCGCTACTTCACGACTGAGGGGGTCGATCCCTACGACGAGGTCACCTGGGAAAAGCGCGACGCGCGCATTACGAACTACAGGGACGGGGCTGTGGCGTTCGAGCAGCTTGGCGTCGAGGTGCCTGCGCCGTGGAGCGTCAACGCGACGAACATCCTCGCCCAGAAGTACTTCCGTGGCACGCCGGGCACGTCCGAGCGGGAATGGTCGCTGCGCCAGGTGGCCGACCGCGTGGTGAAGACGATCGCAGCGTGGGGGATCGCCGATGGTTACTTCGTCGACGAGGAGGAGGCGTCGGCCTTCACCGACGAGCTCAAGCACCTGATCATCCATCAGAAGGCAGCGTTCAACTCGCCGGTGTGGTTCAACATCGGCGTCGACGGCGTCCCCCAGCAGGCGTCGGCCTGTTTCATCCTGGCCGTCGACGACACGATGGACTCGATCCTCAACTGGTACGTCGAGGAGGGGACCATCTTCAAGGGTGGCTCCGGCTCCGGTGTCAACCTCTCGCGGATCCGCTCCTCGCACGAGCCGCTCAAGGGCGGGGGGACCGCCTCGGGCCCCGTCAGCTTCATGCGGGGCGCCGATGCCTCGGCGGGCACCATCAAGTCCGGGGGCAAGACCCGTCGCGCGGCCAAGATGGTCGTCCTCGACGCCAGCCACCCCGATATCGAGGACTTCATATGGTGTAAGGCGATCGAGGAGCGCAAGGCGCGTGCCCTGCGCGACGCAGGGTTCGACATGGGCCTCGACGGGCGGGACATCCACTCGATCCAATACCAGAACGCCAACAACTCTGTACGCCTTACAGACGGGTTCATGCAGGCGGTCGTCGACGACGACGCGTGGGACTTGACGGCGCGGACGGACGGCTCCGTCGTGCGCACGGTCAAAGCGCGCGAGCTCTTCCGTCAGATCTGCCAGGCGGCGTGGGAGTGCGCCGATCCCGGTGTTCAGTACGACACGACGATCAACCGCTGGCACACGGCGCCGAACACCGGGCGGATCAGCGCCAGCAATCCTTGCTCGGAGTACGTCCATCTCGACAACTCCGCCTGCAACCTGGCGAGCCTGAACCTGCTTGCCTTCCTCGGCGAGGACGGGACTTTCGACGTCGCGGGATTTCGCTCGGCTACCGAGGTGGTCTTCACCGCCCAGGAGATCCTCGTCGGCAACGCCGACTACCCGACAGAGAAGATCGCCGAGAACTCGCGCCGTTTCCGCGAGCTCGGGATCGGCTACGCAAACCTGGGTGCGCTGCTCATGGCCGAGGGCCTGGCCTACGACTCGGATCGAGGACGGGCTTGGGCATCGGCGATCACGGCCCTGCTCACAGGGCACGCCTATGCGACCTCGGCGCGCATCGCCTCGCGTATGGGCCCCTTCGCCGGATTCCACGAGAACGCCGATCCCATGCGGGCCGTCCTGCGCATGCACAGGGACGCCGTCGCTTCGATCGACGAGGAGCTCGTGCCCACCGAGCTCCTCGCCGCCGCCGAGGAGGCTTGGGACCGTGCCGTCGACCTCGCCGAGGCGCACGGCGTGCGCAACTCTCAGGCGAGCGTCTTGGCGCCGACGGGCACGATCGGTCTGTTGATGGACTGCGACACGACCGGTGTCGAGCCCGATCTCGGGCTGGTGAAGACGAAGACCCTCGTCGGCGGCGGGACGATGTCGATCGTCAACCAGACGATCCCGCGTGCCCTGCGGCGCATGGGCTACGCGCCGGACCAGGTCGACGACATCGTGGCCTACGTGGATGAGCGCAAGTCGATCCTCGGCGCGCCGCATCTTGCCGCCGAGCACCTGCCGGTGTTCGCCTGCTCCATGGGAGACAACACGATCCACTACATGGGCCACGTCCGGATGCTCGCGGCCGTCCAGCCGTTCCTCTCGGGAGCGGTCTCCAAGACGGTGAACGTGCCCGAGGAGGTCACCGTCGACGACGTGGAGATGCTCCACATCGAAGCGTGGAGGTTGGGCGTCAAGGCCGTCGCCATCTACCGCGACAACTGCAAGGTCGCACAGCCGCTGTCGACCACGAAGGCCGGTGACGAATCGGCGGCAGGGTCCGAGGCCGAGGCACACGACCGGGACCTGGCCCGCAAGGTGGACGAGCTCGAGAAGGCTCTCGCGGTGAAGAACCGCTTGATCCAGGAGGGCACGGTCGTCGTCGGCGCCGTCCGCGAGCGCCTTTCGCGCCGTCGCCGCTCCAACACCTTTGCTTTCCGCGTGGCCGACTGCGAGGGGTACGTGACCGTCGGCGAGTACGACGACGGACGCCCGGGCGAAGTGTTCATGAAGGTCTCGAAGCAGGGATCGACTCTGGCGGGGATCATGGACGCTTTTTCGATCTCCGTCAGTCTCGGTCTCCAACACGGCGTGCCGCTCGCGACATACGTTCGCAAGTACACGAACATGCGCTTCGAGCCGGCCGGGATCACCGACGACCCTGACCTGCGGATCGCGAGCAGCCTCGTCGATTACATCTTCCGTCGTCTCGCCGTCGACTACCTCGATCTCGAAGACAGGGAAGAGCTCGGTGTGCTGACGACCACCGAGCGCATGCAGCCGACACTGCCGGGGGTTGAGGAGGGGGCGACGCCGACCTTCGGTCTCGTCGAGGCGGCACCGGATGTTGCCGGCGCGGACGACGGGCGCGGCGGGCGCTCCGCCACCCCATCAATGCCCGTGGGGACGGCTCCGATCGCGCGGCCGACCGCCAAGGACGCGCCGTACTGCTACCAGTGCGGGAACGCCATGCAGCGTTCGGGGTCGTGCTACGTGTGCCCGAGCTGTGGCACGACGAGCGGCTGCTCCTAACGAGCGCCCATACGTGGCGTAACCGGATGCCCTACGCGTACCAGCCGATGAGGTCGACGACGACCTGCGCCTGCCCCAAGGCGTTGTAGAGCTGGATGGCGCCGTTGGCGCCGAGCTGGACGACGACAAGGTTGGGCACCGTCTCGCCTGCGGCCCAGTTGACGTCACTCGCAACGGGGACCGACGTGGTCGGGGGCGAGACGGTGAGGTACCCGCGCTGGGTTGCTGCGGCGACGGTGACGTTGCAGACGACGGCAACGGCGTTCGCCGGCACGCCGTCGGTCCCGCCGACCTGGACGGAGAAGGCCTGGCCCGCCTGGAGCGGTTGGGACCCGTTGGCGTCGCACTGGTTCGGCTCCACGCCGGAACCGGCCCGCGTGTCGCAGATGCGCACGGGCACGCTCCCCGTGAACAGCGATCCCGTCGTCGCAGATGTGCTCGAGTACCAGCCGTTGACGTCCACGACGACGTTCGTGGTGCCGGTGAAGTTGTAGATGTCGATCTCGCCGTTGGCGGGGTTGAGCGGGACGACGACCCGGTTGGCGATCGTCTGGCCCTGGTGGAAGTTGAGATCGGAGGCCGTCGGGCGCGTGGGGCCTTGCGGGTAGACGGTGAGGTACCCGGTACTCGGCGCGGTCGGGCCGACGGCGGTGACGTTGAGAACGACTGCTTCAGCGCCGTTCGCCGGGACGCCGCCGTGGCCGGCGACGTGGACGGCGAGGACGGTGCCGGCGCCGAGCGCGCCGGCACCGGGCGCGTTGCATTGGTTGGAGGCGACGTCCTGCTGAGGGGGGCGTGTATCGCATATGCGCGAGGGCGCCAGCGGATTGAACCTGCCGTCGGTCCCCGACGAGGGCGCGAAGTACCCCGCGACGTCGACGATCACGTCGGCGCTGCCGACCGCGTTGAACACCGAGATTGCCCCGGCCGCGCCGAGGGGGACCTGCACGAGGTTGGGGACGACTCGGCCAGCCGTCCAGTTCAGGTTGGAGGCGAGTGGCATCGCCGCGCCCGAGGGCCACACCGTCAGGTAGCTCTTCGCCGTCGTGTCTGCCACGGTGACGTTCATCACGGCGGCCGATGCCGACGCGGGGACGCCTCCGTGGCCAGCGACCGTCACGGTCAGGGTGCTTCCGCCCGTCAGGGTGCCGGGAGCCGCCCCGTTGCCGTTGCACTGGTTCGGTGCGACCCCGTTGCCGGTGCGCGTGTCACAGATCCGGGTGGGGGTCAACGGATGGTACGGATCCGATGCCGTTGTCGGGACGACCGTCGCCTGGACGATCTCGCTCGCCCACGCGCACCCCTGCGTCTCGGGCAACGAGGATGCTGCCGCGTCGGTCGCGGCGAGCCACACCGATTGGGGTGCGGCCGGGTCGGCGGCGGCTCCGGAGTAGTCGCCCCAGCGGCTCGGCCCCCCGGTCCCTCCGCAGACACCCTGGTTGTTGTCGTAGGTCGCTTGGCCCGCCTGGATCGTCTCCGGGTCCGTGAGGGTGCCCGCGGCGCTGCCGGCCACCTGGACCGCGATCTCGGCGCTCGGGTCGAGACTCGTCGACGACATCGTGTAGGTGACGTAGAGGTCGCCCGATCCGTCCAGGACGAGAGCCGGGTAGTAGACGCCGGCACCCGCGACCCCAACGTCGAAGTCCTGGGCGACAGCAGGAGATGCCGACGTGGTCACTGCGATAAGGCGCATGCACGGGCGCGTCGTCGGGTCACCGGCCGGGGTGCACCCGTCGTTGCCTGCGAGCCAGGTGGTCGTACCCGAGGAGATGGCCGAGATGAAGCGGTCGTCGTTGGTGGCGATCGACGCGGTCAGCCCGTTTGGCTGATCGGCGCTTGGGGGAAGCGGGGTTGGGCTCATCGGCAGGTCTGTCTCGGTGTAGGTCACGTTGCCTTGTAGCGGCGTCCCGGTGATCGTGATGAAGCCGACCAGGGCTTGGCCGGTCGACTGATCTCGGTTGTAGACGGCCTCGGCGGTCGTCGACGGCGCTTCCTGCTGGACCGGGACGATCCGGAACCGGGACGTGTCGGGGGCGCCGAACAGGCTGACGGCGGGTGCGTGCGGCGAAGCCGCAATGACGCTCGATTTCTGGATCACCCACGTCTCTTGGCCGACGAAGCTCGTCCCGGAGAAGTTGCCCTGGTAGTCGTTCCAGCTCACCACCACCTTGTCTTGGTCGACGGCGAGGAACGGCTGGTCGTACAGCAGGCCCGTGGTGTTCTGGGCCAAGACGTAGTGCGTCCATGCGCCGATCGGGCTGGCCGTCGCCGACACCGCGAGGTAAACCTGCCCGCCCAGCGCGTTGCCGTTGCTCGCACCGGTCTGGTCGTAGGACATCGCGGTCATGAACCACCGGCCGGACATCGCATCGAAGCGAACCTGCGGGTCGCTCAGGTACCACGCCTCGGGAGAGGTCGGGGCGTTGAAGAACGTGGCCGAGTCCTGTGCCCCGACGAGGCCACCGGTTCGCGCGTAGACCCAGATCGAGGAGTTGACGATGGACACGACGTTGCTGGAGCTCACCCCGATCTGCAGGTCTGCCGGCCAGTGAAAGATGTTGAACATGCCGATCTCGCCGTTCAAGCTGGGCCCCGGCATGGCGACGGGCGTCTGGAGGGCATGGCCGCTGCCACTGGACGAGCTGCCGGCTGCCGATGCGGCCGGATGGAGCGTCGTGACGGGAGCGGCCGGGAGCGTCTTGGGTGCGGGCCACCGACCCGGGGGCGGTGCTCCTTCCGGGTTCGCCGTACTCGCCGACGCTCGCCCTCGGTCCGCGAACGGTGCCGTGGCAAACGGTGCCCTGGCACGCGATGCCGAATGGGCCGGCGCGGAGATGGGTTCGATCGACGTTCTGCCCGGCGGGGCAAGGTCCACCACGGATCCGGAGGGGGCGTCGCGCACGAGGACGTGGCCGGCAAGGCTCCTTGCCGCCTGGCCCACACGCGCGGCACCGGTCGGTGCCGCTGACGCTGCCGCCGTCGGCAGCAGCGTCACAGTGGCGACCCCTCCCACCGCAATCAGGGGGAGGATATTGCGAAGCCGACGGGCCAACCGCATGTTCGACCATCCCCCTCGCCAACTGATGGCGTCAACGATAGCGCGAGGCTTGGCCCTGTGAGGGGTGGTGTTCGGGAGTCTGTCGCGCGCTTGGACCTGTTCCAGCGCCGCCATGGTTGGATCGCGTTTCCCGTCGCGGTCGTCCGGAAAGCCGGCGACGACCAGGGAGGAAGCCTCGTGGCACTCATGGCCTACTACGGCTTTCTTTCCGTCTTTCCCCTCCTCCTCGCCTTCGCCTCGATCCTCGGCTTCGCCCTGGGCGGGGACCCGGCGGCCAAGGCCACAGTCCTGGGGACGGTGGAGCGCTCATTCCCCACCCTGTCCGGGTTCATCGGCAAGACGGTCTCGGGAAACGGGACGGCGCTGGGCCTCGGGGTCGCCGGCGCCCTCTGGGCGGGACTGGGGGTGACGCGGGCCGTGGAGAGGGTTATGAACGCGGCGTGGAACGTGCCGCTTACAGAACGGCCGAACTATGTGAAGTCCCGCCTGCGCGGGCTTGCGATGCTCGGCATCCTCGGGACGACGTTCCTGGTGGCGACGGGCCTGGCGAGCTTGGGCCGGGCGCACGGGGCCCTGGCCGTGCCGGCGGCCGCTCTCACCGTGGTCGGCCCTCTGGTTCTCGACTGGATGTTGTTCGCGCTCGCCTTCTTGGTCCTCACGAACCGGCGCTT
Source organism: Actinomycetes bacterium (assembly GCA_021851885.1). Classification (GTDB taxonomy): domain Bacteria; phylum Actinomycetota; class Acidimicrobiia; order Acidimicrobiales; family JAMCQF01; genus JAJZBS01. Next base: position 13,218 of record JAJZBS010000024.1, on the reverse strand, counting down.
GTCGTTGCGCTCCATCGCCCCCGGGGCTGTCGTGGGGGCGATTGCCTGGACGGTCCTGCAGCGCGTCGGTGCGTACTACGTCCGCCACGCCGTCGCCCACGCTTCGCGGCTTTACGGTTCGCTGGCTGCGGTCATCGGGCTGCTTGCGTGGATATCGCTCGGTGCGGTCGTGACCCTCTTGGCGGCAGAGGTCAACGCCGTCATCGCGCAACGCCTCTGGCCGCGGAGCCTGTTCGTATCCGCCCGGGCGACAGGGAGGCGGGAGGTCGCGCCGCCCACGGACGCCGACGTCCGGGTCCTCGCCCTTCTCGTCAACCAAGTGCGTGCCGACCGCCCGCGAGATCTGATTGACGACTTGTCCAAAGCGAGTCCCGAGGACGCCCCGGTCCGTTCTCCAACCAGTCAGTCCGGCTGTCCTCTGGAGAGCTCTCCGGCGGATGCACCGGAAGCGGCGCGCACCTCGTCGGGGGAGAGCCCGCCCGGCTCGGCCCGGGAGTGCCCGCGCGATCCCTTGGGTGATCAGGGGGGCGAAGGCAGGCCTGGTTGACGATCGCGGCCGTTCGCGCCTGCGCGCCGCGGGATCACTGTTCGCGCCGGGCAGGCTGCCGAGACGTTCCAGGTGAGCACTGCGATACGATCGGCTGAGGCGAACGTGTTCGGACCCCCTTGCCTTTCGGTGACCTGGCTACCCTGATCCCCGGGCTTGACCCGACGACCGGGTCGTATCTCGCCGCGGGTTTCGGTATCGCGGTCGTTGTCGTCGGCAGCAGGACGTTGTCCCGGCGCACGGGGATTCCCTACCCGGTCTTCCTCGTCGTCGCGGGAGCCGCCGCGAGCTTCGTCCCCCGGCTCGGCGACATCGGCATGAATCCGCGTATCGTCTTCCTGGGCCTGTTGCCCCCTCTCGTGTACCACGCGGGTCTCGTGACATCGCCGCGCGAGTTTCGTTCCAACGCCCTGCCCATCGGCCTTGCCGCCTTCGGGCTGGTCCTCGCGACGACCTTCGCCGTCGCCGGAGTGGCGTGGGCGCTTGTCCCCGAGCTCGGATGGGTGGGAGCGTTCGTCCTGGGCGCCGCCGTCGCGCCGACCGATGCCGTCGCCGGGATCGCGGTTCTCAGCCGCCTCGGGGCTGCGCAACGCATCACCGGCATTCTCGAAGGCGAGAGCCTCGTCAACGACGGTGTCGCTCTCGCACTGTTCAGCATCGGCGTGGCCGCGGTTGCCGAGCCGACGGGAATCGTCGGCGGCATGCTCGCCTTCCTTCGTGTCGCGGGCGGCGGAGTGCTCTTCGGGCTCGTGTTGGGTTGGCTGGCGTCCCATGTCCACCGGCCCCTGCACGACCCGGCATCGCAGATCGTCGTCTCTCTCTTCCTGCCCTTCGTCGCGTACCTTCCCGCCGACGCACTTGGGCTGTCGGGAGTTCTCGCGACCTTGACGACCGGGCTGATCCTTGGCCAGCAGACGTCGTCGGGGCTCGACCCTGCCGGGCGCATCCGCATGGCCGAGTTCTGGCAGGTTCTCGTCTTCCTGATCGAGTCCGTTCTCTTCGTGCTTGTCGGCCTCCAGCTCCGGCAACTCGTCACCGCAATCGGCGGCTACCCGCTTGGCCATGTGGAGCTGATGGCGTCCTTGACGGTCGTCGTCGTCGTCGTGGTCCGCGTCTTGTGGTGGTTGGCGGTCCCGACACTGCGCTGGCGTCCCGAAGGTCGGGTTGTCGACACGGGTGCAGTGCCCTGGCGGGAGCGGGTCGCCCTCGGTTGGTCTGGATTGCGGGGAGCCGTCTCGCTCGCCGCAGCGCTGTCGATCCCGGTCACGGTGTCGGGCCACCCGTTCCCCGGACGCGACCTGGTGGTCTTCGCGACGTTCTGCGTGATCGCGGTGACCCTCATCGGGCAGGGGACGACACTCCCGTCCGTGATCCGGCGCCTGGCCCTCGGTGGCCACGAGGCCGAACGGCGCCAGCGGGCACTCGCGGAGCGGCGCTGTGCCGAGGCCGCCTTGCTGCTTCTTGATCGGCTGCTCGCCGAGGAGGAGGTGCCTGAGCGGGCGGCCGATCTCCTGCGGGGGCGGTACGAGCGACGGTTGGAGAGAGCGCACCTGCTTGACCAGGACGGTCGTGAGAACCGGCAGGCGACCTTGCTGTCGATGGAGACCATTGAACGACGGCTTCTCGACGTCCAGCACGAGGCCTTGCGCGAGCTCCACCGCTCCGGCGAGATCAGCTTCGCCGTCCTGCGTGCCGTGCGCCACGAGGTGGATCTCGAGCACGCCCGGTTCGAACCCTGAGCACTGCATCGAGCGTCCGGGGCCAGGGCTGTTGTCTGCGAAGACGGGCGCCGGACCCCCTGTCGGGGAAGAAGGACGGTCGACCACTTGTCCACTGGGAAGAAATAGTCTTTACTATGAGTTGACAGTAGTAGTCAGTGTCGAGACTGGAAGGAGGCCCGCGATGGACGTGCGTGTCGATCCGTTGACCCACTTGCGCCCGATTCGTGGCGACGAACTTGACGCACTCAGCGCCGAGCATGAGGTGGGCCCAGGCGGTCCCCTGGCCTACGACGTCTACCGTGCCGGTGGCGAGCTCGTGATCGAGTTTGACGTCCCCGGCGTGGAGCCTTCGCAGATCGAGGTCGACCTTCAGGCCAGGACGCTCCGCGTCACCGTCACGCGCCAGCTACCGGCGAGCGTTGGTGCGGACCTCATCGATACGGGGCGCCAGCACGGAACGTTCACTCAGCGTTTGTTCTTGGGGAATCGCTGGGATATCGCACATCTGCGCGCCACCACGCGCAATGGCGTGCTCTACCTGCGGGCACCGGTTGCCATAGACGTGGCGCGTCACCGCATTCCCGTGATGGACGAACGGGCGGTGCCACGGGCAGAAGCCCTCGAGCACAGGGCCGCCGTTGCGGTGCCGACCGAGAACGGGCATGCCGACGTCGAGGTCGTCCGCCACTCGGCCGCCTAGCCATGGTCCCCGGGCAATCCACGCGCAAGAAGCCGGGCAACTCGGCTCGGTCGAAGGAGTCGGCCGTGCCCGGTCCCAAGGTCGTGCCCGGTCCCAAGGTCGTGCCCGGTCCCAAGGGGGCGTCCAGATCATCCGAGGGCCCGTCGCCGCATCCGGCGGGGCGGCCAGTGGCCGGAGCCGCGGCCTCCGGGCCGGCCGGAGCGAACCTCGACCCGGTGGCGGGTCACTCAACCCGGCCGGAAGCGCCGGAACCTGAGCCGGGTGCCGAGCTCGGAGGGATCATCGGTTGGCGCGTGCGGGCGCGCGCGAGAGAGATCGGGCTTTCCTCCAGTGATCTCGCGCGCCGGGTCGGGCTCTCCAAAGGCATGATCTCGAAGATCGAAAATGCCCAGGTGTCGCCGAGCCTCGCGACGATGGCGCGACTGGCGCGGGCTCTCGAGATCCCCGTGACATCGCTGTTCCAGGGCCTCGACGAGGAGTGTGACGCCCTGTTCACAAAGAGCGGGACCGGACCAGAGCTCAGCCGACCCGGAACGCGGACGGGGCATCACTACCAGTTGCTCGGCGCGATGCGCGGCCCGGCGAAGCGAATGGAGCCGATGGTCGTCACGCTGAAGAGCGAGCACGAGGTCTTCCCCCTCTACCAGCACCCGGGCACCGAGTTGCTGTACATGCTCGAAGGGGAGATGGACTACGGCTATGGCGGTGCGTCGTACCACATGACCCCGGGCGACGCTCTCCAGCTCGACGGGCAGGTGGCGCACGGCCCGCTGCACCTCGGTGTCCTGCCTGTGCGCTTCTTGTCGGTCACCGCCTACGGGCAGCCTCCCCATTCCGACGCCGCACGGGACAACCGCGGCCACGCACGCGTTCCTCCACGCGCCTGACAGCCCCCTGCCCGCGGCCCTTTCGCCCCGGGCCCGCTTGGACCCCGTTGGTCGCGCGCGACGGCGTCCTCGATGACTCCCGCCGACCAGACCACAGCCTCTACGGAGTCGAACCGGTGACGACACGGGTCCTTCGGGCCCACCGTCACAGGCTCTTGGGAGAATCGGCTCATGTCTTTCACCCTTGGCTTCCTCCTCGGTGCCACCGCCGCTGCCGGCGTCCTGGGCCTGGTGCTCTGGCGAGCACGCTCCTCTCTCCAGGAGGCCACGACGCGCCTCGCTGTGGAACGTGAAGCACAGAAGGGCGCGCTCGCTCTCGCCAAGCGCGTCTTCGACGACAAGATCGACCAGGTGACCGGGCAGGCAACGTCGTTCCTCCGCGAGGCCACCAAAGCCCAGCTCGACGCCGCGCAGACGTCGGCGGACTCGCAGTTCTCCCTGCGGACACGGGCGATCGACGACTTGGTCAGGCCCGTCGCCGAGATGCTCGGAGATCTTCGGGGGCAGATGGACAGCGCCCGCGAAGCGCGGGCCGCCGAGATGGCGGCCATGACCTCGTCGATCGGTGCCCTCACGGATGCCGAGCGCTCGCTCCATGTCCAGACTGCTTCCCTGGAGGCGGCTCTGCGCTCGAACTCAGCTCGGGGCCGATGGGGCGAGGTCCAGCTCCGGCGGGTGATCGAGCTCGCCGGGATGGAGCGCAACTGCGACTTCGTCGAGCAGGCGATGGTCGCCGAAGGCGACCATCGCCTGCGGCCCGACGTGATCGTCCATCTCCCCGAGCACAGGAGCGTGCCGATCGACGCGAAAGTCCCCCTCGACGCCTTCTTGCGAGCAGCTGAAGCGACAGACGACCGTGAACGGAAGCGCTTGTTGGCCGAGCATGCGAACCAGCTGCGTCAGCATGTCCGCCTCTTGTCGTCGAAGGCGTACTGGGCCGGTCTCAATGAGGCCGAGTTCGTGATCGCCTTTATACCCTCCGACGCCCTCTTGGCCGCGGCCGTCGAATCCGACGCAGCGATCTTCGAGGATGCGGTGTCCAAACGGGTCCTCCTCGCGACGCCATCGAGCCTTATCGCGCTGTTGCGGTCCTGTGCGTTCAGCTGGTCGCAAAAAGACATGGTGGACCATGCTGCGGAGATCCTGAAGACGGGCTCCGAGCTCTACGAGCGTTTGAGCGTGCTCGTGCGCCATCTTGCCCGCCACGCCAAGACGCTGAACCAGTCGGTCTTGTCCTTCAACGACGTCGTCGGGAGCTTCGACCGGAGGGTGGCTCCGTCTGCACGCCGGATGCACGAGATGGGCGTGGGTGCAGACGAGCTCGCCGACCTCGCGGCATCGGACGTCCTAGCGCTGGAACCGAGAGCGCCTGCCATTGTTCCCGCGGCCGGATCACGCGAGGACGATCCGGAGGCCGCTGGCAGCGGCGGGGTACCTCGATCAGCGGAGATCGGTTGGTGACCACCGATCCCGCGGCATCCGCGCAGCGCCGCGAACCAGAGCACTGCAAGGGCCTGCCACATGAGAAGGGTGACAGGCGGGTGCCGAGGGCCGCATGCAATGGATCCAGTCGAGGCTGCGTCGGCCTGTTGCTTGCATCATCACAACGGTGACCGGCCAAGGAGGCGTGCCCGCGACCGGCGCGACCGCTGCCGTGCTCAACGTCACCGCGACGAACACCACGGCACGGAGCTACCTGACCCTCCATGCCGACGGCGAGTCCGAGCCCCTCGCCTCCAACTTGAACTGGCGCGCCGGGGAGACGGTTGCCAACCTCGTCACCGTGCGACTCGGGCCAACGGGCGTCGTCGAGGTGGCGAACGCGTTTGGGGTGCCGAGGTGATCATCGACGTCGCGGGATACTACGAGCCTGCGTCGACGACGGCTGGCCTTTACATGGGGATACCGGAGTAGCGGATCTGTGACACGAGGTCGAGTGCGCCGGCGAACGAGTGCACGGGCAAGGACTCTTCCAAGCACTGGTCGCCCGAATCGAAGTCGAAAGCCGCACGTCGGTGCGTCCCTACTTCCTGGTCCCGCTCGATGGAGGTGGCCTGACGGAGCCGAACCCTTCCGACATCGGAAAGGTGCGGCCACCGTCAGGGTCGGCGCCCCCGGCCGGAGCCGGGCCAGTCCTCCGACGGGTTGTGCGGCTGAGCCGGCGGCTTGTGTTGCCAGCTGGGTGAGCTGCAGGTTCAGGCCTGACCCGGGACTGGGCCACTCGCGCCGGGCCGACCTGGAGCGCCGAAGCCGGGCGGGCCTGGCGGTAACGGACCGGCGGGGCCGGCAGGCCCCATCATCGGCATCTGCACGACCAACTGCTGGGTGACTTTGGCGTAGGTGCGGCCAAGATGGTTCTCCATGATCTTTATTGCCGGACCCTGAATGGTGTGCATGGTGGCGTGGTGAACGCTGAGGACGGCGTCCTGGAGGGCCTGGTCAGCCTCCAGGTCGTCAACTCGCACACCGTTCGCCCGTGCCTGCACACGATCGATGCCGAGTGAGTGAGACTTGTGGATCTCGTAATCGGCAAAGAAAGCGGCCGTCGCCTCTGCCTTCGTAGCAGCATCTGGCGCACCGGAGAACATCCACAGCTCCAGCCACTCGCGAACGAGGCGGACGGCCAGCGCTTCGGCCGCTTCGCACTGCTGGATGAGTGCCGGCCCGTACTGCTGAAGGATTGGCATCCACGCGCCGAGCAACGTGGGATCCTTGCACTCCTCCTTGGCCTGCTCGAACTGTCGGAGTATGGCGCGGGCTGGCGCCGTCCACGCTCCGGAGACCATCTGTGGATCGATCGGTCCCAGCTGGGAGTGCTTCCCCATCAGGATGACGTCGCCAGCCAGCGCCCACATCGTGGCAGCTGACATCGCCGCTAGCGGGACGAAGACGCGGATATGGGAAAACTTGGTCCTGAGGTAGCGGACAAGACTGGCAGCGGCTTCGGGGCTACCCCCGGGACTGTGTAGCACGATGTCGACGTTGGGGCCCGGAAGGTCCTTGCAGACTTCCATGAGCCCCTGCATGTCCTCGAGCGTGATCGACGCTGCCGGGCCGCCCTTCCCGAACCAGTCGGTGTAGTAGACGATGGTCGGCCGTTCCGTCAGAGCGAAAAGCTGGCCCAGGTATTTCCGCCGCACTCCGTCGAAGTCCGGTGCGCCGTTCGGGAGCCGGTTTGCCGGGTCCTGCAACTCGGCCAGGATCTGGCCCCAGGTGGGCATAGGTCAGCGAATGTTGCCGCCGGTGGCGTTCCTCACCTGACTCGGCTGCACGTTCACCATGAGCTCGGTGTACGCGCTTAGCTGCCCGTAGACGTCGAGGAGTGTCGCGACCCCGGGTAGGGCCCGGCCACGTTCCACCAGCTCACGCTGGATGACCTGCCTGTCGCTCGTCGTCTCGGCGCTTTCCGGCATCCCAGATCCTCCCTGATCGAACCCACCATACTCATCGTCGCAGGTCGCCGTCGGGTTGAGGCGCTTCGGCTTCGCCTGGCGCACCCTGCCAGCGTAGTCGGCCACCTTGCTGTGGTCCGGCTACTCCAAGTCCACCCCGCTACCGTGAGAGAGATGACGACCGACACTCACCAGTGAGCCCCCGAAGACAGCGGCCGGATCCTGGGAACCTCGACGCCCTGATCGCGAGGCTCGACCCCGAGGACCTGCGAGTGATCGTCGGCAAGGCCGCCGAGCGCCACGAGGACGTCGCTCGGGCGGTCCGCCTGGCGGCGACCCGCGAATCCGGGGATCTCTCCCAGCTGAAAGCGGAGATCGACCGCGGGCTGCGCACCAGCCGGTACCTCGGCTACCGGGAGAGTGGCGGCTGGGCCATGCAGGCGAGGCCCATCGTGGAGGCGATCGGCGAGGGGGTCGGCTCGTCCCCCACGGCCGAGCTGGTGCTGCTGATCGAGCGGGCGATCGGGCACGTCGTGAAGGTGATCCTGAAGGCGGACGACTCCGACGGGCTGATCGGCGACCTGGTCCGGGAGCTGCTCGACCTGCATGCCCGGGCGTGCGACGCCGGCAATGCGGATCCGATCAAGCTGGCCCGCTGGATGGTCCGGTTCCGCTTCGACGACCAGGACTTCTTCGAGGTGGACCCGGTTCGCTACGCCGATGCCCTGGGCGAGCTCGGGCTGGCGGCGTACCGCCGCGAGGTGAAGCAGCGCGTCGAAGCTGGTGGTGGGGACTCGTTCGCCGCCACGTACGCCCAGGAGCGTCTGGCCGTCCTCGACGGCGACACGGAGGCCCTCGTCTGGCTGCTGGGGGGTGACCTGAGCCGGCCGTACCAGTTCATCAGGGTCGCCGAGGCCATGGCGGAGCTGGGCCGCGACGACGAGGTCCTGTCCTGGGCCACCCGGGGGATCGCCGAGACGAGCGGCTGGCAGGTCGCCCAACTCTACGACCTGGCGGCCGGGGTCCATGCCCGCCGAGAAGAGGACCAGGAAGTGCTCCGGTTGCGCCGGGAGCAGCACCAGCGCATGCCGTCGTCGTCGACGTACGGCCTCCTGTGCTCTGCAGCCGAGGCCTGCGGGGTGTGGCCGACAGAGCGCCCAGCGGCCCGGGCGGTGTTGGCGGAGCACGACCTCGGTGGCCTGGTCGACGTGCTGCTCTCCGACGGCGAGCCCGAGGCGGCCTGGCAGGTTCCCGGAGCTCATCCCGACTGGGATCCGGGGCCGCAGCGGTGGATGCGCCTGGCCGAGGCCCGTGAAGCGTCTGCGCCGGGCGATGCGCTCGACGTGTACCTGCGCCTGGTCGACCTCGAGCTCGAGACGACCGGAAAGGCGGCATACGTGCGGGCGGTGTCGATCCTGAAGAAGGCAGCTCAGGCGGCGCAGGCGGCGGGCCGCCAGGGCGAGTTTACCGCGCACCTGGCAGCGTTGCGGGAGACCCACCGGCGGCGGCCGACGTTCATCGCCGTCCTCGACAAGGCTCGGCTGGGGTGAGGTGGTTGGAGGGGATCGTCGGAGTGACGGCTGTTGCGGGCGCAGGCGAGGCCGGTTCAGCTGGCGATGACGAAGCGGGCCCGTTCGACACGGAGCATCTCGAACGGCGTGACGTAGCGCACGCCCACGCCGAGGCAGGCGTTGGGGATCTTGATCTTCTTCGTGGAGTGGGCGACGACTTCGTGGGTGACCACAACGTGCTGGTGGGCATGGCCGTGGGCAACCAGGTAGTAGTCGGCGTCTTGCAGGAAGGTCGCGACAGCGGCCGGCTCGTACCCGGCGCCGTTGGCCCAGGTGCTGGTGGCCTGCAGGCTCGGCACCACGGCGGCGTCGGCTGCCAGGAAGAAGGCGCCGGGTTGCTCGCTGGCCCAAGTCGCGAGGTCGTCGTCGACGGCGTCGAGCTCGATGGCGACCTTGTCGATGCTGAAGACGGTGCCCTCCTGGTGGGCGTGATCGATCCAGTCCCAGAACGCGGGGCAGAAGTCGAAGCCGTAGTGGCGGTTCTTCGCCTCGATGAAGACGTTCGTGTCGAGCAGGTAAGCCATCAGCCGGTCCCGAGTCGGCTGACCAGCTCCTCGAAGGTCGACAGCTTCTTGAGCCCCAGCATCTGGAAGGCGTCGCGGTGCAGGGTCTGGCCTTCGAGGGTGCTGACGATGACCGCGCGGGCGAAGCGCTTCGACACCCGCGCCGGCTGGGTGTTGAAGAAGTTCCCACCCGTCCCCGAGCGCTCCCCGAGGACCTCCAGAACCCGGGCCAGCTCGTCCCGGTACGCGGTCTGGTACTCGTCCCAGCTCAGCCGGCCAGCGTCGTGGACACGGCGGAGGACCACGAGGGTGCTCGCTTTGAACCGGCGAGCGAGCGACTCCAGCTCGTCGACCACCGACACGTCCGGAGATAGCGCGTCGCCTAGGGACCCCAGGGGGACGAGCACCTCGGCAGCAACTTGGTTGCACCAACGCTCGACCGGGTTGGTCGGAGCCGACCCGAGGTTGGCATCGTCGAGCGCGGTCTCGCCCAAGAATAGGTGGACGAGCTCGTGGGTGAGCGTGAAAATCTGGGCCGCCTTCGTGTCGGCGCCGTTCACGAACACCAGCGGAGCGAGCGGATCGACGAGGGAGAAGCCGCGGAACTCCTCGGGATCGAGCTTGCGGTGCGTGTTGGCGCCGACAACGCCGCTCACCATCACGAGCACGCCCAGCTCCTCGGCATGGTCGACGAGGGTCCGCAGCGCGTCTGACCAGGTGTGGCCCCGCTCGCCCGGGTCAAACCGGAGTGTCGTCCTGACTTGCTCGGCGGCCTCCACGACGGGCACCGACGTCGTCAGCGATCCGACGAAAGCGACGGGATCCTCCCTGGCCACCTGTGCGTAATCCCGGTACCACTCCTGTCGCTGCTGGCAGGCGAAGATCGTTTCGAGAAGGTCCGGGCTGGGCCGACGGACCCCGACGTCGCCCATGGTCCGGTAGTCGGGGATCGGCACCTGCTCCTCGGGAGGTTCGGGGAGGAAGAGGAAGCCGATCGGCGTGTGCGTCGCCCGCGCGAAGTCCTCGAGCTGTTTGAGCGTCGGCGCCCGGTCCCCGCGTTCCCATTCGGTGAGCTTCGGGAACTTGTGGGTCAGGTCGTCAATGCCCAGACCAGCTCGCTCGCGTGCCCATACGAGCAGCCGAGGACTCACGGCGGCGCGTACCGAGGCGGTCATCGTGCGACCGTACCGTCGGGCTGTGACTCCGCTACCTGCTGGCGTGAGCCGAAGCACAGCCACTCGCGGAAGCGCCCTATCCGCGATCCCCTCAATCCACCTGGCGCGTTCATGCTCCAACCACGATCAGGGCTTGCCGCAACGCTCGTACGGTGTCTACGACAGCCGACATGACCTCCGCGTTTCCTTGCCAGAAGCCGACCGGTACGGGTCGCTCCGGGGTACGCGTAAGGGACGCGAACAGGTCAATGAGGCCGCGATCTTCGAAGGTGAGAGCAGAGTCTCCGCGCTTGGCGTACTCGCGGAAGAGGCGCAGCTCAGGTGACCGGAGCGCGTCTCCTGGCAACGCCACCCTGAACGGGTGGTCGAAGGCAAAGAGATCGTGAAACGCTTGGTTGCGTGCATTGGCGATCACCGATCGGTACCGCTCCAACGAAGGCTTTCCTTTGCCGACGAGGGAGAAGGGAAGCTTCTCGAAGCGGTGCGCCAACTCAACCTGCTCGAACACCGTGAGCCAGAAGAGCACGGGCTTGAGATCACACACGCCCACCATCAGACGCAGGAACGCACGGGCGCCGTCGGCGAAGTTGTACGCGACTCTTAGCAGCTCGTTGTAGACGTCGTTGTCGTCCGGGCTTCTCTGGTGCTGCTGCAACGTCGCAGAGAATGCGCTCACTTGTTCTTCCATGCGTTCCAGGACGTTTGAGAGGATTGAAGGAGCATCTTCGGTGACATCTGCCGGGTCCACCGGTCTGGTTGATGCTTCTTGAAGGGCATGAAACGCTGCTTCGAACACTTCGCCAAGCGCTCCTGAATCGACGCCGTCCGTCCCGGCGACGGCATCTTGTACCGCCGCCCACGAACCGTCCAAGTCGGCGACGGCGCCGAGCGTGACGACGCTTCCCGATACGACGGCTGGGCTCGACTGGCCTGGAACGTACCTAAGGAGGTCGAGATGGGGCACTTTCACAAGAGGCACCTCGGCCGCTTCTGGTTCTCCGATCCGTCCGGCAAGGCTGAAGACGATCGAGCCAAGGCCGAGAAGCTGCTCGCCAACAGCCGTGTCGAGATCGGCGATCTCGTACTGCGGTAGCTCCCTTGCCGCCAGCCGCTTGAACCGCGAGTTGATCCAGCTATTCGGCCTTACAACGACTGGAGGAAGTGTGAAGTTCGGACCGTCTCCCACTTCTATTCCGAGGTAGTAATCGCTCTTCGTGGTTGACTGCCCCTCTCGGTACCAGAACGAGTTGTTGCAGGCGATCAGATCGCCGACCTGCAGGTTCTCAGCGCCCTTCCACGCATCGAAGGCATCAGACGCCAGCAGCAACTCGCACTCGTCCACAACAGCCGTATGCGTTCGCTGGATGCGTGCATCGGCTGTAGCGACCATCGGTCAGTCTTCCTGATTAGCGGCAAGCGAGCTCGCTATCTCCGCGAACTGCGCTAGCGCAGCCTCGAGGTCCTCGACGATCTCGGCGGCGATGAGCTCAGGAGCAGGCAGATTGTCCGCGTCCTCGAGCGACTCGTCGCGCAGCCAGAAGACATCGAGACTCGCCTTGTCCCGGGCGGTGAGCTCCTGGTACGAGAAGCGGCGGAAGCGCTCGGATTCGACTCGCGTGGTGCGGTCATCGGCTCGGTACGCAGCGATGAAGTCGGCAAGGTGCTCATCGCGAAGAGGGTTCTCCTTCAAGGTGAAGTGCTGGTTGGTCCTCAGGTCGTAGACCCACAGCTCCTTCGTCCACGGCGTCTCGGAGGCCGGCTTGCGATCGAAGAACAGCACGTTTGCCTTGACGCCCTGGGCGTAGAACACACCGGTCGGAAGCCGCAAGAGGGTGTGCACGTCGCACTCGTGGAGGAGCTTGCGGCGCACCGTTTCGCCGGCTCCTCCTTCGAACAGCACGTTGTCGGGCACGACAATCGCTGCCCGCCCCTCGATCTTGAGGAGGGTCTTCACGTGCTGGACGAAGTTGAGCTGCTTGTTCGACGTGCTTGCCCAAAAGTCGTCTCGTACGACGGTGAGGTCCTCGCGCTTGGCCTCGCCGTTGGCGCCGACGACGGTGACCGACGACTTACGGCCAAACGGGGGATTGGTGAGCACCATCTCGAAGCGGTCTCCTGGATCGGCTTTGAGGGCGTCGTCAACCCGGATGGGACTCTCGGCGTCCGCTGCACCAATCCCGTGGAGGAGTAGGTTCATCGCGCACAGGCGCGCCGTGTTGTCGACGATCTCCCAGCCGTGCAGCGCGTCGTAACGGAGATGTTGCTTCTCGTCGGGGTCGAGCAGCGGGTTCGAGCTGACCAGGTGGTCGTGGGCGGCGAGCAGGAAGCCTCCGGTCCCACAGGCAGGGTCACAGATCGTCATGCCTGGCTCGGGCCGCATTACCTTGACGATGGCCTTGATGAGGGGGCGTGGGGTGAAGTACTGGCCTGCACCGGACTTGGTGTCCTCGGCGTTCTTCTGCAGGAGACCCTCGTAGGCGTCGCCCTTCACGTCCGCGTCGAGGATCATCCATCGTTCCTGATCGATGAGGTCGACGATCAATCGTCGAAGCTTCGCCGGGTCCTGGATGCGGTTCTGCGCCTTGCGGAAGATCACCCCGAGCATCCCGGGGTGCTTGCCGAGGTCGTTCAGCATCTTGATGTAGTGGGCTTCGAGCTCCTCGCCGTCTCGATCGAGCAAGGACTGCCAGTCGAGTCCGTAGGGCACCACGGGCTCCCGGTT
>JAJZBS010000150.1 GCA_021851885.1 Actinomycetes bacterium | reverse complement strand
CGGTTGGAAGAGGATCGTCTGCGTCTTCCAGCCGCACCGCTACTCGCGTACGGCGAACCTGTTTGCAGACTTCGCGTCGAGCTTCGACGAAGCGGACGTCCTCGTCGTCACCGACGTCTACGCGGCCGGCGAGCAGCCGCGCCCGGGTGTGTCGGGGAAGCTGATCGTCGACGCTGTGCTCGATGCGCGTCCCTCCGCCCGCATTGCCTACATGCCGTCGCGGCGAGACGTCGTCGCCTTCCTCACGTCCACCCTCCGCCCGGGCGATCTCTGCCTCACCCTGGGCGCGGGCGACCTCACGTCACTTCCCGACGAGCTTCTGCGCCAGGAAGACGCATGACCGGCGCCCTCGACCGGCTTGGCGCAGCTCTCGGCAGTCTCGTAGAGCGCGATCGCGCCCTCGGCCCTCTGACGACGTACCGGGTTGGCGGGAGGGCGTCACTCTTTGTGGAGCCGCCCGACGAAGACGCCTTGCGAGCTGTCGCACGCGCCGTCGCGGCCGGGGCACCCGACGGCGCCCCGCCGGTCCTCGTCGTCGGGCGGGGATCGAACCTCCTCGTGTCCGACGCGGGCTTTGCCGGGCTCGCCATCCGCCTCGGTTCCGGCTTTTCTGAAGTGACGTTGGAAGACGGTTCCGCGCTGGACGGCTCCGCGCTCGACGGGGGCCTGGCGGAGGGATCGAGCGGCGAGGTCATCGTCAGCGCGGGCGGGGCGGTGGACCTCCCCAGCTTGGCGCGGCGCACTGTGGCGGCCGGCCTGACGGGGATGGAGTGGGCTGTGGGCGTACCGGGATCGGTGGGCGGCGCCGTGCGCATGAACGCGGGCGGCCACGGATCGGCGATGGCGGATGTGATCGTGCGCTGCCGCATCGTCAGCCTTGCCGACGGTTCTGCGCGCGCGGCGGCGGCTTCGGACCTCGCCCTTTCCTACCGGCACTCGTCACTTGTCGCGACCGACGTCGTCGTCTCGGCGGACCTGCGCCTGAGACGTGGTGACCCGGAGGAGGGGCGCGCTGCCATCGCGGCAGTCGTGCGTTGGCGGCGGCAACACCAGCCAGGAGGTTCCAACGCCGGATCCGTCTTCACGAACCCCCCGGGCGACTCGGCGGGTCGGGTCATCGACGCGTGCGGGCTGAAGGGCTACCGCATCGGGTCGGCAGCCGTGTCCACCAAGCACGCCAACTTCATCCAGTGCGACGACGGCGGATCGGCCGACGACGTCGCGCGCCTGATCACGTCTGTCCGCGAGCGCGTGGCGGCGCAGACTGGGATACGGCTCGTCACAGAAGTCCGGATGGTCGGGTTCTCCCCCGCGGTCACGCCGGAGGTTGTGGGTTGAACCTGCGTCGTCGGTTGGCCGGGGGACGCCGGGCGGCGGCGGATCGCGCACCGACCTCGTCTCGCCGACCAAGCCCGTCTCGTCGGTCGACCGGGAAACACCGAGCGGCGCCGCGCACAACGCCGAGACAGCCCGCCAACAGCGGAGGCCACTCCGCTTCCGCGGCCCATCCGAGCACAACGAACCGACGCCCGCCGTCGTCGATGGACCCGCGCATCAGGGCCCGACGTGCCGAAGTCCGACGCCGGGAAGGGCGACGCCGGCTCCGTACGGTCGCCGTCGCCGTCGCCGTCGCCGTCGTCGCCGGGCTGGGTTGGGGCGTGCTGCAGAGCCCTTGGTTCTCGGCGGAACACATCGCCGTGCGTGGCGATGTGCACACCCCGGAGCGGGCCATTCTGCGCGTCAGCGGGCTGGACGTCCATCCACCGCTCGTCACTCTCGATGCCGGCTCGACGGAGGCGGCGATCGAAAGGCTCCCGTGGGTGTCGCGCGCTCTCGTGCGCAAGATCTGGCCGTCGAGCGTCGCGGTGACCATCGTCGAACGCCACGCCGTCGCGCTCGTGCATACGGCAGCCAACGCCTGGGCCGAGGTCGACGCGACGGGGCGGATCCTTGCCGACGCCCAGGCAGGCCTCCCCGTGCTCGCCTCGGTGACGACGCGCGCCCCGCTCGGCTCCTACGTCTCGTCCGGGCTGGCCCCGGCCCTGAAGGTGGCCGCGTCGATCCCTCCCGTGCTGGCCGGGAAGGTCTCGTCGGTCAGCCTTGTCGCCGGAGGCCAGGTCGACATGTCGGTTCAGGGCCCTGCTGGGCAAGTGACGGTCCACATCGGCCCTGCGGCGGACCTGGGCGCCAAGATGGAATCACTCGCAACGGTGCTTTCCGGCGGGAATATGACCGGCGTCACGGTGATCGACGTGACCGTCCCGAATCTTCCGGTAACGAGTTGACGAACACGAGGTTGACCGGTGCTTGACCGTGAGGTCTCCATGGCCGTATCGTGGGGAAACTCCGGGAGGCTACATATCTCACGTTCAACCTCTGCTTGAGGGTGAAAGATACGGATGTCGCCGCGTGATGTCTTCGTCGGGAACCGGTCCAATCATGCGACACATCGGAGGCAGTCCGGTTCCGAGGAGGGCCCACCATTCATGACCGTCACGGGCAATAACTACATCGCGGTGATCAAGGTTGTCGGCGTGGGAGGCGGCGGGGTGAACGCCGTCAACCGGATGATCGAGTCGGGCCTCCAAGGGGTCGAGTTCATCGCCGTCAACACGGACGCGCAAGCGCTCCTGATGAGCGACGCCGAGCTCAAGCTCGACATCGGCCGCCAGCTGACGCGCGGCCTCGGTGCCGGGAGCGATCCCGAGGTCGGTCGCATGGCGGCCGAGGAGCACCGCAACGAAATTGAAGAGGCGCTCAAGGGTGCCGATATGGTCTTCATCACCGCGGGCAAGGGTGGAGGCACCGGCACCGGCGCTGCTCCGGTCGTGGCGGAGATAGCAAAGAGCCTTGGCGCACTGACGATCGGTGTCGTGACCCGACCTTTCTCCTTTGAGGGCCGGCGCCGCTCGGTGCAGGCCGAGATGGGCATTCAGACCCTGAAGGACAAAGTCGACACCCTCATCATCATCCCGAATGACCGCTTGCTCACGGTCTCGACGGACAAGACCTCGATGGTCAACGCCTTCAGGATCGCCGACGAGGTCCTGCTGCAGGGCGTCCAGGGGATCACCGATCTCATCACCGTTCCCGGGATCATCAACACCGACTTCGCCGACGTCAAGATGGTCATGTCGAGCGCCGGAACCGCCATTATGGGCATCGGTGCAGCGAGTGGCGAGGGGCGGGCCGTCAACGCAGCGCGCAGCGCGATCACGAGCCCTCTGCTTGAGGCATCCATCGAAGGGGCACGCGGCATCCTGCTCAACATCGCCGGGGGGCCGGAGCTCGGTCTCTTCGAGGTGAACGAGGCAGCCGAGATCATCCACAACGTCGCCCATCCAGACGCGAACATCATCTTTGGGAGCGTCATCGACGAGTCGATGGGCGACGAGGTACGTGTGACCGTGATCGCCGCGGGTTTCGAGCGATGGGAGGCTCCGGGCCAGCAGAGGGAGCGTCGAAGCGAAGACGGCCTGGCATCGCTCGGCCTTGGGCTTTCGGACGACCTCGATCACGAGAGCGACCTATTCCCCGAGTCTTCGGGCGGCGAGCTCGAGCTTGGGGACGACGAGTTCGACGTCCCGTCGTTCCTTCGCTGAGAAGGAACCGGGCGCCGGCGCCTTCGTCGCCGGGGGGAACACGCTGAGCGCCCTCCGCTGGAATCCGCCGGGCACCCGGGTCAAGGCAATATGGACAGGTCGTGCCGAGGGGGATCGGCGCCTCGAGTCGTGCAGCGACCCTGCAAGCAACCTTGCATCGGTTCCACAGCGCGCCTGGATGCGCCTGCGCCAGGTTCATGGCGCCCGGGTGGTCGTTGCCGGAGATGCACTGGGCGCTGGGGACTTGCAAGGTGGTTCATGCCCCGACGAGGGCGGCGCCGGACGCGGCGCAGGTGACGCGATCCCGATCGGGGACGCCCTCGTCGCCGCCGGCGTCGCCACGGGCCTCGTCGTGGCGACGGCGGACTGTGCCCCCGTCGCGCTCGCAAGCCGGGAGGGCATCTTCGCCGCGGTCCATGCTGGTTGGCGGGGCCTGCTGGCCGGCGTGGTCGAAGAGGCCGTCTTTGCGATGCGCGACCTTGGAGCGGGCGAGGTCGTCGCCGGGATCGGGCCGTGCATCCACGTCGAATGCTATGGATTCGGCGATCGCGAGCTGTCGGAAGTGGTGGCGCGCTTCGGGCCGGGGGTGGCCGGACGGACTGCCGGCGGAGCCGTGGCGCTCGACCTGGTCCAGACGGCCCGGGCCGCGGTCGGCGCAGCGGGGGCCACAATGGCTTACGACGCCGGGGTGTGCACAGCCTGCGACAAGAGCTGCTTCTCCCACCGCGCCCGCAAAGAGCTGGAGCGCCAGGTCATGCTTGTCTGGGGGGAGGGCCCGTGACGCTTCATCCGGGTTCTGGCCACGCGTCCGCGCCGCCGGTCCCGACCGCAGCAGAGATGCGCCGGCGCCTCGACGAAGTGAACCGGCGCATTCGCGACGCGGGTGGCGACCCCGGACGTGTCCGGGTGGTGGCGGTGACGAAAGGGTTCGGCACCGCTGCCTGTGCGGCAGCAGTCGCGGCGGGACAGGCCGATATCGGCGAGAACTACGCGCAGGAGCTCCTTGCAAAGGATGCCGAGCTCGTGGCCGCCGGCGGCGGGGAAGCCACCGGCACTGGCGGTGTGCGCGATCGGTGGATCCGGGCCGACCAGATGGGAGCCGGAGGTCGGCAAGGACGGGCGGGGATAGTGCGGTGGCATTTCCTCGGGAGTATCCAACGGCGGAAGGTCGGCCCGCTGGGGGGGCTCGTCCACCTGTGGCACGGCGTGGCCCGCGCGAGCGAAGGCGAGGCGATATCCCGGCATGCCCCCGGCGCGCAGGTCCTGGTCCAAGTCGACTTCTCGGGCGATCCCGGCCGAAACGGCTGCCGCCCCGAGGAGGCTCCTGGTCTCGTTGATCGCCTGGTGGGCATGGGCCTCGACGTGCGCGGCCTCATGACGGTTGCCCCCCTCGCCGGGCCTGACGAGGCCCGGCGGGCGTTCAGCGGCACGAGGCGGCTCGTGGATCGCCTGGGGCTCGACGAAGCCTCCATGGGGATGAGCGCGGACCTTGAGCTGGCGGTCGCCGAGGGGGCGACGATCGTGCGGGTGGGCAGTTCTTTGTTTGGGGACCGCCCATCGAGGCCGCGCGAGCAATAAGCTGTCGGACAAGGAGGCAACACATGGCCGCTTCGTTCATGCGACGGGCAATGGCGTACCTAGGGCTCGCCGAGGACGAGTACGACGACTTTGGGCGCTACGACGAACCCGAGACGCCAATCCGTTCAACTTCACTTCCGCGCACGGTGGGCGACGAGCCGGCCGAGCGGACGTCGGTTGTCGCAGCGTCGACGATCCGGCCCGTCCCGCGCGACAACGGCAGCGACTTTGCCGCGACGCCTCGACCGGCGGCGATCAGGCCCATGAGTCCGGAGAAGGGGGCCCGCGTCCACGTCGCGACGCCGACCCGCTTCGCCGATGCGAAGGACATTGCCGATCACGTCATGGACAACCAGCCGGTGATCGTCAACCTCCAGGTCGCCGATAAGGAGCTGCAGAGGCGGATGATCGACTTCTGCAGCGGAGTTGCCTATACGTTGCACGGGGCGATGGAGAAAGTCGCCGATCAGGTTTTCCTGCTGACGCCCAGCAACGTCGAAGTATCGGCCGAAGAGCGCAAGCGCCTGCAAGAGCGCGGCTTGCTCCGTCCCTGACGGCTCGGCCCGCGACACGCTGATTTCGAGAACCCCGCCCCGCGTCCCGTCATGGCAATCCTTGTTACGGTCATCCAGCTCTACGTGGTGGTCCTCATCGTCGCGGCCATCCTGACGTGGTTTCCCGCCTCCCCTTCGTCGCCGCTCAACCCGATCCGGCGTGTCGTGGGGGCGGTGACCGACCCAGTCCTGTCCGTCGTCCGCCGTGTCGTGCCGCCGATCCCCCTCGGCGGCGCCTCCCTTGACCTGTCGGTGATCCTTCTCGTCGTGGTGCTCGAAGTCGTCGCCCGGATCCTTCCGACCTAGCCCGATCCTTCCGACCTAGCCGGATCCTTCGGACCCACCAGGCCCGCCGCGCCGGTGGCCTGTGGGAACAAGCAGCTCCGGTCAGGCGGGGCCGGCGCCCGGGTCGGCTCCCGATACCGGCCCAGGATCCCGGAGGCTGCGGTTGTCGAGGGAGGTCGGCCGAGCTTGGGCCCGCCAGCGGTCCATGCCCCGGAGGGCCTGCGGGACGGGCCGCAGCCAGCGGGGCGGGGGCTCGTGGAACGGGCCATGATGCGGTCGGCAAAGCCGGCAACCG
>JAJZBS010000149.1 GCA_021851885.1 Actinomycetes bacterium | reverse complement strand
AGCGCGACGGAAGCCGCGACGGCGGCGCCGAGAGCGACGGAGAGCCCGACGGCGAGAGCCGGATGGGACAACAAGGGCCGGCGGCGCGCACCGCGGGCACGCCTCCCGGCGGGCGCACCGGGGCTTCGCGAACCGTCTTGTGCCGCTGCTCCGTCGGCGATGCCCGTCGCGAGCGAAATCGGGGGGTCTGCGGCGACGCCACGCAGGTCGCCGGACGCTTTGGATGAGCGAAGAGTCCTCGACCTCATCGCGTTGCCCCCTTGTCGCCGATGGTCTCGTCTCACCCGGTGAAGTTGGCGGCCGCCAGCACTGCGTGGGCCGGCAGGGCGACCGGCGCCGACATCACCGCGAGCACCCCGGACGGGAGGGACCCGCTCACCGGGGGCGCCGGGCAGCCGAGCGCTCCGTCGATCTGGGCGAGGGCGGTGGCCACGGGGCTGCCGACCTGCGGCACCTGGGCCAGCGCGGCGCCGACGTGGGCGAGGACGGAGCAGAGGGGGCTCACACCCGGTGCGGCCCCCGAGCACTGCAACGCGTTCGCGACCTCGCGCATGCCGCCCTGGAGTTGGCTGCCGGCCTGGGGAAGCTGACCGACGGCGGCGGCAACGGCGGCGAGGGCCGTGCACAGGGGGCTTCCTGGCCCGACCGGTGACGACCCGCTTGTCGACGTCGCCGTGGTGGGGGAGCCGGCCGTGAGCCCCGGGCCGGCAGTGGTGGTTGCACACCCGGCTTGGCCCGCCAGCCGGCCCGTTGCGCCGGAGAACGTGTTTGACAGGGTGCCGCCATCGGCCGGGAGTTGTGCAGCGCCGCCGGCGACCTGGTCAAGCGCACCGCAGATCGCGGCCTTCGCACCCGAGATGGTCGGCGAGGGTGCGCTCGCCGGGCTCGCGCCAGGCGACGACGACGGCGACGGGGAGCTGACGGGCGCACCCGCACCTGTCGGGGACAGGCAGGTCGACGTCCCTCCGGCGATCGAGCCCGCCGGTCCGCCGGACGGCAGCGCCACCCCGATCGGCAGGCCAGCGATCGGGGTCGACCCGCCCCCCGCGCACGGCGTCTGGGATGACCCGGTCGCGCCGAATGCGGCTTGTGGAACGGCGAGTGCGCTCGTCGCGCACCCGATCGCGACCGTCGCCGCACCCACGAGGAGCATGACCCTTCGCGTCGTTGACTGCCCCCACACCATGATGGCGACCTCCTCAAGGCCCTCGATCCGCCCGGATGGGACCCCCGGGCATACGGCTACTGGAGGGAACCCACCGGGGGGGCGCTTCTTGCGCCCGATATTCGCCCGGAGGTGGGACCCGACGAGACGGCCCCAACGCATAGGGGACGGGCAGAATAGGCGCCCCGCCCCCGGGGGGGGCATGCCCGGCACCTGGCGCCGGCGATCAACAAGTGTGGCCGGACGAACCGGCGCGCCTGATCAGGGGATGTTGCGATCGAGCTCCTCGAGCCACGCCCGCGCCACCGCGTCGCTCGGCGCGCGCCAGTCCCCGCGCGGCGAAAGGGATCCACCCGAGCCGACCTTCGGGCCGTTGGGCATCGCGGAGCGTTTGAACTGGCTCGTCTCGACGAAGCGGCGCAGGAAGACGCGCAGCCAGCTCTTGATCGTCGCGAGGTCGTAGGCGTGACGATCCTCATCGGCGACCACCTCGGGCCAAGCGCCTGCAGTGACGTCGGCCCACGCCCGGTGCGCGAGGTACGCGACGCGGCTCGGCCGGTACCCGTAGCGCAGGATGTAGTAAAGGAAGAAGTCCACAAGTTCGAAGGGGCCGACGACGTCCTCCGACCCTTGGCCGGGCTGTCCGTCGGCGTCTTCGGGGGACGGCACGAGCTCGGGCGAGACCTTTGTCGCCAAAACGGAACGGAGCGCCTCTTCGGCGCCGTTGGCGAGCTCGCCGGTCCCGGCGATCCAGGCGATGAGATAACGCACGAGTGTCTTCGGCACCGACGCGTTGACCCCGTAGTGGGACATCTGGTCGCCGACCCCGTAGGTGCACCAACCGACGGCGAGCTCGCTCAGATCCCCGGTTCCGACGACGAGGGCACCGTGCAAGTTGGCGAGGCGGAACAAGTGGGAGGTGCGCTCTCCCGCCTGGACGTTCTCGTAGGTGACGTCGTAGACGGAGTTGCCCTCTGCGGCGGCGTGGCCGATGTCGGTAAGCATGTGCTGCGCGGCGGGCCGGATGTCGATCTCGACTTTGGTCACCCCGAGTGCGTCCATGAGCTTGTGGGCGTTGGCGCGGGTGCGGGCGGTCGTGGCGAAACCCGGCATGGTGACACCGAGCACGTTCGTGCGCTCCAAACCCAGGGAGTCCATCGCCTTCGCGGCGACGACGAGCGCCTGCGTCGAGTCGAGGCCGCCGGACACCCCGACGACGACCTTGTCGATACCGCTCGCCGCGAGGCGGCTCACGAGGCCTTGGACCTGGATGTGGTACACCTCGGCGCAGCGCTCATCGCGCTTGGCCGGATCGGCCGGGACGAACGGGAAGCGCGCGACGGCGCGCTCGAGAACGACGGCGCTATCCGGCGGCCGGAGTGCGACCGGCACGCGCCGCCACGACCGCAAGGTGCCGGCGTGGTCGCTTGCGGCGTCGGTGAAGCTCGTCATCCGTAAACGGTCGGCGGCGAGGCGCGCGCAGTCCACATCGGCGACGACCAGCTGGGGTTCGCGCACGAAGCGCTCGGCCTCGGCCAGGCGGTCACCGTTCTCGTAGACGAGGGCGTGGCCATCCCACGCGAGATCGGTCGTCGACTCGCCGGCCCCGGCAGCCGTGTAGACGTATGCGGCGAGGCAGCGGGCCGACTGGGACGCGCACAGGAGGCGCCGGTAGTCCGCCTTTGCCACCAGAGCGTTCGACGCCGAAAGGTTGAGGAGCACTGTGGCACCGGCCATCGCCGCGTAGCTGCTCGGCGGAGCCGGCACCCAGAGGTCTTCGCAGATCTCGACGTGGAAGGTGAAGTCGTCCACATCGGTGGCTGCAAAGAGAAGATCTGTGCCGAACGGCACGCGGGCACCGCAAACCGTGATCTCGGCCTGCTGGGCGTCGCGAGCCGCGCAGAACTGCCGCTTTTCGTAGAACTCCCGGTACGACGGCAGGTAGCTCTTCGGGACGACGCCGACGATCGACCCGTCGTTGATGACGACGGCACAGTTGAACAGCCGTCCCTCGGTGACGACAGGAGCGCCGACGACGAGCGCGCATGACAACGCGGTGCTCGCGTCGACGAGGCGAGCCAGTGCGTCCTCGACGGCGTCGAGAAGGACGCTCTGGTGAAAGAGGTCGTCGGCGCTGTACCCGGTCAGGCCCAGCTCGGGGAAGACGGCGAGGACGGCGCCCCGCTCGGTCGCGCGATCGGCAAGCTCCAGGGTTGCGGCAACGTTGAACGAAGGGTCGGCGACGCGCACGGGCGGGACGCCGACGGCGATCCGGGCGAAGCCCTGCCCGTACAGCGAGTCGAAATGCACGTCGCGAACGTGGCCACCCATTGCCCCACGCTCACCGGTCCGCGCACGGACTGTCAAGCCGTTGCAGCATTCGCCCCTCCGACACCAACGGGGCCTTGCGACTGTTCCTCCACCACGGTCCGCTCCTCGTTGCCTCCGGCTCACGCGGCCACGGGAAGGAGGAGGACGGGGAGGGCGAGGGTCCCGAGGACCTCCTGGACGACCTGGGCCCGACCCGGCGAGCTGTCCTGCGACCAGCTCAGCACAACGACGTCGATGCCGTGCTCCGCAGAGACCTCGAAAACACGCCGGCCGACCGGCCCGGGACGCAAGACGATCTTCGTGGCCGGCGGGCAATGGCGCGCGAGGAACTCCTGGCCGATCACTTCGAGATCGTACGCGGGTTGGTCGAGCATGCGCGGCAGGGTTGCGTCGGTAAAGACGTGGAGAGCGACAAGCTCGACGTCGTCTGCGACCAGGGGCCAGAGGGCTTCTTGGACCGCGCGCGACGAGGTCTCCATCCCCTCCAGGGGGAGGAGGATCCGGCGGATCGGCGCTGTGAGAGACGCCTCGGGCGGGACGACGAGAACGGGCTTCAGCGCCTTCTCGACGACCGCGCGGGCGATGCGACCGACCGGCCGGCGCCCCCCCGGCGTCGCACGTGCGCCGACGACAGCCGCGCACACCTCGGCAGCCGAAAAGGCGTCGACGAGGACGGCACTGGCGGGGCCCTCGAGGACGCGCAGCGCGACTCCCGAACGCGCCGCAAGGGTCGCCGGCGTCTCGACGGCGCCGTCGTGGACGTGGACCGCCTCGACGGGGACCCCCGCCATCGCCCCGAAGGCAACGGCCGCGTCGAGAACAGGGCGGGCCGCTGCGCTCGTGTCCAGCCCGACGAGGATGACACTCATGATCCGGACCTCCTTGAGCGAAGGACTGAGTGGCGTTTGCCACCCATGGCAACCGTCTCCCCCGGCGGTTCGCACACGCGCACGTCGCCGCCACCCACTTGCACCGCCAGCGGCGCGTCGCACGTGATCTCGACGCGATCGGGCCGAGCGTGCACTCCGACGCGCCGGTCCCGGAATCGCATGCGCATCCCCAGCCCCGTCCAGGCCCGCGGGAGCCGGGGGTCGATCGCGAGCACGTCGCCGTGCGCAAGGAGGCCGAGAAAGCCGTAGGCGAGCGCCTGCCACAGCCCGCCCATCGTCGCAAGATGCACACCGCCTGCCGTCGTTCCCGTCAGGTCGTCGAGGTCGAGCCGAGCTGCCAGGCGGAAGAGGTCGAGGGCTTCCTCGGTACGTCCGGCGCGCGCGAGCAACGACGCATGGATCGCTGGCGACAAGGAGCTCCCGTGCGCAGTGCGTGGGCCATAGAAGTCGAGGGTGGGCGCGAGGGACCTCGGCATGACCTCCTCGGGAAGCAGGTGGTAAAGCATGAGCACGTCGGCCTGCTTGATCAGTTGAGACGAGGCCACGCGCTCGTGCCCGAGGAGGACGTCGACGGCGACCGGAGGCTTGCAGATCTCGGTGAGCAGGAGGGGCTCCAGGGCGAAGTACCCGGCGAACTGTTCGTAGATCCCCCGTTCTGCGTCCCAGCCGTCGACGAGTTGCGCGGCCAGCCGGCGCCAGATCGCCGCTTCGGGAACGGCGGCGGCCTCGCCGGGCGCGCCACCACGACCGTCGTTTCCTGGATGGGCAGACAGGAGATCGGCACCGGCGCGCAGGTTCCAGCGCGCCATGAGGTTCGTGTACGCATTGTCGTCGACTCGTTCGTGGTACTCGTCGGGTCCCATCACCGCGTCGAGGTGCCCATGCCCGCCGGCATCGACGCGCATGCGACTTGCCCAGTAACGGGCCGTATCGACGACGAGATCCCGTCCGGGCCCGGCGAGGAAGGCCGCGTCGCCGGTCCATTGCGCGTACAGCATTGCGGCCCAGGCGACATCGGCGACGATGTGCTCTTCGCGAAGCCCTGTTGCCACCTCGACCGGGTCGCCGTGGGGGCCTGGGACGATCCGTGGGGTCACGTCGGTGCCGTCGCGCGCGGACTCCCACGGGAAGCGTGCACCTCTGCGCCCTGCCGACGCGGCGGTGAGACGGGCCGCCGGGAGCCTACGGATCCGGTACTCGAGCATCGCGCGGGCCGCCTGAGGCGCGATCGCGGCGAGTGCAGGCAGGACGAAGACGTCCGCGTCCCAGAAGACGTGTCCCGCATACGCCGGACCGGACAGCCCGCGTGCCCCGACAGCTGCCTCGCCACACGATGCTGCAGACGACAGAAGGTGGAAGACGGCGAAGCGCGCCGCCAGCTCGTCGGCGGGGGCACCGTCGATGACGACCTCGGCATCCATCCACCGCCGAGCCCACGCCTCGCGATGAGATGCGAGGAGGGCATCAAAGCCGTGCTGCGCCATCTGGCCGAGGGTCCTCTCGACGATTCCGGCCGGGCTTGCATGCGGTGCACGATCGCCGTGCGGGAGCTCTTGGTTGCCCACCCATGTCGCGAGACGTTCCACGACGCGACGTGGGCCGAGCTCTGTGACGTTGTCGCATGCCGCGACGGTGACGCCGGCATCTTCGCCGGACGTGCTGACAACGCGGGCGACCTGGACCCCCGCACGTTCGCCCACCGCAAGCTCCACGTCACCGTCGACGGCCGTGGGCGAGGGACGGAGGGCGGCGCCGGGCATCAAGTCATCCGGCGGCCCCTCGGCGCGCATCGCCATGACGTGCCGGTCCGCCTGCGAGACGAAGCGCAGGGACCGGAAGGCATAGGGCGCGCCCCCTGATTCGCCCACCGGGCCCACGCAGCGTTCCAGCGTTCCCGTCCGCAAGTCGAGCAGGCGCTCTTCTGTCCCGCCGCTGCCATCGGGGCGCGCCCAGTCGAGAGCCGTCCAGAT
>JAJZBS010000148.1 GCA_021851885.1 Actinomycetes bacterium | reverse complement strand
CGACGAGGGGGCACGGGTCGCCCGGGCGAGGGAGGCGGGCGACTACGACACGGCGTTCATCTACGCCGGCCAAGGGGTGGGCTCCCTGTCGCAGGAACGCGCCGCCGACGAGGTCGTCATCGAGATGGCCGAGGGTGCGGAGGCGCTGCTTCGCCGATGGTGAGGGGCCGGATGCGGCCTACGCACCGATTGGGAGACGGTGCCGATCGTCGGTGGAGCCTCCGGGCCACCCGCGGGATCCGGGCCATGTGCAGGATCCAGACCATGCAGCGCGACGTGCCGTTGCCGTCGCTCGGGGCGCCCGGACCCGGCTACCCGGACCCGGCTACCCGGACCCGGTGGC
The DNA here is from genome assembly GCA_021851885.1 of Actinomycetes bacterium. Lineage (GTDB taxonomy): Bacteria > Actinomycetota > Acidimicrobiia > Acidimicrobiales > JAMCQF01 > JAJZBS01. Next base: position 6,028 of record JAJZBS010000148.1, on the reverse strand, counting down.
GGCAGCGGGGCGGACGGCGTCAGGCCGCGTCACCCTCGTCCAGAGCGAGGCTGACGACTGCGGACTGCAGCAGCTCTGCCAGCAGCTGGCACTTCGCTGCCCCGAAGGCCGCACTCGAGAAGCGCGGTCGGGCGCAGCAGACGAACTCGATGCCCCCACCGGTGCCCGCCATGACGGCGACCGCCAGCTCGTACTGCTGCTTCTGCGGGGCGTTTGTCCAGACCGATCCGATCCACCCGATGACGGTGGTGGGCTCGACAAGCTCGATGGCCGACCCGCCGGTCATGGCCACCGCCCGCCTGGCGATGGCCAGCGCATGTTCGGGAGCAACGGACGTCTCGACGGGAAGGGAGAAGGCCGGGTAGCCACGCCATGGGGCGTCGGCGCGCCCGGCCCGGACCGCCAGCCGGCGATCGGACACCGTCCCGACGATCGCCACCAGGACGCCGAACGCCGTGAAGAAGCCGTACAGGAGCGCCCAGGGGGCGGTTCCGCCCGACACCGCGCCGGCACATGCGACGAACAACCAGATGGGCACGAGCACCCAGGCAGCCCGTATCGCCCCGACCCGCCACAGGACCCGGTTCACGACCGAGATCTTGACAGAGGACGGATCCGGGACCACGGACACCGACGGCGACCATGTGCAGCGTGGAGCGGCAGTGACCTCCCGCTCGATCGCAGGTCCCCCTCCTCCCGGAAGGCTCCTTTGCGTTGCCGGAGCCGTCAGTGCGGGATGTCGAGCCGCCACATGACCGCCGCGCCGACAAGGACTTCCGGGACTGCATGGTGGCGTCAGCTCCGCGTTGTAGAGGCCGACCAGCGGCGACTGGACCGTCGTGGTCATGAACACTGACGCCACCCCGGGCGTGTCGGTCACTGCCACTGCGGGAGCGACCATCCCCGCGCTCGGGTGGATCGCCGGGGGGTTCTTCGCCCTCGGCGGGATCCTTCTCGTCGCCGGAGCCCTACTCGTCGTCATCCCGGCGATCCGCGCCAGCCGGCGGCCCGGCGCTCCGCCGGCCCGAGCGGGTGGTACCGCTACGCCGACTCGGCGCGGGACTTCACTCCCGCCAGCATCTTCCGGGTCATGACGAAGCTGACCGGCCCGAGCGGTGCCAGGATGAGCTTCACCCAGTTGTTGGCGAAGCCCACCCGTTCGCGCACCACCAGCCGCGTGGTGCCGTTCGCCTCCTCCCGCACGGCGAAGGTCCAGAGGAACTCCCAGCCGATGCCCTCGTGGCGCTCCACCGGCCGGCCGAGCTTCACATCGCCCATCTTCAGCACCAGGACGTCGTCGGGGCGCACATCCATGACATACCAGCCGCCTCGCCCCCTGGCGTCGGCATGGACCAGGTCCCCGACACGACGTGTCTGCCAATCCTCGACGATCCGGTCGGCGCTGTGGATCCCCAGGCCGAAGAGGTTCTCCAGCCAGTCATAGCTGTAGAAGCCGCCCCGGTCAGCTCCGAGCTGCACGATCCACGGCCACACGGCGGCGGCCGGTGCGGCGATGCTGATGGCCCGGGTCGTCTGCACCGCAGGTTCCGCGACCAGGTCGTCACCGGGAAGCGGCCCGACCACCTCGCCGTCTGTGGCGCCCCACCGTTGCTGCCAGGGCGTGAAGACGTGAAGAACTGCCGGTAGGCACCGACGGCCGCCACTGCGGCACCGGCTGCCACCCATCGACATTCTCGACCTCTCGCCATCGGTCGGGCTCCTCTCTGGCAGGCTCGGCACACCTCGGGTTCGGACCAGAAGCAACCACCACATTGCCGGTCTTCCGGTCGGACCGCACGTGGCGGCAAAGGTCGACGGTCCGCACCAGCCCGTAGCTGCAGTCGGCAGCTACGGTCGATCACCGACCGGCACCGGCCGGCCTCCCTGAGCCCTGCCATCGCCGGCCTCCCGCCGCGTCCGCCACGCCGACCTTCGTGTTCCTGGCGAGGAGCGCTCACGTGAGGACTGGCGTTGAGTGGCCTGCTGGCAGGTGAGCGCCCGAGGGCCGTCCGAGCCGAATACTCGGCGATGCGCCGCTTCAGCGCTAGGTATGAGCGGCCCTCGCCCGGGGGCGACGATTGGCGAGGTAGTCGGCCGGCATGCCTGGACCGGGTCGGACGGTCACCTCGGAACCTTCGATTGCTCCACAGTTCGAGCAGGCAAGTTCAGGTTGGATCGAGCCTCCGCATGCGGAGTGCGTGTAGAGGATTGGCGGCCCGTTCGGGCTTGACCAGCGATCCCCCCAGGCGGTCAACGCGATCAGCGCCGGCGCGAGGTCGCGCCCCTTCTCCGTCAGCAGGTACTCGTAGTGCTCAGGTCGCTCGGAGTAGCGGCGACGCTCCATGATGCCGGCGGCGATCAGTGAGTCGAGCCGGGTCTTCAGGACATTCGTCGCCAGGCCGAGGTTGTGCTGGAAGTCGCTGAAGCGGGTCACCCGGGCGAAGAGCGCATCACGGACGATCAAGAGGCTCCATCGCTCCCCGACAGCCTCGAGGGCACGGGCGATCGAGCACACCTGGGTGTCGTACGTGTTGCCGAGCATGCCACCTCCACCTCTTCGGAACCACTTGCATCATACTACTTACCCCTGTACTGTTACTTGCATCACGCAAGTCGTAATGGAGGAGGAGCATCGTGGACGAGAGCGACTTCACCATCAGCTTCACTGTCCACGAGTCTCCGGAGGCCGTCTTTGCAGCGATCAACGACGTCCGAGGGTGGTGGTCCGGCGACATCGAGGGGGAGACGGACGTCCTGGGCGCCACGTTCAGCTATCGCTATGCGGACGTCCACTTCAGCCAGCAGACGATCTCTGAACTTGTTCCTGGCCGACGCGTCGTCTGGCACGTCGACGACGCACGTCTGAGCTTCGCTTCGGAGCCTGACGAGTGGGTCGGAACCGAACTCAGGTTCGAGATCCTGCCGACGGCTGCCGCAACCGAAGTGCGCTTCACCCACGCCGGCCTGACACCCAGAATGGAGTGCTTCGCGGGATGTTCTGGCGCCTGGACGTTCTACATCAGCGAGTCGCTGCGCAGCCTGATCATGACAGGCGTCGGCAATCCCAACCGTGCGAGTGGCTGAGGTAGGGATTGGCGCCGTGCCTACCGGAGACGCCCGCCTCTTCGTTCGTCTGGCTCCTGTGCTCAACGTGCGCGACCTGGCCGAAGAGCGCTCCTTCTGGGAGCGCCTGGGGCTCCCGGTGACCTGCCCCGTGCATCTCACGCGCTCACGCGAAGCTGACCAGTAGAGGTCGGCACGCAGTCAACAGGTCCCCGTCGAGTCGTCGATGCCCGCTCATCGAGGCTTGGGCAGTTCGGCTCCGTCCACCGGGACCGTCGAAGCGCTCCCGCAGGTGGCGCCACGCCGGGTCGGCGATCGCCTCGTCCGGGTAGTACCGGTCGAATACGCACCGGGCAGCGGCCAGCGTGGTGATGCCACAGGCATCGAGCAGCCGGTCGAAGTCCCCCGAATCATGGCGTCGCCATCCGGCGAGGAGCCTCATGGCCAGGAGCAGCTCGGCTCGTGCGACGCGCACGACCACCCGTCGCCTTCGATCCGGATCTCCCAGTCGTCCATCGTGTCGAAGTGGCTGACGTGCTTCGTCACGGCATCGTTGAGCCAGGTATCCGGCCAGCCGCGGGCAGCACCGACGTGCCCCACGGCGTCGGTGAAGCCACTCGTCGCCGGGTGGAGGGCGTCGATGTCCTGGGGCAGGGCCTCACGCTCGACCTGGGGGGATACCGCTGCCCCACCGACGACGTCGATCGTGGCCGGAGCACCGGAGGCGACCAGCTCGTTGACGAGTGCCCGTAGCGCCTCATCGACGTCCTCCCGTGTGAACAGCACGTCAGACGCTCGCCAGCTCGGACGGAGCGAGGTGGACACCGTGCCGCCGGAACGCCCTCGGCACTGACTCGGGGCTTGTGTGCGGGGACACGACCCACGGCACGTCCAACGTCCTCGGCGGATCCCGGACCCAGGTCGGCACCGGAAGCCGGCTGGTCGAGAGATGGTGGTCGACGACCGCCGCGATGACCGGGTCGAAGCGACGGTCACCGCACGGCCCGGGCGGAGCCACGCAGAGGGCGACCTTCAGTGGGGCCGACTCGCCGACGAGATCGTCGTGGAGGCCGATCAGGGCACGGAAGGCCACCTCTTCGCTCCGACGGCCCGATTGAAGTTCCTGGTAGATGACGTCGGCCCAGTCGGCGGCAGAATGGGCCCTGGTGGGGAGCACGAACAGCTGGTAGTCGGCTGCGCCCACCAGGCGGTTGAGCGCTCCAGCGCGTATCGTGGGCGGCGCGTTCGATGTCGGCCAGGGCCGACTGGGGAACCCCGGAACGGACCGCCAGGTCGCGCTGGGTGAGACCGCTGCCGCGCCGAGATTCACGCACCAGCTGTGCTGTCGACATGCCGACGTTCCTCGGGTCGTTGCTATGACTTTTCTGGTCATAGGGTCTGGCATCAGATGTTGTGCCATATGGCCGGTCTGGTCCCGCCCGAGCAGGTGGCAGGAGCTGTACGCCAGAGGACCGGCGTCAATTCCGACACGATGGGCGCGTCACCAACGGGCTGAGTCTGAGCGCCGAGCACCTCGTCGATGTCATTGGCGATCGACTGGTCCTCCAAGGGCAGGGCGTGGGCGTAGTTGGGGAGGGTGGCCTGCCGTACCGCGAGGTGACATCGTGACGTGCACCGCGACCGGCTTCAACATTTCCTGTTGAGATCGGGCCTTGATGGAAGGCTGATCCCACGTCAGCGAAGTACCCCGAAGGCCGACGAGCACCTCTACGGCCAAGACAGCCTGGGAGTTCCTCGCGTCCGGGGTAGCGTTTTTCCGCCGGAACGGCGGACCAGAGGGGGACGCATGCCGAGGAGGTCCGAGGTGAAGATGCTCGTGGACGTGCTGTCCGCGGCACCCAACGAGCAGCTGAGCCGAGCCAAGATCGGCATGGCCCTCGGATGGTCGATCGACAAGGTCGACCGTGTCATCCAACGAGCGTGCGCCGACAGCACTCAGGCCATCAGCATCGGGTCAGGTGGCGTCATCCGCTTCCGAGGTTCGGAGCGAGGCAAGGACGGTAGCTACAACGACGTGGCCCGGGTCATCGAGCGCCACTGGGGTCCAAATCAGGGCTTTCGGGATATCAGCGTCTTGAACACAGCTCGGGCTGGCAGGCGGGGTCTCGGGGTATGGACTCATCCCGACCTCGTCATGCAGGCCTTCCCCCGCCGCAAGCGGCATCGGCATGATCTACGGGACCTCCACGCCATCGAGGTCGAGATTTACAAGGGCTTCGACATCCGGTCCGTTTACCAGGCCCATGCCCAGGGGCGCGGAGCCGACTTCTCCTGGGTGTTCTTCGCGACCGCTCCGAGCGTCAATCCACCACTCGACCGCATCCTGTGGGCCGCAGAGGAGTTGGGGATCGGGATGGTCGAGTTCGACCGGGCTGCAGCGTCCACCACCTACAAGCTGCACCTCCCTGCCGTCCGTCGAGACCACTGGACCGAGGAGGAGCGCGAAGGGTTCCGAGCTACGGTCGGACCGCTGGATTCCTAGCAGCGGACCAACCGGGAAGCAGCAGGCCACCGGGCTACAGCACGCACCCCGCTAGCGCCATCGGGGCCCACCAGAGCCCTGGCCCACGTTCCATCGGTCCGGGCGGAAGTCGCACCCGGGAAGACACGCGACAGGCCGCCCACGGGCTCGCCGGTGACGGTCTTCGCGGAGTCCCAAATGATCGCTCGGTGGTGCCGACCCCACTGTGTTGAGCAACAGGACGACTGCCAGAACCTTCGACTTCGACCTGGCAGTTGAAGCGGGCTGTCGCAGGAAGTAGACGGTACGATGCCGCCCATGACGGCGCATTTCGTGCCTCGGTCTCCGTTGGGTAAGCGCCTGGTTGAGCACCGGGACGCGATCATCGAAGCCGCCGCCAGACGGCACGCCTCCAACGTCCGCGTCTTCGGAAGCGTGGCCCGGGGCGAGGACCGCCCCGACAGCGACGTCGACCTGCTCGTC
>JAJZBS010000147.1 GCA_021851885.1 Actinomycetes bacterium | reverse complement strand
TCGCTGCCACTGAATGACGCCCGACGTGTTGTACTTGGCGACGAACGCGATGGTGTGCCCCGCGCTGTTGTTCTGGTAGCCCGTGCAGTAGACGTTGCCCGAGGTATCGACTGCGATGCCATGGCCATAGTCATACGGCGTGGTGTAGGTGTCGGTGAGGGATCGCTGCCACTGAATGACGCCCGACGTGTTGTACTTGGCGACGAACGCGATGGCGTGCCCCGCGCTGTTCTCCTGGTGGCCCGTGCAGTAGACGTTGCCCGAGGTATCGACTGCGATGCCGTAGCCATAGTCGCCCGGCGTGGTGTAGGTGTCGGTGAGGGATCGCTGCCACTGAATGACGCCCGACGTGTTGTACTTGGCGACGAACGCGATGGTGTGCCCCGCGCTGTTCTGCTGCTGGCCCGTGCAGTAGACGTTGCCCGAGGTATCGACTGCGATGCCGTAGCCAGCGTCGCCCGGCGTGGTGTAGGTGTCCTGAAGTTCCGCGAGGAAGTAGCCAGCCATCTACGCCACCGCCAGACAGCGCCACTTGCTCGTTTCCGAGTTCCAGAAGAAGCCCATGTCCAGCCGTGCCGTGCCGGTAGTCGTCGTGGAGAGCGCGACAGTCGATGGCTCGAAGTTCGCACTCGCCAGTGTGAAGGGGACAGCAGCGGTGCCGGTGATGGAGATTCGCAACGTGTCTCCGTCTGCCGGTGTTCCCGTCGTGGCGATGCTGGTGATCGTCGCGGTCTGTGCGGTGATATGCACCACGTCGTAGTTGTCGGTGTCCACGGAGTAGGTCGCCGCGTTAGTGGCGAAGGCGACGACTCGCTTGGTGATGCGCTTGTTCGTAAGGGTAACGGCCGCGGCATTGTAATACCCCGCGATCACCGAGTCGACGTTCGTCGTGCCGACGAGCGAGGTGGACTGGCTGCCCGTACCGGGCCCAGCGGTGACGTCGCCCGTGAGTTGGTCGATACCGCCACCGCCCTTGTTGAACGGCATCAGCTGATCCAGTCTTCGGGCTTGGCGTCCTGGTAGATGCGACAGAAGGCGTTGGCGACGTAGATCTGGCCCGCCGTGCCGCCGAAGATGACGGCGAAGAGGTGCTCGTTAGCCCGCACGTAGAGGGCCCCGGTACCGTAGTAGCCGACGTTGGGCAGGGAGGCCGCGTAGTCCTCGCAGTTGTTGAGGCCCGCGCCGTTCACCGTGGGAGAGCCGGAGAGGTAGAGCCCCGCGGATCCTGCGGCGGTGGTCGTGACCTCGATGCCGCCGATCACCACCTTGCGGACCTCCCAGAAGGTGCCCTGGCTCGGCGTGCCCAGGTCCATCGCGAAGGCCGCGGTGGGCGTGGGGCAGACGGCCGAGGTGGCCGGGCGGTGCATGATCGGAGTCACCGCGTCGAGGCGGCGGATGAGCCGCTTCTGCTGCTCGACGCTCTGGCTCAGCTGGTCGCCGAGTCCGACCGCGACCTCGAAGGCGGCGCGTATGTCGAAGCCCGACTCGTCGTGATCGCTCATCACGCTCCCATCAGTATCGGCCGGCGCCGACGGTGCCAGTCCTGAAAGTCAGCATAGCCCCGGACCTTGGTGAACTTCCGGTTCTCGGCCGTCTCGACGGCGTGGTCGCGAAAGATCCAGAACCGGATCCGGTTCTCCCACATCCCGAGCTGGTGCGCGTCACAGACGTGGTCGTAGACCGCCTGCTCGGGCAAGCCCTCGAAGATGATCGGGTCGTAGTCCTTGGGGTCCACGAGGGTGCGGCACCGCTCGGCGCGACAGCCGCACTCGAACTCGATCCAGCGCGGACCGAGCCGCCAGCGGGGCTGACCCGGCTGCAGGTAGGGCGACGCCTCGAAGCCGTAGGCCTTGGACAGCACGATCGCGTCCGCCTCCATCCGTCGGTAGATATCGTCCCCGTGCACTCTGGTCTTCACGACTCTCCTTCTGACTCGATCCACGCCTCGAGCAGGACCTCGTTCACCATCCGGCGCCACCGCTTCGGGTTCAACCAGGGCATCTTCTCGACGGCGGCCTTCGCCCGGTGGTAGCGGGTCGTCACCGGCGTGAAGTCGATCTCGACGCCGGCCTGGCGGAGCATCGCGTAGGCGGCGATGGCGGAGGTGAGCACGTAGACGGCGGTCTCGACCCAGGTCTGCAGGGAGGTCTCGACGTCCTTGGTCTCCTCGGCGCTCATGTTCGCATTGTAGACCCCGCGGTGGTACGCTGCGGTCATGGCGAACCCCGACGATCCCGTAACCCACGCAGAGCTGTCGGCGCTGCTGGACGAGAAGCTGCAGGCGTTGAAGTCGATCGTCACCAGCGCGGTCCCCGCGGCCGACGACGACGACGACGACGGCCCGCTCGAGCAGCGATTCACGCTCTCGGAGATGGAGTCCTACGCCGAGCGGCAGGTGAAGAAGGCGGTGCGGGACCTCGCGAAGAAGGCGAAGCCCGCGGCCCCCGCGCCGAAGGTGGACGACGACGAGGACGACGATGACGACAAGGCCGCCGAGCCCGCGAAGGTCGAGAAGGTCGAGCCGGTGAAGGTCGCCGAGCCAACGCCCGACCCCCAGCCCGGCAAGAAGTCCAAGCAGGAGAAGTGGTGGGGGAAGTGATGGCCTCCTTCCTCGACGCCGAACCGGTTGACGAGACGCCGGCCCCCGACCCCACGATTATCGACGTTATGGACGTGGTTGCAGCGGCCCACGAGGCCGAGTGCGAGGAGTGCCTCCGCAAGCGTCGCCGGGCTCAGATCACCGGCGTCGTCATCGGCGCGGCCCTCGGCTCGCTGATCGTCGGGGCCACCTGGTACGCGTTGCGGAGCAGCCGTGTCAGTTCGTGACCGCCCCTGGCCGCTCGACAAGTTTCCCGGCGGCTGCGTCGAATGCGGCACCACCGAGATCGGCCACAAGGCCCGCGGCCTCTGCTTCACCTGCTACGCACGCCAGTCGGCTCGCGTCTCGGCGTCGCGCAAGCGGGGCGAGGAGCCGGTCGTAGCACCGGCCCCCGACGCCCTCTACGACTTCGACCCCTTCACCCTCCCCGAACCCGAGGAGGCTCAGTTCTCCGGCGGTGAGGTCCGTCCAGGCACGCCCCTTTCGCCGGGGACCCCCACGGGACCGGACCTCGCCGCCGGGGTTGTTCCCCCGAGCAACCCCATCAAGCGGCTGTTCGCGAAGAAGGACGACCGCGTCATCGTCACCTCGCCCCAGAAGACGAACGAAGTCGAGCGACCGGGCGGGATGAAGCGGTCCCGCAAGTCCATCGCCAACGACCTCGAGCAGCTCGTCGGCTCCCTGGGGGCGCGACTGTCCCGCCAGAGCGCGGACGGCCGCCCGATGGGGAAGCACTACTCCCTGGGCCAGTACCTGCAGTGGAACGCGCCCGCGACCGCCGAGGTGCTGGACGAGAACCTCCGCGACACGATCGTCGACCGCAAGCTGCTCCAACCCCTCGTCGCCGGCAAGGACAAGATGGGCGCGATCGGTGGCGTGCTCGCACCGCCGCTGTTCATCTTCGCTATCGAGGCGAACCCGAACCTGCTCTCGACCCTCTACCCGGCCCTCTACATGACGATCGAGGCGAGCCTCGACTCCCTGCTGCCCGCGAAGAAGCGAGCGGAGGCCCGAGCGAAGAAGCGCGCCGAGACGATCCGCGAGGCGTTCGGACCCGACGTTCCACCCGGCGTCGACCCGGTCGCGTCTATGATCGAGTCGTTATTCCCCTGGGCCTTCGACGGCTCCGGGACCAGCCCCGAACCCACACCAGAAAGAGCCACCAGTGAAGACGCTCAGTGAAGTTCTAGCCCACCTCGTCAACCAGTCCAGCTGGTTCAGCGAGGCCGATCGAGACGACGCCTTAGAGACCGTCTCACGAGTCGCCGATGTAGCGAGAGCAGAGGAGAAGGAATGGACACCACCCACTACGGAATCGACGCCGGAGGTCGACACTTCGACAACTGTCCCTACTGCCGACCCGGCACCGGCCGCCGCCGAGGCGGCACCGATCCCCGGCGGACTGATCTGGTCGACGTCGACGGCCGAGCCGCCGACTACCAGCGACTCCTCGAGCAAGGGCTCCTCTGAGATCGCGGCCCCGGACGTGACTCAACCCGCGCCCGAGGCCGCACCCGTGGCCGGTCCCGCCGTCGATGAAACCGTCACGTCGCCTTCCATTCCCGACGAGGCGAGCGACCTATCCGGCGGGCCGGCCACACCCCTCGACCCACGGGCGGCGTCCTACAAGCCCCTGACCTAATGGGCCAACGCTTCGAGGTTGAGCCGCTCGACTGGGAGACGGAGTTCCTGCCCCGCTTCAAGGACCTCTGGCGTCCGGGGGAGCACGTCTCCATCATCGCCCCCACCGGCGAGGGCAAGACGGTCTTCGCCGGCGGCCTGATCGAGGCCTGCCGCAAGTACGCCCTGGCCCTCGACGTGAAGGGCGGCGATAGCTCGCTCGAGTCCTTCGGCTTCCCCCGCTTCGAGAAGTGGCCGGGGCAGAAGTCCGCCGGCGAGCTCTGTGCCCGCAACGACGAGGAGGGCCGGCCGTCGCGGTACGTCGTCGGCAACCGGGCCCGCACCCACGCCGACCTCGACAAGCTCGTGGACACGGTCAACCGCTGCCTCTGGGACGCCTACGAGATGGGCGGCTGGACGATCTACGCCGACGAGCTGCTCGTCCTGACCGACCCCCGCCAGCCCTTCGACCTCCGCGGCACCGTCGACAAGATCCTCGTCGCCGCCCGCGACCGCGGGATCTCCTTCGTCGGCTCCTACCAGCAGCCCTCCTGGGTGACGCCCATGGCGGGCCGCCAGGCCAGCTGGGTCGTGGTATCCCGCAACCGCAATATCGACGTCGTGAACGGTCTCGCCGATATCCTCGGTCGTCCCAAGGCTGAGATCCGCGGGGCGTTCAAGGGCCTCGAGAAGCACCACTGGCTGATCGCCGGACGTGACGCCTCGGCCCCGATGATGCTCACCACCCCCACGTACAAGCCGAAGGTCGCACCGTGAAGCCCGCCACCGCGGAACGCATCGCCCGCCTCGAGCTCGAGAACGCGGAGCTACGACGCACCTGCCACCGCCTCCAGTCCGAGGTCGACGGCATCTTCGGCAACGACCTCACGGTCCTGCGGGGCCGCATCTCGCACCTGCTCATCTCACTGCAGCAGCTCGACTCCTACGCCGCGGGCTACGACGAGCCCTACCGGGACGTCTACAAGACGCCGCTGAACCTCGTGATGAATGCACTGGGGAACGGAGAACCGGCATGAGTGAGACACGAATAGTCCACTTAGACGCGCTCCGCGACCTATACGACGCCACCGATCCGATACCACTGAGCCGGGACGTGTACTGGACGGTCGAACCGGACGGTGTGGTGTGGTTGGCCCACGTCTGCACCTACAAGAACACCGTGTCGCCTCGCTGGTTCTGGGCCGGTACGGGAAGGCATCAACTCATTTCACTCGACCCGCTGCACCTTGAGCCGAGCATCGGCTGGACGGACTGCTGCGGGCGTCACGGGTTTATTCGCAATGGCAAGTGGGAACCAGCGGGCGACGGCGGCTGGCAGCCCGATGAGGGTCGCAACTCGTGACCCTGCCCACCCACTACGACTGCCGACGCGGCATCTACCGGTGGAGCCCCCTCGGGAACCTGCTCAGTGACGACTGCACGGTCGCCGCCTACCTGCACCTCGTGATGATCCACAACCTCGCCGCGGCGTCCTCCTGGAAGCGGCTCATCTACCGCCTCGGCTACCGCGTGCCCCACAGCCCCTACGCGGTCCAGGAGTATGTCGACTTCCTCGCCACCATCGGCGAGAAGGCCGGCGTCGGCGTGAACCCCGACCAGTTCCTCGCCTGGGAGAAGGAGAAGGGCCGGATCCTCGAGTACCAGTACGTGCAGCTGAACGGCCTCGCCGCACCGGACCTCCTCGACACCCTCAACCAGGCCATGATCGATTGGAACGGCTGCTTGATCACGGTGGCCCTCACCAACCGGGCCTACGACGAGGGCACCCTGCGGGGGGCCTGGCACATCGAACCCGGCGACGTACCGAACCAGAACCTCGAGCACGCGGTCGCACTCGTAGCCTACGGACCGCGGATGGAGTCAGTGGTGACCTGGGGCGAAATGAAGGACATGACCAGGCCATTTACTGAGGCGACCATCAACGGCTGCTGGGTTTTCCTCTAGCCCTCCCCCCCCATCTGCTGTACCGCGAACTGAAGCAAATGTAAGCATCTGATCAGGCTTCATGCAGAAAAAGTGCTACTTTTTTCTCTACGAGGGCTTCAGTGGCGACGGAGCAAAGCCTATATATATACGGGGTTTTGGGGCTGCTGGTGGGAGAAAAAAGCGCGGCGGCGGCGGCGGCCCTCCTC
>JAJZBS010000146.1 GCA_021851885.1 Actinomycetes bacterium | reverse complement strand
CCGATCTCGAGAAGGTCCTTCCGGTGGTGACGGTGCAGCCGAAGGTTCCCTTTGATGGTGGCGGAGTTGCTACGGTCACCGTCCGCATCTCTCACGTCATGCACGACCGGGCGGGCTATGCGCTCGGTCCGGTCGTGATGTCTTTCCCTCAGGAGTCTGACGGGTGGCCCGGTTGGACCTATGGAGACGGCGACCTTTGGCTGTTCGACGCACTCGCGAAGGGCGGCAGTCAGCTTCTCCGGGTTTCCGATACCACCGGCGCTGTCGAACAGCGAGTAGCGATGCCTGACATCTCTCGGCCGATCATGGCCGTCGACGCCGATGGGTTCTGGCTGGCACCGGCGGCGAACAGCGGTGGAGGAAAAGCTGACCTCGGTGCCGTCTATTTCGTAGCCGCAGGTGCGAGCACACCATCGCGGGTCCTGACGCTCCCGAACGGCGAGTACGTGCGCTGGATGGTGGCGTCTGGTCATTCGCTGTGGCTCGCCCCCGGACCGAACGCGACGACCGTGTGGAGTCTCAGCGGCACGAACGCGTCCGTGGTGCATCGGGTGACGCTTGCCCCAGCGATCCGGAGCGTCCTCATGGCTCAAGGCAGCAGCTCAGCGATGGTCGGCAACGCCACAGGCTTGTGGACCGCGGTGGCGAAGCCATCCGGGGTGCAGCAACAGGTGTTCCTTCTCAGTCCTTCGACGGGCGCAATCAGTTTGCAGGCGGAGTTGAAGCCTGCCTACTCCTCGCCGGGCGACCTTCTCTACGGCACCACCGAAGCAGTGACGTTCGGGGGTTCGATGTACCTGCTCGACCCGCCGTCGGAATCCGGTCCCGCTTACCGCGGCGAGGGGTTCAGTGCCCTCTACCGGATTACGGCGAAGAAAGCTTGACCATCCCGGCCCCCGTGACCGGATCCCGCTTGCTGGTCCATCGCCTGAGCGACGCGAGGCGCACGCTTCGGTTACAGGCAGGATTCGAGCATGTCTAGTCGTTTCTGCACGTCACGCAGGTTCGAATAGGAGTGTCCACGGCCCACCCGTTGTTTTGAATCTTCGCGTCTTTCGGGCTGACTGTCCTGGGCTTTCTTGCTGTGTCGTGGCATTCTGACGAGGTTGTCCACAGGGTTTATCGACCTGATTATCGACGCGTGATCACCCTGCCCTACGCAGCCCTACGCACGACATCGTGCCGCCGTACCGGCCGTATGCTGGGGTTCCTCGGCGGGAGACCTCGAAGGCGCTTCTCTTGGGCGCGCTTGCCCTACGCAGCCCTACCGCAGCATGGGGCAGTGCCCTACTCGACGCGAATGGAGAAGGCGACGGCGAGGCGCGGACCGTTCGACCGCAAGGAATGCGCATCGCCTCAGCCGTGGAGGTCGAGCGCTCAGCTAGCCAGCCGCTCTGAGTGGTGGACGTCGAGCATGGCGGAACGACACGGATCGCGAGTCCCCGCTCAGAGGATCGGGTCGTGAGTCGTCATCGAGCCACTCCTGTCGCACCCCTTGCGTAGGCTCCTCGTCCAGGAGGTGAGCCCGTGGCTGATCACAGCGCGATTGAGTGGACCGAGGCTACTTGGAATCCGACGACTGGCTGCGACCGAACGTCGCCAGGATGCGATCACTGCTATGCGCTCACGCTAGCGCGAAGACTGAAGGCAATGGGCAACCCCAAGTACCAAGTCGACGGTGATCCGCGCACTTCAGGTCCAGGGTTCGGGATCGCGATCCACAAGGACCAGCTCGACTTGCCTAGGCGATGGGCCACGCCGCGGACGATCTTCGTCAACTCGATGAGCGACCTCTTCCACCCTGCCGTGCCCGACTCGTTCATAGCGGATGTCTTCGCCGTCATAAGCGACACCCCTCGCCATACGTACCAGGTTCTCACGAAGCGGTCGAGACGACTCGCCGCGCTTGCCAATACGCTCCGCTGGCCCGAGAACCTATGGATGGGCGTGAGCGTCGAAAGTGCTCGGTACACCTTCCGTATCGGCGACCTTCGAAAGACTCCAGCGGCGACGAAGTTCTTGTCGATCGAGCCACTCCTCGGACCGGTGGGCAAGCTTGATCTTGACGGCGTCCAATGGGTCATCGTCGGGGGCGAGTCGGGCTATGGCGCACGTCCCGTCGAGTACGAATGGATAGTCGAGGTGCGGGACCAGTGCGCTGCAGACGGCGTTCCCTTCTTCTTCAAACAGTGGGGAGGCAGAACCCCGAAGTCCGGCGGAAGGGAACTCGACGGTCGGCATTGGGATGAAATGCCGCGGAGACTGGTCGGCTGAATGGCGGTTCCAAAGGACGTCGTGTGGGACCGCGACCCACACACCGAGGCTAAGCACGACTTGCTGAAGATCTACCTGGATGCCTGGTTCCCGATCATGGCATCGAGATGGTCGTCGACTGGGATCTGCTATGTCGACGCCTTCGCCGGACCCGGCGAGTACCGCGACGGCAGCGTGGGGTCGCCGATCATCGCACTGGATGCTGCTTGCCGGTCTGACGTCAGTCAGTACCCGACTGAGGTACAGCTGGTCTTCGTCGAGAAGGAGCCCGATCGGTTCGCGCATCTCGAATCGATGGTTGTAGGTCGGAACCTGGCCCGGCGATGCCATGTGACGAGGAAGCTGGGTGCCTGCGAGGAAGTGCTCCTCCCCGAACTCGATCAGATAAAGGCATCGAAAGGACCGGTGTTTGCGAACTTTGACGGCTGGGGTGTGGACACGCCTTTTGAACTCATCAAGTGTGTCGGCCAAGGGAAGCGACCTGAAGTTCTCGTCACGTTTCACTCGCAGTGGTTCACGCGTTTTGCCGGGCAAGAGGAAGTCGGTGCGGGTGACCTAGTCTTCGGTGATCGCCAATGGCGGGCAGTAGCAGATCTCCCAAGTCCGATCGAGAAGAGGAGATATCTCGTCGACGAGTATCGTCGGCGCCTCACCGAGGCAGGATTCCCATATCACCTGACGTTCGAGCTGATCGACGAAGGTGGCCATCCGCTCTTCCTCGTGTTCGGGACGACGCAGGAAATCGGCGTGGAGAAGATGAAGGACGCCATGTGGCGAGTAGACACCGTGTCTGGATCGAAGTTCAGAGACCCTCGCGATCCGAACCAGCTGGCATTCGATCTCTCGGACGGCGACCCGAATCTCACCCTGCTCCTGCAGCAGATCCGGGAGCAACTGGATCAAGGTCCGAAGACCCTCTTTGAGCTACAACAGTTTGCCCTTCTCGAGACCGTCTTCAAGAAAGTACACGCGAAGACCGCTGTGGACCGCTTGGAGGCCGACGGAAAGGTCACGTGCCGACGCGCTCGGGCCTATGAGCAGTTTATAGTACAGAGAGCTGCAGACTCGCTGTGCTAAGAGGCTGTAGGGAAAATATGGGCAGTCAGCGCCCCCATTTCGGTGGACGCGGGTCATAAGATGGCATAGAGTTGCCAGATGACGGATGAGCTGCGTGCCATTTCGCCCACCTGGCGGTCGACCCACGGTGACTTGTCCGACGAGGAGTGGGAACTCATCTCCGATCTCGTGCCGAGCTACTCCGGTCCGGGTCGCATCGGTCGCCCGACGAAGTGGTCGAAGCGCGACGTCGTGAACGCGATCCTCTACGTCGCGGCCACCGGTTGTCAGTGGCGGGCGCTGCCCGCCTGCTACCCGCAGTGGAACACCGTCCACCGCTACCACGTCACCTGGTCCGAAGACCGCACCTGGGAGACGATCTGTCGACGGCTCACGGAGCTCGTGCGGACACGCGAGGGCCGCGACCCCGACGCCTCGGCCGGCGTCATCGATGCGCGCAGCGTTCGCGGCGCGGCCACCGTTACCTCGCCGACCAGGGGATATGACGCAGGCAAGAAGGTCTCGGGCCGGAAGACCTTCGGCATCGTCGACACGACGGGACTCCTCCTCGCCGTCATCGTCGTCGCGGCGAGCGTCTCGGACAACGCCGGTGGCATCGCCGCGCTCGAGCGGGCGAGAGCGCGCTCGGGACGGCTCGCGAAGATCTTTTGCGACGGCGGGTTCACGAAGGCCTTCGCGCTCGCCTGCGGCGCGCATCACATCTCGGCCGAGGTCGTGAGCAAGATCCACCCGCATCGCTTCGAGGTGCTACCGAGGCGCTGGGTCGTCGAACGGACCTGGTCGTGGCTCATGAACAACCGCCGTCTGCAGGTCGACTAGGAGCGGAACCCGATCGTCACCGAGGGCTTCGTATGGGCAGCCCACAGCCGGCTCCTGCTACGCCGCCTCACCGAGCCGGTGACCGCGTAATCGCGCTGGGCGGAAAAACGCGACAGCTACTCAGTCGTCGCACCGGATCGCGCCTGTCCGGCCTCGCTGAGGACATCAACCCTCAGGTGCGGGGCTGGATCAACTACTACGGGGCCTTCTACCGCTCCGAGTTGTATTCCCTTGCACGGCGCATCGACGAGCATCTCGTCGGATGGGCCATGCAGAAGTTCAAGCGTCTCCGACGCAAGCCGGCAAGGGCATGGGAGTGGCTGGCCGATGTGCGTCAGCGTGCGCCCAAGCTGTTCGCCCACTGGCAGCTTGCCCGGACCACCGACAACCGACCTGTGGGAGCCGTATGACTGGAGACGGTCACGTACGGTTCTGCGAGAGCGGGAGGGGGAAGTTCCCTCCCGCCACTCACCCGATAGGGGGCTGCTGGGGAGGCGACGTCCACGGCGAGCCGGAAAACGCACCTGACCGGGAAACCGGCGGGACTGAGCCCGGCCGACCTACCGCTGAGCGCTGAACCAGTGGCCTACCTCACCAACGGCGCTCGCGGTCGCCGGCGCCTCGGGCCGGTCGTTGCTGCTGACCGGCGGCCACAGCCGGTCGGTGCTGGTCGCTGTCGTCGCCGTCGGCAGCGTTGAGAGCTGCGCATGCGGGACGACCACTGCGTGGGCAACTCGACAACTGTTGCGGACCGTCGATCGCTGCGGTCACAAGTCAGCCCAGTGACGCCATCGCTGCTCGCAGCTCGTCGAGCGCCGCCAAGGTGTACGGCGCGAGCTCATCCTCGGCGTGGCGGTCCGTCTCGGACCACTTGGCGTAGCCTCGCTTGAACGCGAGGACACCTATCTCACTTGCAAGGTGAGCGGTGGGGCCGGGCACACCGCGAGCTATGAGAGCGGTGGCCATCGCGGCCGCGAGGCCGACGCTTTTGAGGGCGTCGCGTTCTTGGAGCTCGGCGCTGGCGGCGACGGCCGCCTTCAGGCGGGGGCCGAGTGCTCGGTTGATGGGACCCATCGAGCTCGATGCGCGTCCGAGACCGGCAGCGACGGCCTCGAGTGGGCTCGCGCCCTCCGGCGCCTCGGTGATGCCCTCGGCCAGCAGCCGGCTCAGCGTCTCCTGTCCGGCCACCAACAGCTCGCGCTTGTCGGGGAAGTACCGGAAGAAGGTGCTCTTCGTGGTCTCGGCACGCTCGGCGATCTGCGCGACCGTCGTGGCGTCGTACCCCTGCTCGCTGAACAGGTCGACCGCAGCAACGACGAGCCGCTCGCGCACTCCCGGCTCCCACCGTGGCATGCGCCCAGCCTAGTCATGCGACAGATGTCCTATCACTCTGCTACTCTCGATGAGACAATAGTCCCATCACCTTCAGGAGAGTCCCATGCACGTCTTCGTCACGGGGGGCACCGGCCTCATCGGTTCCGCCGTCGTCGCTGAGCTCATCGGCAACGGCCACACCGTCCTGGCGCTCGCTCGTTCCGGTGCGTCCGCGTCAGCTGCCGAGGCAGCCGGCGCCGAGACGCTGCGAGGCGGTCTCGCCGACCTCGACTCCCTTCGCGCCGGCGCTGCCCAGGCCGACGGCGTGATCCACCTGGCTTTCGCCAACGATTTCACCAGCCCCGACGCCCTCGCGCAGGCGGTCGCCGAGGAGAGCGCCGCCCTCGCGACCCTGGGCGGGGAGCTCGTCGGCACTGACCGCCCCCTCGTCACGGTCTCCGGTACGCCCTACGTAGCCGGCCGCGCTTCCACCGAGGCCGACCCGACGTCGACCGATGGACCCGTCGGCGGTCGCGGCCGCGCCGTCACCGCGGTCCTGGGCTTGGCGTCGAGCGGGGTCCGCAGCACGGCGGTGCGCATGCCGCGCACGGTCCACAACCAGGGCGAGGGTGGGTTCGCCGGCCTGCTTGCACGCACCGCCCGCCGGACCGGCGTGTCTGGCTATCCGGGCGACGGCACCCAGCGCTGGCCGGCCGTGCACGCGCTCGACGCGGCCGTCCTCTTCAGGCTGGCCCTGGAGATGGCGCGAGGATGTCCCGAGATTCGTGGAACTTCGGTGACGGTCCTGTGGTCGATCAGGCCACAGCCTGATCGTATTCGACGGCTGTATCGATCTCTTTCGCGATCGTCGCGTCGAGCTTCTGGCGCAGC
>JAJZBS010000145.1 GCA_021851885.1 Actinomycetes bacterium | reverse complement strand
TGTGGACGATCACGAGAAGTCGCGATCGGCGATCAACAGAATTCGCGCTGCTGACCTGACCCGGTAGCGCTCCTCCAAGGGATCCACCACCGGCGGTGGAGGCCCCTCCAGCCTCGGAAGCGCCATGCAACCGAGGGCCGGAGGGACCACCGCCATGTTGACCCAGGAGGAGTACGTGCACCGAGTGCTCGAGCTTCAGCGTCAGGGCTGGAGCATCAAGGAGATCGCCGCCGAGGTGGACTACCACCCGGCCACGGTCTCCAAGTGGCTGAAGGCCGGCGGTCCGCCGCCCAAGCGGGCCGTCAACCCGTCCGAGCGGGTGGTCGGCGCCCGCTGGGCCGCCCGCATCGACGAGCTGATCGCCCCGCCGTCCAAGCTGCTCTCGACCAGCGTGTTCGAGATCATCTCGGCCGAGGGCTACCAAGGCTCCTACCCGAGCGTCGTCCGCCAGGTCCGCACCCGGCGCGGCCCACGCTTTCGGGTCGCCCCCCAAGTGTCGGTGCCCATCGAGACCGGGCCCGCCGAGGAATCGCAGTTCGACTTCTCGGACTGCTCGGAGCGGGGCCGCCAGTTCGAGATCGCCGACACCCTGTGGTGTTTCGGGGCGATCTTGTGCTGGAGCCGGCACCTGTTCTGGTGGTTCACGACCTCGGTCGACAAGGAGCACACCATGGAGGGCCTCGTCCGACACTTCGAGCTCATCGGTGGCGTGCCACGCGTCGCGCGCACCGACCGGATGGGGGCCCTCGGGAGCTCCCAGGGGAAGCGCTTCTCGCTCCACCCCCCGACGCTCGACTTCTGCTCGCACCACGGGGTCGAGATCAAGGCCTGCCAGGCCAAAGACGCCAAGCGCAAGGGCAAGATCGAGCGCCCGTTCTACGGCCTCGAGGCGTCGTTCCTCGAGGAGCTGGCCGTCCTGGGCCCGCCCGGGTCGATCGCCGAGCTCAACGCGCTGGCACCGGCGTGGCTGGCCCGGCGGGTGAACGGCCGGGCGCACGGGACGACCGGCTGCGTCCCCGCAGAGCGGCTCGAGGCAGAGCGCCAGTTCCTTTCACCCCTTCCCCGGCGCCGCTACGACACCGCCTATGCCGAGCCCCGCCGGGTGCACCTCGCCGTCCCGCTCATCCACTGGAAGGGCGTGCGCTATTCGGTGACACCGGCCTGCATCGGCCAGAAGGTGGCCTGCCGGGAGGAGGTGGACGCAGGTGAGCTCACCATCACCTGGGCCGGCCAGGACGTCGGCCGCCACGCCATCGCGGTTCCCGGCTCGCCCGACGTGTGGGACCCCGAGCATCGAAAGGCGGCGGAGGCGGCCGCCCTCGGGCGCACCCGCCCGGCCCTGCGCCTCCTCGGCCCGGCCGAGCGCACCCCCCGGCCCGCCGACCCCTACGCCGGCTACGACGTGGAGGTCCCCGACCTCGAGGACCGCTACGGAGCGCTGTCGTGACCGGCCTCTACGAGCAGTTGAAGGCCGATCTCGACTACCTGCAGTGGGGCCGGGCGGCCGAGTGCTTCGCCGCCCTCGCCGACGAGGCCAAGGACGCCAGCTGGAGCCACGTCGAGTACCTGGGCAAGGTGGTGGCCGAGCAGGCGGCCGCCACCCAGAACCGCCGGCTGGCCGCCCGGCTCCGCTACGCCCGGTTCCCCTACCGGCGCAGCATCGAGGAGTTCGACTTCTCCTTCCAGCCCTCCATCGACGCCAAGCTGGTGGAGGACCTGGCGACCTTGCGCTTCATCGAGGAGAAACGGCCCATCGTGCTGCTCGGTCAGCCCGGCTGCGGCAAGACGCACCTGGCGGTCGCCCTGGCCACGCTCGCGGTCGAGGCCGGCTACCGGGGCTACTTCACCACCGCCGACGACATGGTCCGGCGCCTGCTCCAAGCCGAGAGGGACGGGAACTTCACCCACCGCCTGCGCACCTACACGGCTCCCACCGTGCTCGTGGTCGATGACGTGGGGCTGCTGCCGGTCACAGCCGACGGGGCCCGGGTGTTCTTCAACGTGATCAACGCCCGCTACGAGAACGGGCACCCCACCCTGGCGACGACCAACCGGGGGCTGCCGGCGTGGGGGGAGGCGTTCGGCGATGCGGTCGTCGCCTCGGCGATCCTGGACCGCCTCATGCACCGGGCCGTCGTGTTCAACATCAGGGGTCCCTCCTGGCGCATGCGTGAGCACCAGGCACTGGCCGAGGCGGTGAAGGCGTGATGGCGCTCGTCCCTCTCGCCGTCCTCGTCGTCGTGCTCACCGCTGCACCGGCCGGCGTGGACGTCGCCGGCGCCGCAACGGTCGCCCATCACGGCAAGGCTGCGGGCGGGCCAACAGCAGCGAGGAGCCGGGGGCCGCCGGTCCAAGGGTGCGACTGGCCAGGCCGACGGCATCAGTGTCCGTCCCATCCGATCGACCCACAGCTCCGAGCAGTTCCCGCAGACCCAACGTGCCGTCGGCCGGGCCGCACCCGACCGATGCTTGATCCGACAACGACGACCGACTACAACTACCGATCAACCCAACACCCGCGGAGGGCACTACCGGGCCAGATCACCGCGAATTCTGTTGATCGCAGAACGCGAGAATCCCTGATCGTCCACACGAGGATCAGATCGGTGTTGATCCGCTGGCGCAGCAGCGCCCCCGCGTGGGGATAGGAGGCCAGCTCCTTGGCCAAGCCGAGGCGGTACAAACGGCGGCTGGGCAGGTCCCTGATGCGCGGTGAGAAGCGCAGGCCCACGAGGCAGAAGGCGGCGAAGAGCGCGAGGGTCTGGCCGCCGGTGTCGACGGTGTGCTCGGCGATGGGCAGGTCGGTTGGGTTGCCGAGCACCTCGTCGAGGGTGAAGGAGCCTTCGGGCACCGTCGAGGGGATGACCTTGGTGCCGTAGGTGACGTGCTGGTCTGCGACGTGGGTGGCGCGTGGGGGCAGCCCAGACTTGGCAGCTCGTCGGCTTGAGGGGGCTCGACGCCTTCGGCGATGGCGTCGAGGCCAAGGGCCGAGGCGAGGGTCACCACCGCTTCGATGATGGCGCCGTCCGCTCGCTCGGCGCCGAGGCCGGCGACATGGCGCTACGCTGCCTCGCGGTCGCCCCCGACGTGTTCTGCGCGGCCGTCGCCGGCGCCCCGGTGACGAGCTGGGAGCTCTACGAGAGCTTGTACACCGAAAACTACCTTGGCAGGCCGCAAGTTGACTCTGCCACGCACTCGGCGAGCAGTGTGCTCAGCCAAGTCGAGCGGCTGCGTGGACGGGTGCTCATCGTGCACGGCCTCATCGACGGAAACGTCCACTTCCGCCACTCCGCCCGTCTGATCGATCCGCTGCTCGCCGCCGGCGTCGATCACGAGGTGCTGCTCCTGCCCGAGGAGCGCCACCACGTCCGCGAGGAGGCCAACCGCCAGATGGTCGAACGGTGCATTCTCGCCTTCTTTGCCGATGCACTCGCGCCGCGGCGAGGCTCATAGCAACTGCCGCGGGAATGACCGGACCCACTGCCGGCTGTGGTGAGGCACGCCGTCGACGCTGACGGCGAGGTCGATGATGACGTGGAAGTGGGTGGCGCTGGCCTGCACCGCCACGGTCGAGATGGACTCAGTGGTCCCACCAGGACGGGCCGTGGTGGATGTGTGCCGGCCTCGACAGCTCGCCGCCGCCGGGTTGTCGGCGTCGACCTGGGAGACCAGCTCGTAGCGTCGGCGGACCACCGTCTCGGCGTCGACACGTTCGCTGTCGCCGAACTCGAACTGCACCCGGGCTCGTCGTGAGAGGGCGTCGTGGACCACTTCCCACACCGGAGGATCGACGGACTCAGCGAATCGTCGGGCGGGTACGGGCGACGGGAGGAACTCGGGCGGCCTCGCGCTCCCGGTCTCCGGAACGGTCGGCAGGACCAGCCGGGACGGCTGGGAAGTCCCCCGCCGGACGCGGTTGGTGGCCGGCTGCGGGGTCGGCCAGACGTTGGGCCAGTCCGCGCTGGCGACCGCCAGACGGATCCGATGTCCGGGGTCGAAGCGCCACGCGGTGGTGTCCACGTCGATCACCAGCTCGTAGACCTCGCCTGGCACGAGCGGCTCAGGTTCGGCCAGCGAGGACCGCCGGGTAGCGTTCAGCATCCCCTTGGCGACCAGGTGGGAGCAGCCGTCGAGGGCGACATCGGCGAGGGTCACGCAGAAGCCCATGACCGTCGCCGTGGAAGACACGTGCAGATACACCCGCGGACGTCCGAGGACATGGACCACCTCTGCGAGGGGAGGTGTGGTGTAGTCGAGCGAGTAGGCCTCGTCGGACCGCTGGTCACCGACCTGGCCGAAGGGCACGCCCCCGGACCACAAGCCGCCGCTCACCCCGACGGTGGCGACGTACTCGTAGTCGTCGGCGCCCTCCGGGCCGGGCTGGTCGCCGAGTCCGCCGTCGGCCTGAAGGTGCCACACCTGCTCAGCGGCGCCGGGCGCCGGCCAAGCCGTCTCGGCCCTCCAGGCCCCGGCAGCGTCCAGCCGGTCGGGGTCGGGTCGCTCGGAGTGCTGCATGTAGACCACGACCGGCGGTTCGTCCATGATCCCGGTGTCCCGGCCCTTGCACCAGTGGTCGAGCCAGCGGACGACCTCGTGGAGGTGGTCGACCCGCGGACCGGGGACGGCCACGTCGGGGACGGCGTGATTCCATGGCCCGATCAGCACCTTACGGGGAACCTCGAGCGACTCGTAGAGCCGAAGGGGCGGGTTGGGGTAACCGTCCCGCCACCCGCCGATCATGAACACCGGGCAGCGGATCCGGCCGGCCACGTCCCGCACCGAGCCGTGTCGCCAGTAGGGTCCGTCGGTCTGGTGCGCGTACCAGTTGAGCAGGTACGGCTCGTTGTGCTCCATGTGCTCGGCCCAGACCGTCGCCCAGTCCTCGGACCACTCCGGCGACGGGGGAGTGGCGTTGTAGGCCACCATGAAGTTCCCGTAGTAGCTGATGTCGTAGTACTGT
This sequence comes from Actinomycetes bacterium, assembly GCA_021851885.1. Classification (GTDB taxonomy): domain Bacteria; phylum Actinomycetota; class Acidimicrobiia; order Acidimicrobiales; family JAMCQF01; genus JAJZBS01. Next base: position 1,430 of record JAJZBS010000145.1, on the reverse strand, counting down.
CGCAGGAGGCCGCCCCGGTAGTGGCAGTCGTCGGTGTAGCGGTCGTCGGTGAAGTACATGGGCACGATCGACCGGAGGTGCGGCGGCTGGTGGGTCGCCACCTGCAGGGAGGTGAAGCCTCCGTAGGAGATGCCCATCATGTTGACGTTCCCGTCGCAGAACGGCTGGGCGGCCAGCCACTCGACGGCGTCGTAGCCGTCTTCCTGCTCGCTCAGGGGATACTCGTCGACCGCCACCCCCGCCGACGCTCCAGTGCCGCGGATGTCCACGCGAGCCACGATGTAGCCGTGTTGCGGCAGGTAGGAATAGAACCGCTCTCCACCACCGACATCGTCCTTGCGGTACGGAACGTACTCCATGACCACCGGCAGCGGTACGTCCACGCCCTCTGGTACGTACAGGTCGGCGGCAAGCAGAGTGCCGTCTCGCACCGCGATCCGCACGTTCTTCACCAGTTCCACGCCGGGGGCGTAGGTCCGCCGGGGGCGGTTCAGCGTCGGCTCTGTCACCACAGACCCCCGCCCGTCACCGCCAGCGCTTCGCCATTCACGCCGCCGGCCCTTTCAGAGGAAAGAAGAGCGATCACGCTGGCGACCTCTCCTTCGGTCACCAGCCGCCCGCCGGGATAGGACGCGGCCCTTCCCGCCAGGCGTCTGCGCCGACGTCAAGTACCGAGCTGTCGCCAGCGGAGCCGGTGGCAGCGTTGTTGACCAACACCCGTAGCGGTCCCAAGGTCCGGCGCGTCGCCTCAATCGCCGCCGCGCAACCCTCGACGCTGTCGAGTGAGCAAGCATGGAATGCTGCGCCCGTTTCGGCGGCCAGCGCTTCCAGTGTCGCTCCCGCCGGCCGGCCACTGTCATTACGTCAAACCCTTGTCTACGTAGCTCCACCACCGTTGCGCGGTCGATCCCGCTGCTCGCGCCCGTTACCAACGCAACCCGTGCCAACCACTTCCTCCCATGCTGGCCGACCGTCCGCAACCTAGTCCCGAGTGGCCGAGGCGTGTTCCAGTTCTTCTTGCGGTTGTTCACCTGAGCCAGATGAGCGGGCGCCGATCCAGTCGGTCGCTCGGGCGACCCATCTCCTCAAGCGCCTGGCGGCGTCGGCTCGGCCACTGAGTGATCCGGGGACACCGCTCTCGAACCTCGATTACGCGCCGATCTCCGAAGAGCTCGGCACGGTTCCCTTCGCCTCAGAGGTGCTCAATTGCAGTGCCCCCGACACCGGAAACATGGAGATCCTCCACGATCATGGGTCGTCGACGGTGAAGTAACGATGGCTCGCCCCGCTCCTCGCCGGTGAGATCCGCAGTGCCTTCTCCATGACCGAGCCGATGTAGCCTCGTCCGATGCCAGCAATATGGCGCTGGCGATGCGCCGCGACGGCGGGCACTATGTGCTCAACGGCCGCAAGTGGTTCAGCAGCGGTGC
>JAJZBS010000144.1 GCA_021851885.1 Actinomycetes bacterium | reverse complement strand
AGTTGACACGTCCAGACCCAGGGGGTGACAGGCTTCGACTTCGGTCGTCGAGGTGGGAGAAGCGAGCCGTGGTCTCCGGAGCCACGTTAAAGAGCCGGAAACCAACACAAATGCCGAGCCTCAGCTCGCACTTGCTGCCTAAATAACAGCAACGTCCGCCCGACCTCAGTCCCATGGGTCGGAAAGCGGGCGTCATCTAGTGGGACTTACCAGGGTGATGCCACCGACGTGTTGCCCAGGGACATCTTTGTCGGCTGGGGTGCTGCGCCGATGCCGGTGACGAGCCAGGACCCGAGACCCCTACACCGGATGCGCTCGGAGAAGGCCCACTGAGAAGCTGAAGGACGCGGGTTCGATTCCCGCCACCTCCACCAAGGGGTCTTCGCAGAATGAGCGAAGACTCTTCGCAGAATGCACGAGGGCCACCCCAAGGGGTGGCCCTCGTCGCGCGTGGCGGTCATCCGGCGGGCGGACAGGGCTATGTGCCCAGGCGTCGCGTCGAGAGGCGAATGTGGTGGAGACTCAACCGCTTCGTCTCGTCGGGGACGTCAATCCCCAACCAGTCGGCGTAGGTCGACCGGGCGGCAAATGTCGCGAGGAAGAAGCACGCTGCCGCTCGCCACAGCATGCTAGCGCTTAGGGAGTAAGTACACACTGCCTTCTCGCCATTGAACTCGCCCGTCGGCAACAAAACACCGAGTAAATGGGCTACGTCCCCGTGAATCGCCCCCGACAAAAGCCGGTACATCATCTCGCCGATCCTCGATGTAATGGTTGCCTCTGGGACGTAGAGGGGGGCCCGCTCAAACAGCGCGCCCGCTAGCTGCGTCTTCTCCGGTACGCGAGGAAGAACGAGGTCACATCGCTCGGCGTCTGTTTCCAGTGCCGCCAGGGATGGATTTACCTCATGGGCCTCGCCTGGATTGGTAATCCTCCACTCTGATTTCACCGCATCTCGTTCAAGCGCGAGCATGCGGCCGAATCGCTCTTCAGTCGTCAGTGCGGGGTCCGTCAACCACACCTGACGTGCCAGAAGCTCCACGATTACTCGGGTGAGCGTGTCAATCGTGGAAACTGGCCGGGCGCCTTCGTGATTGGCGCTTCGTTGGAGCGCTTCACGCAGGATCTGCTCGTGGTCATGGGCCACTTGACCAAGCGTCTGGGCATACGTCCAGGCTTGCCCGAGCGGCATAGGTCGGCGTGTGGTCGAAAAGCGCTCCTCGGCTTCCCGATCTTTGGCCAGCGGCGAGTCACTCTGCGGTCCGCCGCCGAGCCTTCCTGCCCAGACCTGGCTGAACGCTTCCATCATCATCGCGACAAGACGAACGTCGCCCACGTCGGCTTCGCGCGCCCGCACCGAATCAGTCTTGCTTACCGCGAACCTGACCGGGGCCCCGGCCAGCAGCGAGGGCCCGGCCGATAGGTCGGGCCCTCGCGTCGTCAGGCCGCCTCTTCGGCGCCGTCTCCCTCCCCAGACCGATACAGGTGTTCGACGTCGATGGCCTCCGCCTCGTCCTTCGTCAGGTGCGCAAAGCCGTGGTACGCCGCGTCCGCTTGGAGGAGCGGGTGGTCTGCCGGGCCCTTCCCGGTCCGTGCGTGCCAGGCCCGCAGCTGTTCTTCCTTGAACCCAGGGCCAGATGACGCAGCACTGATCGGACGCCCAGAACCGCTGCCCGGCCGGCCCAGCTCAGCGCCCAAGCAGGCACTTCCGGCGTGCCCCTGTGTCGTGTTCACGACGAATCCTGGTGGTAGGCGGCGCCTGCGGTTGTGGAACGCTCTGAGGCCCTTGTCCGGACGTTCGGGCAGTCTTCGACCGGCGACCTCCCGTCGTCGTGTCTTGTCGACCGCGGGCGCGAGCACCGAGCAGCGGGATCCTCCGTCGGCCCATGACGACGCTGGCCGTTGACCGCTCATGAAGGCGATCGCCGATCCGGCATCGCGCCGGGTGCGGCGCCGGTGGCAGTGGCGTCGATGAGATGGCAGACACCGTCGGGGTCGCAGTCGCGGGGATCGAGGCGCCGGGCCCGACGAGCGAGGCTTCCCAGCTGGTCCCGGAGGCTCTCGAGCTCGCTGATGCGCTGGTCGAGCTCGGCCCTGCGCTGGTTGATCAACTCGAGGACGTGGGCGCACGGTGTCGTGCCTTGGTCGCGCAGGGCGATGACCCCGCGGATCTCGCCGAGGCTGAGACCGACGGCCTGGGCAGCGCGGACGAAGCCGACCTGGCCAAGGGCACGGTCGTCGTAGAGGCGGTAACCCGAGGCGGTCCGGTCGGCGGCGGGAAGGATCCCGATGTCGTCGTAGTAGCGCAGCGTCTTGACCGGGATCCCCGTGCGCTCCGAAAGGTCCCCGATCCGCATCGCCATTGGTAGTCAGGGGCGCGGTGCCCGCAAAGCGGACCCGGTTCCCCATCCCCCTTTCGATCTGTACGTGCGGTTCTCCCGCATACAGCTCACCGACGGTCTTATTGACATGGTTACGCTGCCTTCGGGTAGCGGATAGTGCCCATGAGCCGGTACAGGCCCTGGTCGTGGAACCAGGTGCGCGTCCAACGGTCCGCCTGGCCCGCCCGCAGATTGCGACCGCGCTTCTTGATGAGCAAGCGCTTCAGCCGCCATGCCACGTAGCTGTCCATTGAGACGAACTTGTCGGCCGCGTTCCCGGTGCGGAAGTAGTTGCCCCATCCCCGGAGGAACAGGTTGAGCCGCCCGATGACGGCCTCCAACTCCATCCCCACCTGGCTTCGACCGGTGAGAGCCTTGACCCGTGCTCGGGCCCGCTTCATGGACCGCACAGACGGCCACCGATGCAGGTAGTAACGGACCTTGCCGTAGTTTTCCCACATCGGACCCGACATGCGGGCATGAAGATGGCATCCGAGGAAGTCGAAGCCCTGCCTGCCCTCTCGGAGGTCGACCACTCGGGTCTTGTCCGGGTGCAAGCTCAGACCCAGCTCGCCCAAGATCACGGTCGCCCGCTCCTGGGCCTGCTCGGCCTGCGCCTGGGTCTTGCACAGCACCACGAAGTCGTCCGCGTAACGGACGACTTCCCCGGTGCCACGCTTGGCCCAGGCCCGGTCGAACGCGTGCAGGTAGACGTTGGCGAGCAGCGGGGAGATGACCCCTCCCTGAGGGGTCCCGGAGACCGACTCGGAGACCACCCCATCGACCAGCACACCTGCTCGCAGCCACTGCCGCAACAGTTTGAGCACCCGACGATCCGACACCCGCTCGCCGATCAGCGAGAGCAACCTCTCGTGATCGATCTCGCCGAACGACTCCATCACTTACTACCCGCCTCGAGGACCTCGCAGCCGCGCTGCGAGAGCACGCCAAGGGGCTCTTCTGCGCTGAAGCCGCCGTCGAGCTGCTGATCGACCACGCCAATTGGCTGCAGCGGAGCGACTTCGTCTCCGAGGCCATCGAGGTGATCGACGGCGAACCAGGCGAAGCACCGATGGCGTTCGTCGACTGGGCGGCGGCGCTCGCAGCGCTCGAGGGCGGACGCCTTGCCTGCTCGTCGAGCGAGGCCCAGGTGCTGCGTATCGCCGCCAGCATCGCCGACGGCCTCCCGGTCGACCTGCGGGATGCGACGTGCGGGCTCGATCGGGCGAACGCTCGGCGGGTCGCCGAGGCGCTGGTCCATGCAGCCGGTCATGGGCGCACCAACTCGTCTTCGGGAGGCGTGCGATGACGCTCCCGCCCACCGTCACGGTCACCCGGTCGAAGCACCCACTGGAGGGGCGGGCGTTCCGGCTCCTCGGCAAGATGCGCCGCCACGGCCACGTTGAGCTCCTCGTCGTCCTCGACGACGGCAGCAAGTCGCTCCTGCCCGCCTCCTGGACCGACTACGCCAGCGCGGAGGCCGGATCGGCAACCACCTCGACGCTCGGAACCCTCGGCGATCTGCTCGCCGCCTCGAGCCTCGCCCGCGCCCGATACCCGGGACCAGGGGCGGACGAGGTGCAGGCTGCAGGGAAGCCACCGAGCAAGGGGGACGACCATGCAGCCTGCACAGCTGAGTCTGCTGGCAGCACCGGACCACGCGCCAGCACCGCCGGCGCTGGCCGAGCTGGCCGAGGACGACGTCGGGGAGGCGATCCGGGCCTTGGCCGCGCTCATCGCCAAAGCCTCCCGGATCCCCTCCGCCGACACGACGACGACGGAGGCGGGCGCAGATGAGTGAGACCGCAAAGATCACCGCGGCCCACCGCGGCCGGGCGGCCCTCGTCTACGTCCGCCAGTCCTCGCTCAGCCAGGTCGAGCGCAACACCGAGTCCACCGCGCTCCAGTACAACCTCGTGACCCGGGCGGTCGAGCTCGGGTGGCCGAAGCAGGCGGTGCGGGTGATCGACGACGATCTCGGCGTCTCGGGCTCTTCTGCCACAGGACGCTCGGGCTTCGCCGCGCTGGTCGCATCGGTCGGGCTCGGCGAGGTCGGCATCGTGCTGGCGATCGAGGTGTCGCGCCTCGCCCGCAACTCGTCGGACTGGTATCGCCTGTTGGACCTGGCCGGGATGACCGACACCCTCATCGCCGACGCGGACGGCATCTACCACCCGGCGATGTTCAACGACCGGCTGCTGCTCGGGATGAAGGGGACGATGTCGGAGGCAGAGCTGCACATCCTGCGGGCTCGCCTCCACGGCGGGATCGTCAACAAGGCGGCCCGGGGCGAGCTGCGCACGGGGCTGCCGGTGGGCCTCGTATGGGGAGACGAGGGCATCACCTTGCACCCCGACGAGGCGGTGCGCGGCGTGATCTCGGCCATCTTCACCCAGTTCCCGCTCCGGGGATCCGCCCGCGGGGTGTGGCTGTGGCTGAAGGAGGAAGGCCTCAAGCTCCCGATGCCGCACCACGGCTACCTGCGGGGCGACGAGGAGCTCAGTTGGGTGGAGCCGACCTACACCGCCGTCCACAAGATCCTGACCCATCCTGCCTACGCTGGCACCTACGTGTTCGGCATGACCCGCACCCAGCGCTACGTCGACGCCGACGGGGCGGTGCGCACCCGCCTGCGGCGACTGCCACGAGAGCAGTGGCAGGTCCTCATCGAGGGTCACCACGAGGGCTACACCGACTGGGAGACCTACGTGGCCAACCAAGAGCGCATCGGCGTCAACACGAGGCCCAGAGCCCACGAGCCGGGCACTGGGGCGGTGCGCGAGGGCTGCGCCCTCCTCCAAGGCCTCGCCACCTGCGGGGTCTGCGGGCGAAAGCTCGCCGTCTACTACGACGGACCGACCAGGTCCACCCCCGGCTACTACTGCGCCACCGGGCGGGTGACCACCGGACGCAGCAGCTGGCACCTTCGTGTCGGCGGTCTCGCCATCCAGCGCGCGGTCGTCGAGGCCTTCTTGGCCGCCCTCGAGCCTGCGGCGCTGCAGGCCTGCCTGTCTGCTGCAGAGCAGTTGGAAGGGACCCACGACGCCGCGCTCGACCAGTGGCGGCGCGAGGTGGAGCGGGCCCGCTACGCCGCCGACAAGGCCGAGCGCCGTTACCGGGCGGTCGACCCGGAGAACCGCCTCGTCGCCCGGGGGCTCGAGTCCGCCTGGGAGGCGGCGCTCCAGGAACTCTCGGCCGCAGAGAGCGAGCTCGCCCGGCGAGACGCGGCACGACCCAAGGCGCTCTCGGGTGACGAGCGATCTGCCATCTTGGCCTTGGGCGGCGACCTGGCGTCCGTCTTCGACGCGGCCACCACCACCGACAAGGAGCGCAAGGCGCTTCTGCGCACCCTGCTCGAGGAGGTGGGCGTCAGCCTCACCTCGGGCGATGACGGTGAGCGGCGGGCCGACCTCCTCGTGCGCTGGAAGGGCGGGGCGGTGAGCGAGCTCTCGATCACCTTGAAGCGCCGGCCGCCGCCGATCCGCACCGACGAGGGCACCGTCGACCTCGTGCGCCGCCTGGCGGTGTACCACCCCGATGCAAAGATCGCCGGCATCTTGAACCGCCAGCACCGCCGAACCGCTCGGGGCCTGCCCTTCACCGGCGGGCGCGTCCAGACCCTGCGTCACCACTACGACATCCCGGTCCATCACGCCAGCTCCAACGGCGAGGACGGCGAGCTGCTCACCGTCGCAGACGCCGCCGAGGACCTCGGGCTCGCTCCGTCCACCCTGCACCGCTGGCTCGGCGACGGCTTCATCGGCGGTGAGCAGACGACCCCCGGAGCGCCGTGGAGGATCCGGCTCACAGAGGAGATCCGCTCGCTCTTCGTCGACGACGCGCCGACAGGCTGGCTCGCCATGCTGGAGGCGACCCTCGCCTACGGCGTGACGCGCCAGACGATCATGCAGCGTGTAAAGCGCGGCGAGCTTCGAGCCGTCCACGTACGCAGCGGACGCAGGAAGGGCCTGCGTATCGAGCCTCCTGCACCCCAGAACCAGCTCTTCCAACCATGACCAGCAACGAAAGGAGCAGTGTGTTGATGACTCGAAGAAGTCCCGGACGTCCAAATC
>JAJZBS010000143.1 GCA_021851885.1 Actinomycetes bacterium | reverse complement strand
GTCGTCCTGACGTACCCACGCCCGGACCGACTCGACGCCGTAGCCGAGCTGGCCGGCGACCCGCTGGATCGTCCCATGGTCGGTGCCGAGCTCGGCCCGCAACTGCCGGACGAGGCGAACGGCCTGTCCCTTCTCCTTCGGGGTGTACCGTCTCGTCGACGGCTTCCCCGGGATCTTCTCGGTTGGCATGACTCCATCTTCCTTTCCAAGGTGTGGAGTCTCCAAGGAACCCAGGGTGGTCTACTGCAAGCCCCGCTACTGGTCGTCTCCGACGGCGCCCCCGGCTTCATCAACCGCCACTCACGGCGTCTTTATGTGGCGGATACTCCACACGTCGAACCGGCCGGCGCGTTGCGGGGGGGTCCCTAGAGCACGAGTGAACAACTTCACGACGACTCCGACATGTCGAGTCCCACCGGCCACCACGACCAGCCGGACGCGGTAACGGCGCAGGAAAGTTGCGGTGTCGCGAACGAGGCTGGCGTTCACGGAAGGAACTGACCCATCGACGATTGGATGAGCTCCCTCCATCGCGGCTAGGAACACCTCGACGTCGGTCGGTCGAAGTGCCGACGGATGCGCTGTCACCGATCCGTTTGGACCTGGTATCAGCGCGTAGCTCCCGATCAGTTGGAAATTGAACCCAGTCGAGGCCTGCCAGGCAAGCGCCTGGTCCTGCGGGTAGACGGCCAAGGGATAGGTGAGAACGACTGGCGTCCCCGCAGAAGGGGCAATATCGATCAACGGGGCCGGTGCTGTCACTGCAGGAGAGTTGGCATCTGGCCAGAGGGGCGCGAGCGTGAGCCCAGTGACGGCGAGAACGCTGGTCGTGACCAACCACGCTTGCCGAGTCGTAGCGTTGCCGCTACGCGCGTGCGTGCGCTGCTCCCGATGTTCCCCCACCTCCATTCCGTGACCACGTGAATCCCCTGCCCGTGCCCGGCGCCATACATCATCGATGCCGAATGCGAGAAGTGCGGCTAGGGCGGCATCAGTTTCGAACGAGATTCGAATGGGAAGGATGTTCGCGAGCCCGGGTACATGGGAGATGAGGAGGAACGGCAACGGGATCCCCGTTCCGTGCCCGTTTACTACCAAGTGAGGACCGAGAGACAGGACAGCCGCGGTCACCATGATCACGATCGCCACCTGGGTGCGAGCTGTGGCCCGGGAGCGCCAGGCCATCCACGCGGCGAGGAGGATCACGGGCACACCGAGGTAGGCGCCGTCCTCGACACCAACCAGGCGAGTGAGGCGGATGCCCCATGACCGGAGGCCGCCCGGTGCCAACCACTGGTGCGGGGATGGCACGACGAAGTCGTACAGATCGGCCCGATAAGCGTTGTGGGGTCCTTGAGCGGATCCGACGAAGTGGTGCGGGCCGGCCAGCTCGAACCATGCGGGATAAACGAGGAGCATGCCCGCGATGAGTGCAGCGACACCCAAGCCGAGCACCATTGGAACTGCCTGGTGGACGAATCTTGCCCGATCACGAAACACTTGCCGAATGCCGACCACTAACACGCCCACAGCGCAGAGGATCAACGTGGTGACGAGAACCTCAGGAGAGACGAGGAACTGGGCCACCATCAAGAGCGCGAGGAGTGCCCCAAGCCGCAAGGGGTGGGTGGGCCTCCGGGCCAGGTCGACAAACACAAGGACGATGAGCGGGACCAGGGGTACGAAGGCCAGGTCGAGGTGAATGATTCCTTGCCCGGTGAGATAGGGAGAGAAGCCAAAGAGGAGCCCGCCGAGCGCCGCAGCAGGGACCTCCAGCCTCCAATGACGCAGGACCAGGTACCCCGAGGCTGCCGATAACGGCATAGCGAGGATCATCCAGAGGTTTGCTGAAGCCACCGGACCGAGCACCGCAGTAAGCGGAGCACTGAGAATTCCCAGAAGCGGCATCAGGGTGTTCTGTGCCAGGTTCACGCCGACCGGGTAGTTCATGGCTGAGGTGAAGAAGGGGTTGTGTCCGCTCAACATGGCATGGGGGGTCCAGGCGAGGAACCAGATCGTCTGGGACATGTCACCGCAGTCGCAGGCGAAGTACACACGAGTGGGGTCACCTGGGAACAGCGGCCAGTGAGCAAGTAGCCCAATCAGGAAGTAGGCGGCGGCGACGAGCGTTCCTGCGACAATCCGGCGCCTTCTGTACCTCGAGTCGCGCATCCACGCGGTCTCGTCCAAAGTCGCGCTCACGTGCAATTCCGTGAGCCCATACCGGCAAGGAAGTTCGCCCATGGCTCCTCGGGGCAACGGTCGTGGGCGGGCGAGGACCTCCGGGTGCGGGAAACTGGGCTGACAGTCTCCTCGGCGAACGCACCTGAGAGCGTCCGTCGAACGCATTCCCTGGTGCGAGGCCCGAACCGGTGATCCCTGCCGAGCACGTGCATCGGCTTCGTCGCGTGCCCGAATTCAAGCACTGCCGACCGTGGGCCTTCGGTCATTCGTCCAGACATCTCTGGCTCGCCTGAGATGTCGGCAAGGACGGCGGTCAAGTGCGTACGCTCGCCCAGGCAACCTTCGGCCACATTCGAGGCGTCTCCTTCGCCTGAACGGCCCGTTATGATCACCGGCTTGCCAGCAGTACCAACCTCCATGATGCTGAGCCCGGACGACGCCACACGATGGCGCGAGATGCACACATCACGGGCATCGAAGTGGTGATCGGGTTCCTGGTAGCCGCACCGCGAGTTGATCGAAGACCTTCCCGACTGCTCGAAACCGTCGAAGTGCGACACCCCGAACGCAGATCTTGGGGTGCAGCCAGTCTCCTCGGTCAAAGGGGTCAGGATGTCATCAAGTGGCTCAGGAAACACGCCGGCAATCACCTCGACCATGCGCAAAGTGTTGTTACCGCCACCAGCCACGTCAACGTCGGGTACCGACGGCAACGGGGTAGCGAGTCGTGCAACGCCGGACCTGTCAAGTGGTCCTGATCGTTGGTCGTTGGCGACGAATGAGGAGATTTCCGTCGGAACAGCGATCTCGAGGTTCTGCGCCGGCCCACGGAGAGCCTGAGGGACAAATTGGCTCGACGCCCATGCTGCGGTGACGCGGTCGACCGGTGCCGCCAGGCATTCCTGGACTCCTTGGGGCATCCGGTGCCAGGAGGCAACCTGCCCTTGGCGCGTCGTCAGCCATCGATGCTGCCCATTCATCCAGACACGTGTTGTTAGCGGCATCTCTCCACGGTGACGCAGGGCCCTGCAGAGGACCTTGGTCCACATAGGGACGTGAGGGTGCCGATCCTCGCCCCCGCCGTCGGGATTCGCCAGTCGTTGGGTGGAACGGAAGCGTGCATGAAACCTGGCGGTCCCCATCGCCTCAGCTCCGAGAAAGCGGATGGCGGGCCCGCCGGAGATGCATTGCACGAGCATTATTCGACCGGGAGGATCTAATGTGCCGGCCAGATTACGACGTATGCCCACCTCGCCGGTTTTGTGGGCCGGGTCGATTGCCACGGGCTTCACGTCCAGAACTCCCAAGACCTTACTGGCGACAGCACACCCTGCAAACAAGGCACCCTTGTTCCGGCAGGTGTCGATGGGGACGGCGCAGGCCGACCCCGCTGGCGTCGGTCACCCCATCCCGCCTCAAGTGCATGGCCGGCAACGGCCCCGTCAATCATGGTGATGCGCCCGGAAGATGCAAGCACGATGTGCCGATGGAGCGTGCAGTGCTCGAACCCGAGCGTGACGAAAGATGACCAATTCCCCCGAGGTGGCGCCAACTGCCGAAGCCCAAGCTGCCGTTACGTTTCCCATGTAGCACCGAAATGAACTCGCAACTACCGTCTGAAATCCACCACGGTTGAGGGCATAGTTGGCAGGAATGCTCTGCCGCCAGCACCGTGCTCCGTCAATGGATACATCCTGCCAACGGACAGTGACTAGCCGTATAATTACCCTACCCGGTGGCACCTTCATCGAGCGCGGGATCCGCCCCGACGCGATTGGGTCACCTGAAGAACCCGACCGCTTCCGGAACGACGGGGTGAGGTCGGCATGCCATCACCGATAGGCGAGAACGGCGTAGTCCTCCCCCGCAAGCAGATGCTCCTGGAGGAGCTCGATGATCGCGGCCACCGCTGGATCGAGGGTAGCGAGGGCGGAAGGCGGGGCAGGCTCGAGCGTGCCACGACGTAGTGGCCGGACCGCTGTGTTCCGGAACCCACGTGAACCGATGAGGAAGGCCAGCAACGCCGAGGGAACGGGGTTCCTATGTGTCGGGTCCAGGTAGAAATTCGATGTACCTACCATCAGGTTGTCCGGGTTCGGCGTCTCGACGATGAGCAGTCCTCCCGGCATCAGCGCCCGAAAGGCGAGGTCAAGCAGGTTGACGAATTGCTCGACGGAGATGTGCTCTACAACATGAAATGCAGTAACTGCCGCCAGCGAACCGACCGGCACCTCGGCGAGGTGCGAGAAGCCGTCGCCGTGCCGGGCATCGAGACCAAGCGATTGCGCCCGCTCCACGCTCCGGAGGTTGGAGTCGACGCCGTAGGCCGGGACACCTTCCGCGGCAAGCACAGCCAGCCAGTCTCCTCGACCACACCCGATGTCGAGAATCGGCCGGTCCCCTCGGTCCAGCCCCATGACATCCGGAAGGTAGGCAGACAGGCGGGATCTGATCAACTCGGACGAGCCGCGGAACACATCCTCGAAGGGCAAATAGAGGTCATCCCAAGCCGATGGAACATCTTCGCGATACTGGACATCGGACGGTGGAAGGGATCGACGGACGCGTTCTACGATGACGGCGGCTTCCGCCCGAGCCAAGTGCATCGCCGACGCTTCGCGGGCAACGCGATCCGCCAGTTCTTCGACTGCTACGCCCAGAGGCACAGTCGAGTCGACCCGGGCCGACAAGTCGGATAGCTCTCGGGTCGTTCGGGCGATATGAGCCTTAAGTTCACCGAAGACCTGTTGCAGCGCCAGTTCGAGCCGAGATTCCATTGACGCAGCCACAGCTGCGCGCTCTGCTCGAAGATCAGCCAGCTCATCAACCACCATGTGATTGAGAGCAACCTGGTGCCGAAGAAAGGTCCAATTCACCCGAAAGACAATCCGCTTCAGGAACCGGAAGCGAACGGCCGGCCCAACAGGCAGGCCGACGTCGGCCAGCTCTCGTGCTCTACGGAGGGAAGGGCTATCGGAGTCGGTGGTCAACGCTCGTTCCCGATGCTGAAGGTGACAGGCCCGTCCCTCACCTGGCCGCTGGCAAAGGATCGGTGGCTTGATTGATTGTCGCATCCCGCGATGTGCGCTACGGCCGTGGGACCGACGTAGCGTAGCCGGTCGCCATGGTGCACTTGGATAGCGGGGCCCACCTACGTGCCGAGGCACGCGCGTACCGTTGGACATTCCGACCCGCGAAGGCCAATCCGATCGGTAGGTGCGCGGTCCCGGTCATGATGACCGGTGCTGTTGACCACCACCGACCGATGGAGACACCTGGATACCAGGCGTGCCGCTGTCGTTGCTCGAACGCGGGGAGATCGCCGTCGCGCCGATCCCGTCGCGCCGATCGAAGATCGCTCCGTGCCGTGGGTGGTGATCGCCCGCAGGATCGGTCGTCACCCGCCCACGGTCATGCGGGAGGTGACCACCAACGGCGGGCGAGGGCGCTACCGGCCTGCGGTGGCTGAACGTCGGGCGGACAGGGAGCGTTGCCGTCCACGCCGGCTCCGCTTGGCGTCACCCGGCCCGCTTTGGGACCGGGTGACCGCCGAGCTGAAGCTTGGCCGCTCCCCGTATGCCATCTGGGCCGACCTGGTGGCCGAGGCGGTCCGTGACCGTGTGTGCATAGAGACCATCTACCAGGCGGTCTACGCCGGCGTGTTCGAGGTGACGCCGAGCGAGTGCCTGCGCTCCCGCCGTCCCCGCCGACAGACGTCGTCGTCAGGCCCGAGCCGAGCCTGCGAGGCCAGCTCTGCCCAACATCTCCAGCCGTCCGGACACCGTCAATGACCGGAGCGAGCTCGGACACTGGGAGGGCGACCGGATCATCGGGGCGAACAACCGCTCCTCGACGTTGTGGCTCACCGAGCGGGTCACCAGGTACTCGATCGGCGTCACCATGCCCTGTGGCTACGCCGGCGACGCCATGCTCGGCGGCCTCGTCAACGGCCAACGCCGCCGCTGCCTCGGCTACCAGAGCCCCTCGGCGCTGTACGCTGCCGCTACCGTGCAGTGACCACTCGAACTTGCCGACCCCACTTTGGCGCGCTCGTCGATCGAGGCTGCACATCGTGTTCCCACGAGAGACTGCCGACGGAGCCTTCGGGACCCTCCTGACGAACTGCGATCCTTCAGAGTGGACGGTATTGCAGCTAACCTGAGACGCGACATAGCAAGGACACGTCTACGCCCAAGGAGCGTGCATGAGACACAAGAGTGCAAGGATCCGCCGACTGGCGGTCTTCGCAGTCGGCTCCGTCACCGCCATCTCTGCGACAGCAGTGATCGGT
>JAJZBS010000023.1 GCA_021851885.1 Actinomycetes bacterium | reverse complement strand
GGCCGAGTGCACGCCGGAGACCTTCGACGTCTACTGCGGCGATGACGCGCTGACGCTGCCGTTCCTGTCCGTCGGGGCGGCCGGGGTCATCAGCGTGGCCGCTCACTGGGCAGGCCCGGAGTTTGCGGCCATGTGCGCCGCCTTCGGTCAGGGGCGCACCGGTGACGCACGGCGCATCGATGCAACCCTCGCCGACAGCTACGCCTTCGAGAGCAGCGACGAGGCGCCGAACCCGGTGCCGGCCAAGGCGATGATGCGCGTCCTCGGCCTTCCCGCGGGGGAGTGCCGCCCGCCGATGGGCCCGGCACCAAACGGCCTCGACGCGCAGGCGCGCCGGCTTGCGGAGGACCTCGATCGTGCCCGGGCCCGTCGGACGCAAACGGAAGGCGACGCGGGGGCGCTCGGTGCCTGAGCCGGTCCGTTTGACCTTTCTCGGCGGGATAGGGGAGATCGGCCGGAACTGCGCCGTTCTCGAGATCGACGAGAAGCTTCTCGTCATCGACTGCGGGCTGCTCTTCCCGGACCCGGACATGCCCGGCGTCGACCTTGTCCTGCCCGACTTCCAGTTTCTCGCCGAGCGGGCGCCCCAGGTGGTCGGGTGCGTCGTGACCCATGGCCACGAGGACCACACCGGGGCCCTCGCCTACCTCATCGAGGCGATGGACCGGCCCGAGCCGCTCACGATCTGGGGTTCGGCGTTGGCGCTCGGCATCGCGCGCAGCCGCCTCGACGAGACGAACACGGCCGCCCGTGCCGTCCTCGTGCCGGTCGGCGACGGGGAACGCTGGCAGGCCGGCCCCTTCGACATCGAGGCGATCCCGGTGACGCACTCGGTCCCAGAAGGACACGCGCTTGTCTTTCGCACACCTCAGGGTGTCATCCTCCATACGGGTGACTTCAAGCTCGACCCGACTCCGGTCGACGGGCGCGCAACGGACCTCGCGCGGATTGGCGCAGTCGCTGACGACGAGGGAATCCGCCTTCTCCTCTCGGACTCGACGAATGCAGACGAGCCCGGCTTTACCGAAAGCGAGCGCGTCGTCGGGGCGACGCTGCGGCGCCTCCTCGCCGCCGCGACGGGCGAGCGAGTGATCGTGACGTGTTTTGCAAGCCACCTGCACAGGATCCAGCAGGTCGCCGACGCCGCCATCGGCGCAGGCCGGGTCGTCGCGACGCTCGGCCGGTCGATGGGCCGCAATGTCGCCCTGGCTCGTGCACAAGGGGTCCTGCACATTCCCGACGACAGGATCGTCGCGATCGAAGAAGTCGACGATCTTGACCCGGGGAAGGTGTGCGTCCTGTCGACCGGATCGCAGGGTGAGCCGATGTCGGCATTGGTCATGATGGCTTCTGGTCAGAGCAAATGGCTGAAGATCCGCGACGGGGACGTCGTCGTTATGTCGTCCCACGCCATTCCCGGCAACGAGTGGGCCGTCAGCAAGCTCATCGACGACCTCTACCGCAGGGGCGCCGACGTTGTCTACGCGGAGCGGGACGCCGTCCACGTGAGTGGCCACGCGCGCCAGGGCGAGCTGCGGATGATGCTGACCCTCACCCGCCCCGAGTGGTTCGTCCCCGTCCATGGCGAGCACCGGCACCTCGTCAGCCACGCGCGCCTTGCCAAGGAGGCGGGCGTCGCTCAGGACCACGTCCTCGTCTGCGAAGACGGCAACGTCCTCACGCTGGGCGACGAAGGAGTGGCGCACACCGGCGACGTCGCCGCGGGACACGTCTACGTCGACGGGATCGCCGGTGACGTCGGGTTGGGCGTCTTGCGCGATCGCCGGATGCTCGCCGAGGACGGCGTCATCGTGGTCATCGTCGGCGTCGACGATCTTGCCGGCGAAGTCGTCATCGGGCCGGAGATCGTCACCCGCGGGTGGGTCTATGTCGACGACGCGGGCGAGCTGATCGATGCCGCCCGCGACGCGGTCCGTGATGCCCTCGAGGCGGCGCTGGCCGGCGGAACTCGCGACCACGATGGTCTGCGGCTGGCCGTCCGGCGCTCCACCGGGAAGCTGGTCAAGGAGCGCACCCGGCGACGACCGATGATCGTCCCGGTCATCCTCCCGGTCTAGGAACGAGGGTCGAGGGGCCCCCGCCTGAGGCACCCCCGGCGGCCTGCCGTCGAGGCTCCACGGTGTCGAACAGCCCGCGTGGGCACCCACTGTGCGTGGGCTGGCCGAATGCGTCAGCGGCAATCCAGGTGTTGGTGGTTCCGTGCATGCAGTGGCTGGTGTTAGCGTTGTTCCTGCTGTGGCTGTTGCGACGAGGTCGAGAGCCAAGACACGGCCGAAGAGCCGCACGTCGGCCCGCACCGGATCGCGCCCTAAGGCCGCATCCCGCTCGGCGTCTACGGCGCAACGGAGCCGTTCGCGCGCTCCGGGCCCCCCGCAAGGCCGCTCCGCCCTCGCGCGCATCGCGGACATCCTCCAGCGCCAGCGTGCCGACATCTGGGGGGTCGTCCTCATCGTCGCCGGAATCCTCGCGGCGATCGGCATCGTCTTCGGGGCGCTCGGGCCGGCCGGAGTCGCCCTGCGCCACGGCTCGGCCCTGGCGATCGGCTGGGCGCGCTTCGTCGTGCCGTTTCTCCTCGTCGCCGTGGGCATCGTCCTCATCGCAGGACCTCGCCGGGCCGTCTCCGCCATCGAGCACCGCGGAGGGCTGATTGCCGTCGGCGCCGGCCTTGTCGCCGGCCTCGGCGCCGTCTGCGGGCTCGCCGACGTCGTCGGGGGCGCTCCGGGGATCCATGCCCGCTCGGGGGCCCTCATGGCGTCGGGGGGCTGGCTCGGGTCGCTCATCGGCGCACCGCTCGCAGGCGCCATCAGCAGCACGGGAGCAGGCGTCGTCTTCGCAGGCGCTCTCCTGCTCGCGATCGTCCTGATCCTCGGGACGACGGTCGGGACGATCGTGCGTGGCGGAGTGACCGCCTCTGTTGCCACAGTCCGGGGCGCCCAGCGCTTCTGGCACCAGTGGCTCGGCCCGCTGGACGCGGAACGACCGTCTGCACCAGAGACGTCGTTCGACGCCACGGACGCACACCGTGCCGAAGACGGCGGCGCCGCACCGGTGACGACCGGGGACATTGGCGGCGACTATCACGACAGCGCGCCGGCGGCCGGTGACGGCGCCGGCGTGTTCGACGGATCCCACCCCGACGGCGACCCCGCAGACGAAGACGCCGGGGCCGCACCTTCGACGGCCGAAACTCTTGCGACCGAAACTGCCACGGCCGGGACCGCCGCACACGGCGCCGCTGCAGGACGCCCGCAAAGCGGCGGGGGCCGCGCGCGGCCGGCCGGAACCTGGCTCCTTCCGCCGGCGGATCTTCTGCGCCAGACGCGGGCGCGCACCTTCGATGCGCGCCAGGTTGCCGAAGCTGGGCGCTCGCTCGTCGAGGCGCTCGCAGCCCACGGCGTCGCAACCCGCCTCGTCGGCCAGACCGTCGGCCCCACCGTGACCCGATTCGAGCTCGAGCTGGGCCCGGGGGTCAAGGTCGCCCGGGTGACGAACCTGTCGAAGGACATCGCGTACACGATGGCCTCTCCCGACGTGCGCATCCTCGCCCCGATCCCCGGGCGCTCGGCCATCGGCGTCGAGGTTGCCAATCGGTCGCGCCAGCTCGTCTCGCTGGGCGACGTCTTGGCCGCGGACGAGGCTCTTCAGGCGCACCATCCGCTCGAGGTGGCCTTCGGCCGGGACATCTCGGGGCGCGCTGTCCTGGCGAACCTGGCCGACATGCCCCACATGCTCATCTCGGGTGCGACGGGGGCCGGGAAGTCGTCGTGCATCAACTCTCTCGTCACGTCGATCATCATGCGCTCGACCCCGGACCAGGTTCGCCTGATCCTCGTCGACCCGAAGCGGGTCGAGCTCGGCCAGTACAACGGCCTTCCGCACCTGCTTACCCAGGTTGTCGTGAACCCGAAGCGCGCCGCCAACGCCCTCCAGTGGACCGTCAAGGAGATGGAGCGGCGCTACGACCTGCTGGCGGAGGTCGGGATGCGGGATATCGCCGGGTACAACGATGCTTTCGACCAAGGCGCGTTCGATCTCGTCAACACGCCCGGACAGGACGGGACCGGTGACGAGGACGCACCGTCTCGCTTCGAGAGGCTTCCGTTCATCATCGTCGTCGTCGACGAGCTCAACGACCTCATGATGGTTGCGGCCCGTGACGTCGAAGAGTCGGTGTGCCGGATCGCCCAGATGGCCCGGGCGGTCGGTATCCACCTCGTGCTGGCAACTCAGCGGCCGTCGGTCGACGTGATCACCGGGGTCATCAAGGCCAACGTCCCCTCGCGGCTTGCCTTCGCCGTGTCCTCCCTCGCCGACAGCCGGGTCATCCTCGACCAGCCCGGCGCCGAGCGGCTCATCGGCAAGGGGGACATGCTGCTTCTCACGGCCTCGTCAAGCGTCCCGCGCCGCCTCCAGGGGCCGTGGGTCTCCCAGGAGGAGGTCCATGCCGTCGTGGCGCACTGGAGGCGCCAAGCGGATGCCAGCTACGTCGATGGTGTCGACGGGGACGACACGGTCGGCCCCGAGACTGGGGGCGTGGACGGCGGCGGGGACGACGAGCTGCTCGCCCAGGCGATGGAGCTCGTCGTGCGATCCCAGCTGGGATCGACGTCGATGCTGCAGCGGAAGCTGCGCGTCGGGTTCGCCCGGGCGGGGCGGCTCATGGACCTTCTCGAGCGCCGTGGCGTCGTCGGCCCGTCGGAAGGCTCCAAAGCCCGCGCTGTGCTCATGACGGTCGAGGAGCTGGACGCCGTCACCAAGCGGGACGAGTGAGCTGGGAGACGGGCGGCGCACGCGCGGAGCGCTAGCCTTTCGCGCGTGCGCGCGAGAGCCCCTGCTTCCACAGCCAACCTCGGACCCGGGTTCGACACACTGGCGCTTGCGTTGAGCCTTTACGTAGACGTCGAGGTCGTCTCGGCGGATCGTCTGGTCGTTCGCTCGACGGGCGAAGGAGCCGAGCTGCCCGCCGACGCTTCCCACCTCGCGGCACGCGTCGCCCTGGAGGTCGTCGGGCACGATCGCCTCGCCATCACTGTGAGCTCGGAGATCCCCGTCGGGCGCGGGCTCGGCTCGTCGGCGGCGTTGGCGGTCGCGACGGCCGCTGCGTGTGGTGCACGCGATCCTCTGGGGGTGGGCGTCGCCGTCGACGGTCACCCCGAGAACGCCGCGGCTTCTGTTGCAGGCGGCCTGGTCGCGGCGACGATGGTGCGGGGGGTCCCCCGGGTGACCTCTCTCGACCTCGACCGGGGACTCGCCTTCGTCGTCCTCGTGCCGGAGCGTCCCCTGCCGACCGCACGGGCGCGCCGCGTGCTTCCGACAGAGGTGCCGATGGCGGACGCCACCTTCAACCTCGGGCGCCTTGCCATGCTCGTCGCCGGTCTCGGTGACCGCCGCCGGCTCTCCCACGAGGCGACCGAGGATCGCCTCCATCAGGACTACCGCAGCGCGCTGTTCCCCGAAGCTCCGATGGCGCTCTCGCGCCTCGCCACAGCCGGCGCGCGAGCGACGTGCTGGTCCGGGGCCGGCCCGTCGATTCTCGGGATCTGCGACATCGAAGACGCCGAGGGTGTGCGCGCGCGGGGCGAGGCGATCTTGAAAGAAGCCGGCGTCTCCGGCCAGGCCCTCCTGCTCGAAGCCGATCGGGTCGGGCTGACCACCGAGCGCACGCTCGGGTTGCACTGAGGGCCCGCTGGTGGATCCAGGCGACGGACCGTCTGGCGATCTGTTGGAGGCGGTGGCGAACCCGCACCCCGCACGGGCCTACGAGGTCCGGTGCTCGACGCCCGAGTTCACCTGCGTTTGCCCCCGCACCGGCCAGCCGGACTTCGCGACCGTCACGGTCGTCTACGTGCCAGGCCCGTGGATCGTGGAGCTCAAGTCGCTCAAGCTCTATCTCTGGAGCTACAGGAACGAAGGCGCCTTCCACGAGGACGTGACGAACCGGATCCTCGACGATCTTGTCGCGGCGATCACGCCGCGGCGCATGACCGTCTCGACCGACTGGCTTGTCCGGGGCGGTATTCACACGGTCGTCGAAGCCCGCCACCCGGAGGCCTGATCCGCCAGGTTGCTCAGCCGCCGGCGACGTCGATGCGCGCCCCGGCCCCGGTGTCCTGCCAGCCGGTCACGACAAGTAGGAAGAAGACGAACGTGAGGGCGTGGACCGAGGTGCACCACAGGCAGATGGCCCGCACCTCGAAGAGCTCGACGTAGATCAGGTAGAGCACGAAAACGATGCCCACCGTGGCAAATGCCATGCGCGCCGTTGCGATCCAGGTCGCGGTTGCCCGCCACATCGGGGGCAGGCTGAGGGCGACCGCGACGACCCAGAACGCGAGCCCGTAGACGGCCACGGGGATGCCGAAGATGACCGACTGCGGGCTCGTGATCACCTTCTCGCAGTTGATGGCCCCATTCGAAGAGCAGGCAAGCGGGGCGCCGGCGTAGTGGACGAGCGTGAGGTAGATCGACACCCCGACGGCCGCGACGGCGACAACCGTCGTCACAATGGGACGCCAGAGCCTCACGCGGTCACCTACGGCAGCTTCGCAGTGGCCTGCTTGACACCGCTCGACGTGCAGACGCTGCCCGGCTTGCCGCCGGTGATCTTGCAGATCGCTGCGGTGATGTAGTTGGCCGAGCCGATGATGTCCTGGGCGACCGTCGTGGTCGGGTGCGACAGGCTCGCAGCGATCTCGGCCAACGTGGCACCGGAGAGGTCACCGGGCGTGTACTGCGCGCTGATGACGGTGTATCGGTTGCCGATGTCGATGAAGGGGATGCTGCCCTGGGGATTGTCGGCGGCGTCGATGCTCGCCACCTGTGCCGACGGGGCCTGCAGGGTCCCGTAGGGGTTGCAGGCTGGTTGCGGGTTGGCGACGTGCTGGTTTGTGCACAGCTCGGTCGGGTCGAAGACGAGGTACGGGCTCGAGTAGGTCGCGCCGTAGAAGCTGAAGGTCTTCGTGCCGGGGAAGACGTCCGTGGTCGACGACTCGGTCGCCTTCAGGTTCGCGAAAGTCCCGAAGCGGCTCAGGGCGACGACCATCGCCCAGCGCTCGGCCGCGCAGTAGGGGCAGTACTCGGCGCCGACGTAGATGATCTCCGGGAGCCCGCCCTTTTTGAGCGCGGGCTTACCCGACAAAACCGCGGGCGCGGTGTTCCCCGTCGCGCCGATGCCCACGGTGTTGAAGACGCTTGCCGGCACGGTAGAAACCTGTTGGACGACCGACGCCGGGGCCGGTCCAGTGACGGACGCGGTGGTCGCGGGGGGCGAGCTGCCGCCGGTCACCGCGACGACGACGAGGGCGATGACGATGAGCACGATGACACCACCGCCGATCAGGCCCATCGTCGTCCCGTTGACGCGCGACATGAATCCCGGTGAGCCCTGGGCGCTCGAGCGTGTGGCCGGGCGGGCGCCGGGGCGGCCCCGGTTGGGCCCTGCGGCGTTGCGGCCCTGGGATCGGGCGCCTCCTCGCTCGGGCGGACGGGTGCCTCCCGCGGTCATCCGACCGGGCTTGGAGGAACCCCCCTGGCCGCGCCCGGACCCGGTGTTCGAATCGCGCCCCGGGCCGGAATCGCCTCTCCGGCCTCGTGGTGCGCGGTTACCGCCTTTCGGTGGTTGTCCGGCCATGTTCTTGCGAACCTCCCTCGCATGCGCCAGCTCCCATTGGCTGGCGCTCACAGTCGCGCCGGCTGCCGGGCCTGAGGCCCGCCACCCGTGGCCGACGTGGCCGTTCATCGTACCAAGGGGGGGCCGACGCGGCGGCGCACCTTGGCCGCTCGGGGGAGCGCATGGCTCCTGGGGCCGCTTGCCTGCCGGACTCACCGCCGGGCGGCCAGGCGCTCAGGCCGGCCCGGCGCATGGTCTCCAGCCCTATCCTGACGGGGTGGACGACCACCGATCAGACGGCGCCCGCAATGTTCGGCGCTTCTACGTCCGCACCTACGGGTGCCAGATGAACGAGCACGACTCGGAGCGGATTGCCGGCTTCCTCGCCGCCCGGGGTATGGAACCGGCCGACGACGCCGAGACGGCCGACGTCGTCGTCGTCAACACGTGCTGCATCCGCGAGAACGCCGACAACCGCTTCTACGGGAACCTCGGGCATCTCAAAGCGCTCAAGGCTCGACGCCCGGACATGCAGATTGCCGTCGCCGGCTGCCTGGCCCAGAAGGACAGGGAGCGCATCCAGGAGCGGGCCGGCCATGTCGACGTGGTCGTCGGGACGCACAATGTCGACCGCATCCCCGCGCTCCTCGATGCCGCCCGGAGCGACGGACGTGCCCGCATCGAGATCCTCGACGGGCCTCGTGAAGACGGGCCCGCCGGCGTTGGCGGGCCGGCGACCAGGTCCGATCCGCAGGGCGGCGCCGACGGCGTGGCCCTGCCCCCTCCTGTGGTGCGCGGCGGCGGTCGCACGGCCTGGGTGACCATCCAGACGGGCTGCGACAACAGCTGCGCCTTCTGCATCGTGCCCTCGGTTCGCGGGAGGGAGGCCAGCCGGCCTCTCGACGCCATCGTCGGGGAGGTGGCAGACCTGGTGTCCCGGGGCACGGTCGAAGTCACCCTCCTCGGTCAGAACGTCAACTCCTACGGGCGCGACATCACCCGGCGCCGCCCGCAGTTCGCCGAGCTACTGCGGGCCGTCGGTGCGGTCCCCGGCATCCGCCGGGTGCGCTTCACGAGCCCCCATCCCAAGGACCTGCGGGAAGAGACCATCGCAGCCATGGCGGAGACGCCGGCTGTGTGCGAGCAGCTGCACCTGCCCCTGCAGTCGGGAAGCGACCGCGTGCTGGCGGCCATGCGCCGCGGCTACACGGCCGAGCGCTACCTCGCGCGCCTGGACGCAGCCCGCCACCGGATCGCGGACCTCGCCGTGACGACCGACGTCATCGTCGCCTTCCCCGGGGAGACCGAAGAGGAGTTCGCGCGCACACTCGAGGTCGTCGCCGAAGCCTCCTACGACAGCGCCTACACATTCCTCTTCTCTCCCCGTCCTGGCACCCGGGCGGCTGCGATGGAGGACGCCTTCGTCCCCGACGAGGTTGCGGCCGAGCGCCTCCAGCGCCTGCGCTCCGTCGTCGAGCGCTCGGCCCTCGAGAAGCACCGCGCCCGGATCGGGCGGGCCGAAGAGGTCCTCGTCGAAGGGCCGAGCCGGAGGGAGCCCTCGCTCGTCACCGGCCGCACCCGCCAGGGCAAGCTCGTCCACTTCTCCGCCGCATCTGCTGCGTCGGCCGGCTGCGCTGCGGGATCGTTCGCAACGGTGCGCATCAGTGGTGCGGCCCGTCACTACCTGGTGGGCGAGCTGGTCCCCGCGCGATCGGCGTCGGCCGTCGCCGGCTAGGCATCGCCGGTCGGCTGTGGCCACGCATCTCGTCTTGGTGGGCCTGACGGCGTCGGGCAAGAGCGCCGTTGCTCTCGACGTGGCGCGCCGGATCGGCCGGGAGGTGCCTGTCGAGATCGTGTCGATCGACTCGATGGCGGTCTACCGCCACATGGACGTCGGAACCGCCAAGCCTCCGGCCGCTGCCCGCGCGGAGGTTCCCCATCACCTTCTGGACATCGCCGATCCCTCTGAAGACGTGTCCGTCCAGGGCTTCCAGGCCGCGGCGCACGATGTTCTGGACGGGATCGACAAGCGCGCGGCCCGGGCGGTCCTGGTCGGCGGCACGGGTCTGTACGTGAGTGCCGTCATCGACGGTCTCTGTCTGCCGGGGCGCTACCCGGCCGCAACAGCCGCGCTCGAAGATGAGCTGGCCGAGAGCATGCGTTGTGGCCAGAGCGAGCCCGAGGCCCTCCTGTCCCTCCACGGGCGCCTGGGGCGGCTCGACCCCGCCGCTGCCGCGCGGATTGAGCCGACGAACCGGCGCCGGATCCTGCGCGCCCTCGAGGTGACGCTCGGATCGGGACGACCGTTCAGTGCCTGCGGTCCGGGGATCGGTGCCTTTCGGGCCACCGGCAACGTGCTGGTCGGCCTGCGCCACCCCCCGTGCGTCCAGGACAGGCGGATCGCCGAGCGCGTGCGCGAGCAGGTTGCCGGAGGTTGGCCTGAGGAGGTCGCGGCGCTGCTTGCCCGGCCGGAGGGGATGTCGCGAACTGCCCGCCAGGCACTTGGCTACCGCGAAATTGCCGCCTACATCGACGGGCGCTCTTCTCTGGACGAGACGGTCGCCGCCATCGTTCGCCGGACGCGGACCGTCGCGCGCCGCCAGTGGGCGTGGTTCCGTCGTGATCCTCGCATCCGCTGGATCGATCCGGCCGACGGGGCGGTCGACCGCATCGTGGAGCTATGGAGTGCGGCATGGGGGAGCGAAGGCCGGCGAGGCGTAGCGGGGGCCACGTCCACGGCGCGAGACTGGTGAGATGGGGAGGATGCAGCTGGCCAAGCACCACGGGCTCGGCAACGACTTCCTCGTCGTGGTCGACCTGGCCGAGGCGTCACCGATCGACGCGCGCGCCGCTCGGTGGCTCTGCGACCGCCACCGTGGCATCGGCGCGGACGGGGTCATTCGTGTGACACCCGGTGACGGCATGGCCGACCTGGCGATGGAGCTGCGCAACGCCGACGGAGGGCTGGCCGAGACGAGCGGGAACGGCCTGCGGTGCATGGCCCAGGCCGTCGTCGACGCCGGTGCAGTGTCGTCGCCGATCTTCACCGTACGCACCGGCGCCGGCATCAGCCACGTCGAGTACCTTCCCGAGGGTGCCGGCTCCGGCGCCGTCGTGAGCGTGTCCATGGGCAAGCCGGAGGCCGGCGTCTCCGAGCACGTCGAGCTTGTCGCCGGCGAGGTGGGCGCCCACGCGCACCCCCATCTCCAGGCGATGCGCGTGACATTGGGGAACCCGCACGTCGTCGTGCGCATCCCCGGTCCGCTCTCGCTTGCCAGCGTCGACCTGGCGCGCCTCGGGGCGCGTCTCGAAGCCGAGACCCCGGGCGGGACCAACGTCCACGTGGCTGCGGTCCCCGATGCACCGGCGCGCGACGAGCTTGTCATCCGCAGCTGGGAGCGCGGTGTCGGCGAGACGCTCGCATGTGGGACCGGCGCATGCGCCTCGGCAGTGGCTGCGCACGCCTGTGGTCTCGTCGGGCCCCAGGTCATAGTCCACAGCCCGGGAGGATCTCTCGAGGTGGATCTGACCGGCCCCGAAGCCGTGCTCACGGGTCCGGTCATCCGGGTCGCCCACGTCGAGATCGACTGGCCTCGAGAGGAGGCCGGCTGAGCTCGCGCACCGTGCCGACCAAGCTCATCGACCGCTCGTTCCGGGAGCGGATCGTTCTCGTCGCCCTGGTCGCCGGCGCCGCCAGCCTCACGAACGCCGAAGCGAGCCTGGACGAGCTTGGTCGCCTTGTCGACACGGCCGGAGCCGACGAGGCTGGCCGTGTCGTCCAGCGGCGGGAACGGCCGGACCCAGCGACCTACATCGGGCAGGGCAAGGCGCGTGAGCTGCACGAGCTGTGCGAAAGTGTCGACGCCGACACGGTGGTATTCGACGACGAGCTGAGCCCGGCCCAGCAGAGGAACCTCGAAGTTATCTTGGGTCGTACGGCGATCGACAGGACCGCGGTCATCCTCGACATCTTCGCCCAGAACGCGCAGACGGAAGAAGGCCGTGCCCAGGTCGAGCTCGCCCTTCTCCAATACCGGCTGCCGCGCCTGCGGGGGCGTGGCAAGACGTTGAGCCAGCAGGCCGGCGGGATCGGGACCCGCGGCCCAGGGGAGACCCAGTTGGAAGTCGACCGGCGGCGGCTGATGCGGCGCATGACCAAGCTCGAGACCGAGCTCGTCCGCCTGTCGTCGACGCGGCGGACCCAGCGCAAGGCACGCGGGAGATCGCGGCTCAAGACGATCTCGCTCGTCGGCTACACGAACGCCGGCAAGTCGACCCTGCTCAACGCACTGACAGGAGCGGGCGTGCTCGTCGCCGACCGCCTGTTCGCAACGCTGGATCCGCGCACGCGCCGGCTGTTGCTCCCGAATGGCGACACGGCGCTGTGCTCGGACACGGTCGGCTTCATCCGCAAGCTTCCCCACCAGCTCGTCGAGTCGTTCCGGTCCACCCTCGAAGTCGTGGGGGAGTCGGACCTTCTCGTCCACGTCGTCGACGCGACGGCGGCAGAGCCGTTCGCGCAGATGGACGCTGTGCGGTCAGTGCTGAAGGAGATCGGAGCGGGCGAGGTTGCGGAGCTCGTCGTGTTCAACAAAGCCGACTGCACTCCGGAAGCGGCACGTCTCGCCGCATCCGTGCCCGGGTCGGTTGCCATCTCCGCTTCCACCGGGGAGGGCATCGGCGAGTTGCTTGCCTCTGTCGCCGACCGCCTGCGCACCAACGACCTTGTCGTCGAGCTCGTCGTGCCCTTTGACCGCGGCGACGTGCTCGCCGCCTTGCACAGGGAGGGCGAGATCCTCGCTCAGGACCAGATCGAGGCGGGCATCCGTTTGCACGTCGTGCTGGCCCGCGACGGGGTGCAGCGCTACGCGCAGTTCGTGCCAGACCGGCAGACGTCGTGAGGGCCGGTGCGACGTGGTCCGCCGGTGAGCGGGCCCCGTGGGAACCAGCGCCGTACCCCTACGACCGCCTGCGTGACCTGCACGCTCTCGCATCCCGCCACCCCGGTGGCGCCGTCGACCTGTCGATCGGCACGCCATGCGACCCACCCCCGGACGTCGCCGTTGCGGCGCTCGGGCGGTCGGTGACGTTGCGGGGGTACCCACCGTCGGCCGGCACCGACGGCTTCCGGGACGCGGCACGCGCGTGGATGGAAAGGCGCTTCTCCGTCGAGGTCCCGCGCGCCGCGCTCGGCGCGTGTGTCGGGACGAAGGAGCTCGTGACGGGACTGCCGTCGATGCTCCGGTTGCGGGCGCCGGATCGTGACACGGTCTTCTACCCGGAGGTGTCGTACCCGAGCTACGCGATGGGTGCGGAGCTCGCCGGGTGCAGGGCCTATCCGGTCCCCGTCGACGGCGACGGGCACCTCGATCTCGCCACCATCGACGCAGCGGACCGGGCCCGAGGGCTCGTGCTCTGGGCCAACAGCCCATCGAACCCGACCGGGAAGCTCGACGACCTGGGCGCCGCTGCACGCTGGGGACGGGAGAACGGCGTCCTCGTCGCGAGCGACGAGTGCTACGTCGAGTTGACGTGGCACGGGAGGGGTCGTTCGATCCTCGAGCACGGCCGGTCTGGCGTCGTCGCCGTCCACTCGCTGTCGAAGCGCTCGAACTTTGCCGGTGCTCGTGCCGGCTTCTACGCCGGCGACGACGAGGTCGTCGGTTTTCTCGTCGACGTCCGGCGCCACGC
Organism: Actinomycetes bacterium; assembly: GCA_021851885.1. Classification (GTDB taxonomy): domain Bacteria; phylum Actinomycetota; class Acidimicrobiia; order Acidimicrobiales; family JAMCQF01; genus JAJZBS01. The sequence goes on along the minus strand of JAJZBS010000023.1, from coordinate 18,940 downwards.
CGGGCTGATGGTTCCCGGGCCCATCCAGGACGCAGCTCAAGCCGCCCTCGGAGATGACGGCCATGTCGACGAGCAGCGGCAGCGCTACCGGCAGCGCCTGGAACGCTTTGCCGGCGTGCTGGCTTCGACAGGATCGGCGGTGCGCCTTCCGGGGGGCACCTTCTACCTATGGGCGCCGACACCCGAGCGTTTCGCCGACGACTGGGCCTTCGCCCGGTGGCTTGCCGAGAACGGGGGAGTCGTCGTCAGCCCCGGTGACCTCTACGGCAAGGCCGGTGCCGGCCACGTGCGCGTCGCGCTCGTCCAGCCGCTCGACCGCCTGGCACTTGTCGCCGAACGACTCGGCGCACCGTGGGAGGTCGCGAAGACGGGTAGCTCCGGGGTGGCCTAGCGGTCCCACTGGGGCGCCCCGCCCTCGGGGAGCGCGGCATCCGTGCCGCGCGGGGGCTCTGGGAGGGGTCTGGGTCCGGGTCGTCCGTACGCCGGTGCCGACTAGCCTCGGGCCGCATGTCGGGAGTCGAGACGCAGATCGCCGAGCTTTGGGCGCGCTCCGCCGAGCTCGGACCAGGCGACGGGGACGCGCTCCGGATCGTCGAGGGAGCCGTCGGCATGCTCGACCGCGGCGAAGCACGCGTCGCTGAGGTCGACGCCGGCGGGAACGTCCACGTGAACGAGTGGTGCAAGCAGGCCATCCTGCTCTTGTTCCGGTTGCGCGGGATCGAGACCGTCGAGGCAGGGCCGTTCGAGTTCGCGGACAAGCTCCCCCTCAAGCGCGGGTTCGCCGCGGCGGGGATCCGGGTCGTCCCTGGTGCGTCGGCACGCTGGGGCTCCTTCATCGGCCGGGGTGCCATCTTGATGCCGAGCTACGTCAACATCGGTGCCTACGTCGGCGAGGGGACGCTTGTCGACACCTGGGCAACGGTCGGCTCCTGCGCACAGATCGGCGCGCGCGTCCATCTGTCGGGCGGCGTCGGGATCGGCGGTGTTCTCGAGCCTCCCAACGCGGCCCCCGTCGTGATCGGCGACGACGCGATGATCGGCAGCCGGTCGATGGTGACTGAAGGGGCTGTTGTCGGGGCCGGTTCAGTCCTCGGTGCGGGCACGATCCTCAACCCGTCGATCCCGGTCATCGACCCGGCCAATGGCGACGAGCTCAGCCGCGGGGTCGTGCCGCCGTGGTGCGTCGCCGTCCAAGCGTCGCGCGAGCGCACCTTTGCCGGCGGGAGGTTCTTCCTTCCGTGTGTCCTTGTGATCAAGCGCCTGGCGGAAGGGGAGAGGCACGACAAGGCGCGCCTGGAGGCGCTGTTGCGTGACGAGGGCGTCGCGACGTGAGCACAGCGCCAGGCACCTGTGCAGTAGCAACCGGCGCTGGGTGACCGGCGGGGGAGGGCGCGCCATGAACGCTGCAGATCCGGTGTCGGGCCGCTCGCTTCTCGATCGGGCCGCGCAGTTGGTCGCGATCGGCTCGGTGAGCCGAGATGAGGCCGCCATCGCAGCGCATGTCGAGAGCCTCCTGCGCGCGGCGGGCTTGGCCGTCGAGCGGATCGGCGACAACGTCGTCGCCCGGACGCAGCGGGGCGCACGGCGCCGTGCTGTCCTCGCCGGCCACCTCGACACGGTCCCGCCATCCGGCAACGCAGACGTCCACATCGACGGGGACGTCCTCTGGGGCTTGGGCGCCACCGACATGAAAGGTGGTCTCGCCATCCTCTGCGATCTGGCGGTGGGCGCCGCTGCCTCCCCTGATCGGCTGCCCGGTGGGAGCACGGGAGAGGCCCGCGATGTGCAATGGGATCTGACGGTGATCTTCTATGCCCGCGAGGAGGTCGATCGAGGCGAGAGTGGTCTCGCCGAGGTCGCGCGCGTGCGCCCCGAGCTGGTGACCGCCGACGCCGCGATCCTCTTGGAGCCAACCGGCGGTCGTGTCGAAGCCGGCTGCCAGGGCACGATGCGGGCGCGGGTGACGGTCGGGGGCTTGGCGGCACACACGGCCCGCCCCTGGGAGGGCCGCAATGCCATTCATCGCCTTGCCGACGTCGTGGACCTCGTGCGCCGTTACGAGGGGAGGCGCCCCGTGATCGAGGGGTGCGCGTATCGCGAGTCCCTCCAGGCTGTGCGGATCGCCGGTGGCGTGGCGAACAACGTCGTCCCCGACGAAGCATCGGTCGTCGTGAACCACCGGTTCGCACCCGACCGCTCGATTGCCGACGCGCGGGCACATCTCGACGAGGTCTTCGGTCCGCTCCTCGACGCTTCCGCCCACATGGACGGGGGCACCATTGACGTCGAAGACAGCGCTCCGGGTGCGCCGCCGCGACTCGACGAGCCGGTCATCGCCGCCCTCGTGCGTGCCAGTGGCCAGCCGGCGCGGGCCAAGCTCGGGTGGACGGACGTTGCGTTCTTTGCCGAGCGCGGAATGCCGGCGGTCAACTTCGGCCCAGGTGACCCGGATCTAGCCCACACGCCCCGCGAGCACGTCACCTCTGCCGACCTCGGCCAGGTGCGGAGCGTCCTCGGGGAGCTGCTCGGCATCGCCTGACTGCGCGGCGTGCAACGCGATGGAGACATGCCCTTGCCGGCGACGTTGGGATCCTGTGTCATCTTGGTGAATCGCCCCTCCCGTCGGGAGGCACCCCGCCTGCAACGGCTCGTGTGAAATAGTCCCGCCGCCGGGTCGCCGCAGCCAAGAGGCGCTCTGCCACGTGAGGTCGCTGTTGTCGCACACACGCGGAGCGCGGGGTGATCGACGGCGGCTAACGCGACCTGACCCACGCATACGCCGGCGCATTCTGGGCCGGAGAGCGCTCCTGAGTATGCGCCAGGGGGCCGACACCGTCATCGACGAGGTGGGCAAGATCCTCGTCACGGCGAGCTTCGCGGCGACGCGCAGGGCTATCGAGAGCTGCTCGCATGGCTCCGATCGTTCGGCGACCCGGCCAAGGCGGGGGTCGAAGGGACCGGCGCCTATGGCACCGGTCTGTCCCGGCACCTGGTAACGCGGGCGTGGAAGTGATCGAGTTCAACAGTCCCAACCGCCAGGCCCGTCGATGCCGGGGCAAGTCCGATCGCGAGATCGTGCGCTTCGTCAACCGCCACGTGGCCCGGGAGGTCTGCCGCGACCTCGTGGCCCCCGAGCCGGCCTCAGCTTCGCCCGGTGACGGAGTGGACGGATAGGACCACCTTGCCGAAGACCGTCACCTCCGTGGGGTCGAAGACCATCGGCTCGTACCTCGGGTTTGCGGGGGTGAGGACAACCTTGCCGCGCCGCAGCGCGAAGCGCTTGACCGTGGCCTCGTCGTCGCCGATCCCGGCGACGACGACGTCCCCGTCGTCTGCCTGCTGCTGCTGACGGACGACGACCAGGTCGCCGTCGAAGATCCCCGCGTCGATCATCGAGTCCCCGCGGACGCGCAACGCAAAGACGGGCCCCTTGCCGGTGAGGTCCTCGGGCAGAGGAAGGACTTCCTCGACGTTCTCGTCGGCGAGGACGCCGGTCCCGGCGGCGACGTTGCCGACGACAGGGACGTGGCGTGCTGGACGCGCCGGCCCCAGTGTCTCACCGTTGGCTTCATGGCGCACCTCGATGGCGCGGGGCTTGGTCGGGTCGCGACGCAAGAAGCCGGATCGTTCAAGGATCGTCAAGTGCGCGTGCACCGTGGAGGCCGAACGCAGGCCGACCGCCTCGCCGATCTCGCGCACCGACGGGGGGTACCCCCGTGAACGCTGCTGGGACACGATGAAGTCAAGGATCTCCCGTCGCTTGCCCGTCAGCTCCTCGACCATCGCAGCCTCCTGCCTTCCCCGTTGGCTCTCACCCCGCAGTTGCATGCGCCGCCGGGCGGCGGGTGCGTGCGCAGTGACGAACGCCTGTTCCTACGGTAGCCAATCGGAGGCATCGAGGCAAACATTTGTTCGGTCGTCGTACCGGTGGCCGGTCAACCACCGGTCTGGGCCGGGGCGCCCACACCGCCGGCCCTGCCCGCCCTGCACCCTTGACACGAACATATGTTCGTGATGTCATAGCCCGAACGTATGTTCTGCACAGCGGAGGCGCGGCGCCTCCCCGGAGAAGGGAAGAGTGATGGAGGCTGCGAAAGTCAGCACTTGCCACCCGTACCGGCGCTGTGACGATGCCGGCCGGACAGCCGGGTCCCTCGAGGTGCAGGCGGCGTCCACGGCGAGTCGTCGGCGGAGTGCGGCGTGCGGCCGGCGTTTGGGCCGAGACCAACGAGGTGGCGTGGGCCACCGGATCTCGGCTCGAGTCGTGCGGCGCCGGAGGATTGCCGCTGCCATCGTCGCCTCCGCGCTCGTGATCCCCGGCAGCGTCTTCGGGCTGTTCCCGCACCTTGCAGCGGCGAGCGCGGCGCAACCGGCACGCACCTACACGGTGCGGCCGGGCGACACTCTGTGGTCCATCGCGAGCTCCGCTGTCGGCGGCGGAGACCCACGGCCTTTCGTCCAGGCACTCGAGCAACAGATCGGTGGCGACCAGATCTTCCCTGGCGAGCGGATTGCACTGCCGCCGGGATGACGGGACCGGCGCCTTCGAAGTGGAGAGACCGGCCTTGAGTCGTCACGTCGGGGCACGGAAGCGGGCGCTGTCGAGCGATCCGGTGTGCCAGGCTATCGTTCGATCGGTGCGTTGCCCACTATGCGGGAACACGGAGGACCGGGTCGTCGACTCGCGCATCGCAGACGGCGGTCTCGCGATTCGGCGGCGCCGCGAATGCCAAGCCTGCCACCGGCGCTTCACGACGTTCGAGCGCGCCGAGGAAGTGGCGCTGTGGATCGTCAAGAGATCTGGTCGCCGGGAGCCGTTCGAGCAGGCCAAGGTGGTGGCCGGCGTACGTGCCGCTGCCAAGAACCGGCCCGTGACCGAAGAGGACATGGCGCTGCTGGCCTCCGAGATCGAGGACGCGCTGCGCACGGACGGCCTGTCCGAGATTCCGAGCGAGGAGGTCGGCTTGCGCGTCCTCGACCGGCTGCGGGCCATCGACGACGTCGCGGCGGTGCGCTTTGCGAGCGTCTACAAGGAGTTCGCCGCGGCCGACGACTTTCGCCGCGAGGTGCGTCTGTTGAGCAAGGCGAGCGCTCCCAAGCGCGGGAGCTGACGGCAACAACGCGGGCTACAGGCGCGCTGTTCCTAGGATGGTGACGATGCGCGTTGGTCTGTTGACCGGGGGCGGCGACTGCCCGGGGCTGAACGCCGTGATTCGTGCGGTGGTCGTCAAGGGGGCCCGGGCCTATGGCGACGAGTTTCTCGGCTTTGCCGACGGTTGGCGGGGCGTCGTCGAAGACCACGTCGTCGAGCTCGAAGTGGAGCGTTGCCGGGACCTGCTCCCGACCGGTGGCACGATCCTCGGGACGTCGCGGACGAATCCGCTGAGCCAAGACGGTGGCGCCGAGCGGGTGATTGCGACGCTCGCAGCACGCGGTATCGACGCTCTCGTCGCAATCGGGGGAGAGGACACCTTGGGCGTCGCGGCCCGGCTCTACGAGCGGGGGGTGCAGGTCGTCGGCGTGCCGAAGACGATCGACAACGACCTGTCGGGGACGGAGGTGACATTCGGCTTCGACACCGCCGTCCAGGTCGCGACCGACGCGATCGACCGGCTGCGAACCACCGCGGAGTCGCACCATCGCGTGATCGTCTGCGAAGTGATGGGCCGCCACGCCGGGTGGATCGCCGTCCATGCCGGGATCGCGGGCGGGGCGGCCGAGATCCTCATACCCGAAGAGCCGTTCGACATCGGGGCTGTCTGCGATCGCCTTCGCCGCCGCCACGAAGGCGGGCGCTTCTCATCTGTCGTCGTCGTCGCCGAAGGTGCCGCGCCCTGCGAGCCCTTCGATCCCCAGGCCGGAGACCACGGCGTCGCGCCAGCGCCTCTCGACGAGTTCGGCCATGTCCGCCTCGGCGGGGTGTCGAATGCTCTGGCATCGGAGATCGAGCGGCGCACCGGCTACGAGGCGCGCGTGACCATCCTCGGCCACACCCAGCGTGGCGGGACGCCGACAGCGTTCGATCGCGTCCTGGCGACGCGATTCGGCGTCGCGGCCATCGAAGCGGTGCACGACGGTGACTTCGGGAAGATGATGGCATTGCAGGGAGGCCGGATCGTCCGGGTCGGCCTCGCGGATGCGTCCGGCATGGCGAAGAACGTCGACCCGGCTCTTGTCCACGACGTTGCCGAAGTGTTCCTCTGGTGACCCCATCGGTCGCGGTGACCGTCGACGGCGGCCTCGTCACCGGCGTCCCGGATCGGGCGCTGGCGGTGTACGCCCATCCGGACGATCCGGACATCTCCTGTGGCGGGACGCTCGCCCGCTGGGCCGCCGCGGGGTGCGCCGTGACCGTGGTGCTGTGCACCCGTGGGGAGAAAGGATCCCTCGATCCGGCCGCTGATCCGAGCGAGCTTGCCGCCTTGCGTACCGAGGAGGGCGCAGCGGCAGATCGAGCGCTTGCCCTCCCCGCTCGGTCCATTCTCGGGTTCGGCGACGGGGAGATCGACGAGGCCCAGCTGCGGGCAAGGCTGGTCGGCGAGATCCGCCGGGTGCGCCCCGACGTGCTGTTGTGCCCGGACCCGACGGCCGTGTTCTTCGGGAACCACTACATGAACCACCGCGACCATCGCACGGTCGGCTGGGCCGCGCTCGACGCGGCGTCGCCGGCCGCAGCTGCGCCCCTGTACTTCCCCGAAGCGGGCCCGGCCCACCAGGTGGGAGCCGTGCTCATGTCGGGAACGCTCACCGTGGACGCCTGGGTGGATGTCTCCAGCACGCTCGACGCCAAGGTCGCGGCCGTGACCTGCCACCGGAGCCAGCTGCGGGACGACCCCGACGCGATTGCCGCCGCGGTGCGGCGCCGTGGTGAAGAGGCCGGCCGCCAGGCCGGCGTCGGGGCTGCCGAAGGCTTCCGGTATCTCCGTCTGGCCGGTTGAGGCTCTGGCCGTCGGCGACATGGTCACGCGCGCATCCCGGCACCGACAGGATGCCTCGGCCGGGCGAGGCGGCACCGGAGCGGCGACGCGCGAACTCGGGATCTTGCACGTCGACATGGACTCGTTCTTCGCCTCCGTCGAGGTCCTCGACGATCCATCGCTTGCAGGTCGAGCCGTGATCGTCGCAGGAGAGGGGGATCGGGGCGTCGTCGCATCGTGTTCCTACGAGGCACGGGCATTCGGGGTCCACTCCGCCATGCCGTCGGTCCAGGCCCGGAGGCTCTGCCCCGACGCGGTGTTCCGCACAGGGCGCTTCGAGAGGTATGCGCAGCTGAGCCGTCAGATACGGGCGATCTTCCTCGCCTATACGCCACTCGTGGAGCCAGTCGGCCTCGACGAGGCATACCTGGACGTGCGCGGAGCGCGCCGGCTCTTCGGGAAGTCCGAACAGATTGCGCACGGCATCCGAGCCCGTATCGCCTCGGAGGTGGGCCTTGCGAGCTCGGTCGGCGTGGGCCGGACGAAGCTGATGGCGAAGCTCGCGAGTCGCGCGGCGAAGCCGCACATCGCCGGCGGATGCGTGGTCGACGGTCCGGGCGTGACGGTCGTCCCTCCCCAAGACGAGCTGGCGTTCCTCCATCCGCTTCCCGTGCGCGCTCTCGGGGGCGTTGGGCCGGCGACCGCGAGCCGCCTCGCCCATCTCGGGGTGTCCACGGTGGGGGACCTTGCGGCGGTCCCCGCAGGGTCCCTCGCGCGTCTTCTCGGCAAGGCGGCGGCGTCGAGGCTCTCCGAACTTGCCGCCGGCCGGGACAGCCGTCCGGTGCGGGCTGAGACGGTGGTCAAGAGCGTGGGGCGTGAGCGGACGCTCCCTCACGACGTCTCGATCGCCGAGGCGGACGGGTGGGATGTGTTGCGTTCCTGCGTGGAGGAGATGGCGGCCTCGGTCGCCGAACGGCTCCGGCGCCAGGACATCGCCGCCCGCAGCGTGACGCTCAAGCTCCGGCTGAGCGACCGGTCTGTCCAGACGAGGTCCCAGCTCCTCGGCTGCCCGGTGCGCACCTCGTCGGAGCTGACATCGGCGGCTGTGGACCTGCTGGCTGCCGCCCGGGCGGACCTTGTCCAGAAGATCCGTCTCGTCGGGCTCTCGACGGCGCGCCTCGTCCCGGCTGGCACCCACCGAGGAGATGGGGCTGACCCCGTCCCCGACGCCGGGGTGGGCGGCCAGAGGACCTTCGACGACCCGGACGACCAGCAGGGGGTGGCGCAGGGGGGCGCTCCGGCACTCGGAGCCGGCGAGCGGTCCGCCGTGAACAGGGCGGTGGAGGCGGTCCGGCAGCGCTTTGGCGACGGCGCCCTCCTCGACGCGTTGTCACCTTCGGCCGAGCGTGCGAGAATGGGAACAGGAAGAGCGGGCAGCGCGCGCGACGCGAGGCCATAGGTCACAAGGAGGAGCGAGTGCCGCTCTCCGAGCACGAACAGCGGATTCTCCACGAGATGGAGCGGACGTTGTACGCGCACGACCCTCAGTTCGCCGACAAGGTGCGTTCGGAGACCGTCTACCGCTACGCGGGACGGAACCTCAAGTGGTCGGCGGTGACGTTCGTCCTGGGATTGGTCGTTCTCATCGTGTGGTTCACGACGGCGATCGTCATCGGTCTGATCGGCTTCGCGATCATGCTTGCGTCGCTCTTCGTCTTTACGACAAACCTGCGGCGGCTGGGCCGGGCCGGGTGGCACGACGTCAGCAATGCCCTCGGGTCGAAACCCCAGGTGGAGAACCTCAACGAGGGCTGGCACCGCCTGCGCGGTCGTTTCCACCGCGACAACTGATCCGCCTCTCCCGGCCTCGGCGGGCGCCTGCGGTCGTCGGCGGGGCCTGAGCCGATATAGCGCACGAAGGCGTGATCGTGAGGGGGTGAGGCTCCGCTCGAACAGCGGCCGAGGCTCCGCTCTAGCAGGGCGTGGGGTCGAACGGCGGAGGGGCGTGGGCAGTGAGATGTGTGTCGCTCTGCGACGCGACGGACGCCGGCGTCGTGGACGGCTGTGCCGATCCGGTCGACGGTGTGGTGGATGTGGCGATGGGATCGCCATAGGCGTCGAGCGGCGGTGTCGTGATCGGCCCGGCGGGTCCGCCCAGGAACTGCCGGACGAGCTGGTTCGTTGCCGGCTGTTGGACGACCTCGACGTCGCCTGCGGCCGATGTCGCGCCGGCCGTGGGGATCGTGGCCGTCGGAAGTGACGTCCCCGAGAAGGCGTGATAGCGCAGGGCCAGGGAGACGAGCTCGGTCGCCGAGAGCCCACCGCCGATGACGACGTCGTTGACGAGTGCGCCGATGAAGGAGTTGAGCGAGAGCGGGTTGTAGGTCGACTTCGCCTTGCTCATGAGGGCCTCGATGACGGCGTTCTGGCGTTTGATCCTCCCGAGGTCACCAGTGCCGTCGAACTGCCAGACGCCGGGAGCGATCTCGTACTCGTAGTAGCGCGAACGAGCGAGAGCGAGTGTTTCGCCGCCGTTGAGCGTCTGGCAACCGGCATGGGTGATGTCGAGGCCCGAGTTGTTGTTGCCGTTGTCGTTGTCGCGGGCTGGGTAGGGGAAGTTCAAGTTGATCCCCCCCACTGTGTTGACGGCGCTCATCAGCCCGTTGAAGTTGATCATCACGTAGTACTGGATAGGGATGCCGAAGGTGTTGGCGATCGTCTGGATCAAGCTGTCCGGGCTGTCGTTCAAGGCGGCGTTGATCTTCTGTTTGGTCGTCCCGAGCAGGTTGACCCAGTTCTGGGACAGCCCCGAGAGCTCGACGTAGGTGTCGCGCGGGATCGACAACAGGCTGGCCCGTTCCGACGCTGGGTCGACGTGAAGGATCTTGATCGTGTCGCTGTGGGCACCTCCCGCCTGGGCCGTCGTCCCGAAGTGGATCGACTCACCCGGCGTGTTGTCGGCGCGTGAGTCGTCGCCGATGAGGAGCACGTTGAAGGGCGCGCCGCCTGCGACCGGCGCGGCACAGGTATGGCAGTGGACGGTGCGGATCTGGCCGAGGCGGTAGGAGATGTAGGCGAGGCCGCTCCCCGCGACGAGGAGGATGACAAGGACCAGGATGGCGACACCGCGCACGGCGCGCTGAAGACGGGTTCGCCGGCGGCGTAGCCGCCGGGACGCACGCCGGGAGTGGTGCCGTCCGGGTTGCCCAGGTGGGCCACCGCCCTCCACGTCGGGCCCGCGCGCCGATGCGCGAAGGGCATGGGGGTCGAGGCGCTGTTCCCACGCGGGGCGCCGCGAGGCTCGATCGCTCGCGGTATCCGGAAAGTTTCGGCGGTCGCGGCCGGACCTGGCGCTGCGACGTGCCATCGCGTCCCACGCTACCAGCGAAGCGGCCGGGGTCGACGCACCCCGGGCGAGGCGTCAAGGAGCGGCCGGGCGTGTGACCGCGTTGCAGGCAAGATCGTCGAGGACGCCCGACAAGACCGTCCTGTAGCCTGCCGCCGATGGCTGGCGCCGCGGGAGCCGATGCACGGGGAGGCCCGGACGCCGTTCGGCCATCGATCGATGCCGCGTGCCGGCTCGGGCCGCGAGCCCGGGCGTCGTTCCCTCAGGGGATGCCCGTCGGTCCCGCTCTCGGGGTGGACATCGGGGGAACGAAGCTCGCGGCGGCGTGCGTGGGACCGGACGGCGCGATCCGCTGTGCACGACGGGTCCCGACGGATGTCGGCGCGGATGCCGAATCTCTCTTTGGCGAACTTGCCGCACTGGTCCACGCGGTCCTGGACGAAGCGAACATAGACGCGGCGAAGGGCAGCACCGCAGGGATATCGGGTCCTGCAGAGGCGCCCGCTCCGGTCGTGTGCGGTGTCGGATCCGGCGGCCCCATGCTGCCCGGTGGTGAGACCGTCTCACCACTCAACATCCCGGCCTGGCGCGGCTTCCCCCTGCGGGAACGCATGGAAGAGGTGACGGGACTCGCCACCTACATCGACAACGACGCCAAAGCCCTCGCTCTGGCCGAAGGCTGGCGCGGTGCAGCGGCGTCGCAACGGGACTACATGGCCATGGTCGTCTCGACCGGGATCGGCGGTGGCATCGTCGTGGACGGGAGGCTCGTCGACGGCTCCTCGGGCAACGCGGGCCACGTCGGCCATGTGACAGTCGAGCCGGGGGGACGCCCATGCCGGTGCGGGGCACGGGGCTGCCTCGAGGCAGAGGCGTCTGGTTCGGCGATCCTAGAGATGACGGGACGCCCGGCGGAAGAGGCGACCGCCGGGGTGATCGAACGCACGGGGACCCTCGTGGGGCGAGCAGTCGCGATGGCGGCCCATCTCTTGGACATCCGCATCGCCGTCGTCGCAGGATCGGTCGCGCTCGGCTTCGGCGCCCCGTTCTTCGAGGCCGCGCAAGCGGAGATTGACGCGCGTGCGCGATTGGAGTTTGCGCGAGGCGTGCGGATCGTGCCTGCTGGACTTGGTGCAAACGGGCCGATCGTCGGTGCGGCCGCCGTGGGCTGGCGCGGTTTGGGAACCTGGCCCCCGACGCCCGCGGCTTTCTGCGCGCAACGACGAGGCGACGCCCGGCGGTCCCCGTGACGGTCCGGTGGTTCTTGCGGTCCGGCGCCTTCATCGCGACGCGGCCGTGGTTGTGGGCGACGGCACTGCGCCAGGTGGCGCGCCTTGCGAGACCGGGGTGGTGGCACAGGCTCCCGCTGCTACCCCTGCCTGATGCGGCGTGGTGGGCGTTTCGGATGGAGACGGCCTACGGCGATCCGGCGGCACTCCCACCAACGCGCGACCTCGGCGCCTACCTGGAATGGTGCCGGGGAGAGGATCGCATGTCGCGCTAGTCTTTTCGCCATGCACGCCCGAGCGCGTCTGCGCCAATGAGCCGGTCTCGGAGGTGTCGGTGAGCAGGGCGCTCGTCCTCAACGCCACCTTCGAGCCACTGTGCGTTGTCACCAGCCGGCGTGCACTTCTCCTCGTCTTGGCCGACAAGGCCGAGCTCGTCGCCCCGACAGGGCGCCTGTTCCATTCACCCCGGGCATCGTTCCCCGAGCCATCGGTGATCCGGCTGTCGCACTTCGTCCGCGTGCCCTACCCGGCGCGGGTCGCTCTCAACCGTCGGACGGTCTTCGCCCGCGACGGCAACAGGTGCCAGTACTGCGGAGCTGACGCCGAGAACATCGACCACGTCGTGCCGCGCAGCCGGGGCGGGGCACACGCGTGGGACAACGTCGTCGCGGCGTGCCGACGGTGCAACAGCCGTAAGGAGAACCACCTGTTACACGAGGCCGGCATGCACCTGCGCCGCTCTCCCACGCGTCCTGCGGGGAAGGTGTTCCTCGCCGCCGCCGCCGGCCCCCAAACCGCCTGGGCGCCGTACCTGGCGTCGACCTCGCTGACGGCTTGACCGCTCCCGAGGCGGCACCCGGTGGCCGCGCGTGGATCATCGAGCACAGGGACGAGGAGGCGGCGGGCCTCGTCGCCGATTGGCCGGGACCGGATCGCCGATCGGACCAGCGCCGTTTCGCCGTCTGCACGCCGGTCGCGACGGCCCTCGTTCTCGGGAGCGCCCAGCGGGTCTCGGAGGTGACCGAGCGCGACGCCGAGCGGGCGGGGATCGCCATCGTGCGTCGCCGTAGCGGCGGGGGAGCTGTCCTCGTCGTTCCCGGCGAGATGCTGTGGGTCGAGGCATGGCTCCCCGCAAGGGATCCGCTATGGACCGACGACGTGCGCACCTCCGCGCTGTGGTTGGGCGCAACGTGCGCCCGCGCGCTTCGCTCGTGCGGCGTGGACGGCGCCGATGTCTTCCGGGGACCGCCGCAGCTCCCCCCGCTTTCCCGCCAGATCTGCATGGCGGGGATCGCTCCGGGCGAAGTTCTCGTCGGCGGGCGCAAGGTCGCCGGGATCTCCCAGCGGCGGTCTCGCTACGGTGCGCGCTTCCAAGTCGTCGTGCTCTTGCGCTGGCGTCCCGACGCCATCACGGGCCTGTTGGGCGGAGGCGGCTTCGATCAGGGTGCCCGCGTGCGTTTGGCCGCGGCCGGGATCGCAGACCTTCTCGGCGACACGTCTCCGACAGCCCAACAGATCGCAGCCGCTCTCGTCGACGCTCTCCCCTGAGCCCCCCGCCGGCCCGCCCCCGCCGGCCAGCCGGCCGGCCTGACTGGCCTGCCCCCGGTCGGCCCGGCCCCGCCGGGGCCACCCCACCTGTGCCGCTTGCCAACGGGCGCCTTCGACCTACAGGTGCCAGCCGAGCGCGTCCGCCATGGGGCGCGGGGGCGCGCGTTGGCCGCGCCTGGGTCTTCGTTGGGCCGCGATTGGGCAGCGCCTATTGACGAGTGGGTGGAAATGGTCAATAATGTCCCGAAATGGGTGGCAGTGGCCGCTCATGCCGGGCAAGTGGGGAGAGAAGTGGGAGTTCCGGTTGACACCGAGGCTCATCGGAGAATTCGAGCGGCCGCTCGATCACGCAGGACGACTTGTCCTGCCGCCGGACTTCCGCCACAAGCTGGGCGACGTTGCCGTCCTGTCCCAAGAACGCGACGGCTGTCTTGCGATGCGCACCTCGGAGAGGTTCGCCGCCTGGACGGAGGAGATCCTGGCGGGCGACGCAACGGCAGCCGGTCGCAACCGGCTCCGGTACCTGGCGCGCTACTCGCGCGAAGCCAAGATCGACAGTCACGGTCGTATCGCCGTCCCGGAGGCGTACCGGAGATTCGCTCGAGTCGAAGAGCGGGGCCCCGTGCTGGTCGTGGGTGCCGTCGATCGCGTAGAGCTCTGGAACCCGTCGCGCTGGGACGAGATCATCGGCGATCCGGAAGCCACAAAGCTCTTCGACGGAGTCGACGTTTCGAGCACATGAGCCACGAAGGAGACGAGAAAAAGGAACCGGGTCCTCCACAGCCCTCCGCCTCTGCTGGTGGAAGATCCTCCTCCGCCCACAGCTTCCCTCCAGTCGGAACGGGGACACCTCCCGGTGCAACCTCGCCCGGGGGCGGGGGGCTGTGGAGGACCCGGAACCAACGCCACGTGCCGGTCATGGTTGCCGAGATCGTGGATCTCCTCTCCCCGGTGCCGGCCGGCACCGTCGTCGACGCGACGGTCGGTGATGGCGGGCACGCCGAAGCGATCCTCGATGCCTACCCACACCTGCACGTGCTCGGGCTCGACAGGGACCCGACGGCGGTCGAGGCGGCGGAGGCCACGCTCGCAAGGTTCGTGGACCGTGCCCACGTCCGCCAGGCTCGCTTCGACAGCTTGAGCGACGCGGTGGCCGGGCTTGCCACGCCGGTCGTCGCGACCCTCTTCGATCTTGGCGTGCGCTCTGCTCACTTCGACGATGGCGCACGCGGGTTCTCCTACCGCCACGACGCACCTCTCGACATGCGCATGGACCCGGCGCAGGTCACGACCGCCGCAGATGTCGTCAACGGTTGGGATGAAGCCGATCTCGCTCGGATGCTTGCCGTGCACGGCGAGGGTCGATTCGCTCGCCGTCTCGCGCACGCCATCGTCCAGGCCCGGCCACTGACCACGACGACCCAACTCTCCACTGTCGTCTCTCAGGCGATCCCTGCGGCAGCCCGCCGCCGGGAGGGGCATCCCGCACGTCGTGTCTTCCAGGCCGTGCGTGTGGCGGTCAACGAAGAGCTCGACGTTCTCCAGCCGGCTCTCGAACAGGCAATCGATGCCGTCGTGCCCGCGGGGCGGATCCTCGTGCTTGCCTACCACTCGGGTGAAGATCGTATCGTCAAGAGCGTCTTCACGAACGCCGTGACCGGTGGCTGCACGTGCCCACCCCGTCTCCCGTGCCGATGTGGGGCGGTGCCGAAGGCTCGATTCGTGTTTCGTGGAGCACGCCGGCCGGCACCTTCTGAAGTGGAGCGCAACCGGAGGGCCTCCAGTGCGCGCCTGCGCGTCGTCGAGCGAGTGACTGCCGGCAACCACGGCGTCCGTACGGAGGGATCACGGTGACCCCGCCACCCGCTTCGCCGGCGACGCGCAACGCCCAGCGATCTCCTGCATATCGCCCACAGCATCCTTCCCGTCCACCGCTTCGCGTCGTCCCCCGGCGCGAGCTGACCCAGGAAGGGGAGCGGCGGCGTTGCCGCTTGTTGCTTGGTGCCGCCGCGCTGATCTTCGCGTCCACGATGTTCGCGGAGGTGGGCGCCCACGCGATGGTGGCACAGGAGCAGTTCCGCCTCGTCCAACTGCAGGGCCAGCTTTCGAGCGCCCAGACGACGCGCCAGCAGCTCCAGCAGTCCGTCGTTGAGCTCTCCTCGCCTGGGCGCATCGTCCACGTTGCCGAGACGCAGCTCGGCATGACGCCGCCCCAACAGATCACGTATCTCTCGCCGGTCCCGCTCGGCTCGCATCCGTGAGCGCCAGAACGCTCGTCCCGTCACGTCGGCGCTCGACCGGACGGGCGGCGCGGGGACCGACCTCCCGCCCGCGCCCTGCCGGGGGTCGCCCGGCCCCGGACCGTTCCCAACACCCCTCCTACCCGTCATATCCGGCTCGCGCCGGTGGGCGGCAGCGCCCGGGAGGCTCGCCGCGCCCCAACGGCACGGGACGCCCGCCGGCGGGGACGCGCCGGGCGCCGCGTCGTGCGACCACGTCGGTCAGCCCACGGTCTTCGCGTCGCCTGGGCGTCATGCTCGGGATCATCGCAGCGGTGTTCCTGCTGCTCGCGCTGCGTCTCGTCCAAGTGCAGGTCCTCAACGGCGGCCGCTACGCCGCCTACGGGCAGGCGGAGACTGCCAGCTCGATCACACTGCCCGCGTTGCGGGGAACGATCTACGACCGCAGCGGCAACGTCCTTGCCATGTCGGTCGCGCGCGAGACAATCGTCGGAGATCCTCACCAGGTGGCAGATCCGAGAGGGGAGGCCGCTCGTCTCGCTCCGGTCGTCGGGGTCGCCGCGTCGCAGCTGGAGAAGCTGCTGTCTGAGAACGCCGGCTTCGTCTATCTCGCCCAACAGGTCACGCCACAGGTTGCCGATGCGGTAGCAAAGCTCAAGCTGCCCGGGATCACCGAGAAGGCCACGGAAGGACGCGTCGACCCCCCGGGCTCTCTCGACCAGGCGATCGTCGGATCGGTCGGCATCGACAGCCAGCCCCTGTCGGGCCTCGAGTACCAGGACAACAAACTGCTCGCGGGGTCCACGGGCGAAGAGGTCGTCAATCTTGCCCCCGGTGGCATCGTCCTGCCGGGTAGCCGCCGCGTCTCCCGGCTTGCGCACGCGGGCGATGGGCTCCTGCTGACGATCGACGACACGCTCCAGTACCAGACGATGCAGGCGCTCCAGGCCCAGGTTGCTTCGAGCGGCGCCACCTACGGCACGGCAATCATCATGGACCCGAACACGGGAGCGATCCTGGCCATGGCAAATGTCGCCGGCGGGGCGAACGGGACGGCGAGGCCGGCGACGGAGAACTACGCCGTGACGCGGGTCTTCGAGCCTGGATCGGTCTTCAAGATCGTCACCTTCGGGACGGCGC
Organism: Actinomycetes bacterium; assembly: GCA_021851885.1. GTDB lineage: Bacteria > Actinomycetota > Acidimicrobiia > Acidimicrobiales > JAMCQF01 > JAJZBS01. The sequence goes on along the minus strand of JAJZBS010000023.1, from coordinate 2,520 downwards.
TCCAAGACGGGCTCATCACCCCGACGACGACCTTTTCGGTCCCGAACCAGTACAACGTCGGTGGGGCTTTGTTCCACGACGCCGAGACCCACCCAACCGAGCAGCTCACTGCGACCCAGATCATCGCCCAGTCGTCGAACATCGGGACCATCAAGATCGCCCAGATGCTCGGCAAGGGTCGCCTGGCCGCGGCGATCTCCAACTTCGGCTTCGGTGAGCCCACCGGCCTTGGTTTCCCTGGCGAGTCGTGGGGCATCGTCCGACCGGTGTGGAACTGGTCGGCGACGGCCATCGGTTCGACGCCCATCGGCCAGGACGACGCCGTCACGGCTCTCCAGGCACTCGACATGATGAACTGCGTGGCCAACGGCGGCTACATGATCCGCCCGAGCCTGGTCCAGTCCGTCGTCGCACCGGACGGGACGAAGCACGCTGTGGCGGCCTCTCCGCGGCGCCGGATCCTTTCCACCACGACCGCTCGCACACTCGCGACAATGCTGGAGCAGGTCGTCAAGGTGGGGACCGGGGTCAACGCCGTTGTCCCTGGGTACACCGTCGCCGGCAAGACGGGGACCGCCAACATCCCGAACCACAACGGCACCGGGTACGCCCCCGGGGCCTTCATGGCCACCTTCGCCGGCTTCGCGCCGGCCCAGCATCCAGCTCTGTCGGCAATCGTCGTCCTCGACCGGCCTCGCCAGATCTACGGGGGGGCCGCCTCGGCCCCGGTTTTCGCCACGATCATGCAGGACGCCCTGCAGCGATTCGGGATACCGCCGTCGAGCGCCGGCGCGGGAAGCACCACCGTCAACGGCGTGACCCCGGCGGCCCCGAGCGCGCCGTCGTCCCAGCTCACCCGGCAGCCATCGCCGGCCTCGGGGGCCCACCGGAGCCCTGCCGGGGGAGCGGGGGGGTGAGGAAGCCCGCTACGATCGGGTCGCCCTTACGACGGCTCCGCCGTCCCGACTCCTGATCGCCCGGTGTGCAGCCCCCCAACAAGCCATGATGGCTTCGCTCAGCCCGTTCTCCACCTCGACCAGCTTCTCGCCCGCCTGCCTTTCGACCTGAGGCCCACCGCCCTCGGCGGCGACCCGGCATCCACCGAGGTCAGCGGTCTCACCGTCGATAGCCGCCTGGTCGAGCCGGGGAGCATCTTCTGCTGCATCGAGGGCGGCGCCGACGACGGTCACGCCCATGTGGACGAGGCGCTGGGACGTGGCGCTGCGGTCATCGTCTGCGAGCATCCCCTCGCAGCGTCGGGGATGCCCGACGGAGTCGTCGAACTGCGGGTGCCTCAGGGACGTGCCCGCCGCGCCGTCGCGGCGATCGCGGTGGCTTTGTTCGACGCTCCGTCGCGCGAGCTCTCCCTCGTCGGGGTGACGGGGACGAACGGCAAGACGACGGTGACGCACCTCGTGCGCAGCATCTTGACGGCCCATGGATGGCCGGCTGCCCTCGTCGGCACGCTCGGCGGGGCTCGCACGACACCGGAGGCCCCGGTCCTCCAGAAGATCCTTGCCGAAGCGCGTGCAGCTGGCCGCCGGGCGGCGGTCCTCGAAGTCTCGTCTCATGCCCTCGATCAGCACCGGGTCGACGGGTGCCATTTTGCCGTCGTCGCCTTCACGAACCTGAGCCGCGACCATCTCGACTATCACGGTTCGATGGAGGCGTACTTCGCGGCGAAGCGGCGCCTGTTCACCGCAGAGTTCGCCGATGCGGCCGTCGTCGCCGTCGACGACGCGTGGGGTCGGCGCCTGGCGGCCGAGCTGGCGGCCGGCACGTCGGCGCCGGGCATCGCGGGTTCGACCCTCTCGTTGACGACGGTGACCCGCGCGCAGGCCCGAGATGTCGAGGTGACAGCGCGGTCGATCGCGTTGACCTGGCACGGGGCGCGGGCACACGTGGCGATGGGTGGGGAGATGAACGTCACCAACGCCCTGGTCGCCGCAGCCACGGGAGCGGCTCTCGGCATCCCGCCGGATGCCGTTGCGCAAGGCCTGACGGCGGCCCCGCCGGTCCCGGGACGTTTCGAGGTGGTCGTGCCCGGTCCGCCGGTGACCGTCGTCGTCGACTACGCCCATACGCCCGCCGCCCTCGAAGCGACCCTTACCGCCGCGCGCCATGTCGCTCAGGGCAACGTGCTCACCGTGTTCGGCTGCGGCGGGGATCGCGACAAGGGCAAGCGGCCCGAGATGGGCCGGGTTGCCGCGCACCTGTCCGACATCGCCGTCATCACCTCGGACAACTCGCGCAGCGAGGATCCCCGCGTCGTGGTTGCCGAGGTGCGTGCCGGTGCTTCGGACGGTGCCGCCGATGTCGTCGTCGAGCTCGATCGGGCAGCCGCGATCTCCCTGGCCGTCGAGCGCGCCCGCCCGGGGGACGTCGTCGTCGTCGCCGGCAAGGGCCACGAGACGGAGCTCGTGGGCCCTGAGGGTCCCGCTCCCTTCGACGACCGGGACGTGGTGCGAGCGGCCGCGCGCACCCTGGGGTGGCCGACCGTCGAAGCGCGCGAGGGGAGGG
>JAJZBS010000022.1 GCA_021851885.1 Actinomycetes bacterium | reverse complement strand
CGGCGGCGCGGTCGGCGGCGCGGTCGGCGGCGATGTCGGCGGCGCGGTCGTGGCAAGGGGAGTGCCTCGAGTCCTACCTGCGGGCCGAGCCATGACCGTCCAGCCGCGCCTCTCCGTGCAGCCGACCCTCGACGAAGCGGTCGCCATCGGCGCCCAACAGATGGCCGAATCCTTCGAGGCGGCGGACGCTCGCTGGTGCATCGCTGTCGAGCAGTGGATCCGCCGTCTCCCGGTCGGGTTTCGGTTCATCGCCGAGGACGCCGTGCTCGCAGTCGCCGCGAAGGGCTACCGCACGTCCAACGCCAAGGCCGGCGGGGCCATCGTCAAGGCGATGAGCCGCAAGGGATGGATCGAGCCGACCGGTGACGCTCGGAGGGCCCGGACGAGCCACGGTGCCTTGAAGCCGGTCTGGTCCAGGACCGGGAGGCGGACGTGACGCGCCCCGGGCCCGAGGACGCGCTGCTCGCCGTGGCCGACTACTTCGGCGTGGCGCCCTCTGACCTCCGGGGGAACGCCAAGCGGGCCCATCTCCGGCGTCCGAGCCGGGTGCTGTGCCTGGTCCTGGCGGCGGAGCTGGAGTACAGCCATGCCTCCATCGGCCAGTTGCTCGGCGTGGGGGCCACCAGCGTCAGGAAGCGCCTGATGCACTCGGACGCAGAGGACATCGCCGACGCCCACCGCGTGGTGGGGATATTGGACCGACGCACGGGAAGGGCGGCGTGATGGCCGCGGCGAGGGGACGGACGCTGGCATGGGCTGGGGGTTTCTCGATGACCACTGGGACGAGCACCCCAAGGTGCTCGCCGCCTACGAAATGGAACCGCTGGCCCCGCTGCTGTTCGTGTCGGGAGTCCTCTACTGCCGCCGCTCCGGTCAGCCGGGGGTCATCCCGGCCGCCAAGGTGCGCAGCCTCCTCGGCTACCGCCCGAAGGCGCGTAAAGCCCTTCTCGCCGCCGAGTTGTGGCACGACGCCATGGGAGTGGTCGAGATCCACGACTGGGACCAGTGGAACCGCAAGGCGGCCGCTCGCACCGCCTCGGCGCGCAACGCTGCCGCGGTCCGCTGGGCCAACGACCGCGCCGAACGACAGGGTGCGAACGGCAATGCGATCGCATAGCGGACGCACTACGGAAGGCGATGCGACTCCCCATGCGGATCGATGCGCTGTACCCCTACCCCTACTAAAGAACTTACATCTGTTGTCCACTTACGTCGGTAGGGGGCTTGTGTGAGTCCGTATGCGAGAACCCGACGCTGCAACGAAGCCGAGGTCGCAGCGCTGGTCGAGTACCTGCGGTTCTGCTTCGGTGGTCAGAGCATTCCGGCCCCCGAGGAGGAAGCGCATCGGGTCGTCTTTCGCTCGGCCAGTCCCCACGAGGCGCACGACGCCATCGAAGCCCTGGTGCTCGTCCACCCGTGGCGACCTTCCCCGCACCAGGTGGCCCAGCGCATCCGTGCCCAGCGTCGGGCCGCTGCTCCCGAGCCCGAAGTCCCCTACGACGAGCCTGATCCGAGCGCAGCCTCTCGCTGGCTCGCCCACTGCCGCCGTGTCCTGTCCGAGGCCGTCCCGAGGAGGCCCCATGCCTGAACGCTGCCCCGATCCCCGGGTCCTGGCCACGATGTGCGACCAGCTCGTCTCGGTCTTGACGGGAGGGTCGGGTCTCTCGCTCGCCGACGAGTACGCGTGGCTTCATCCGTCGGGCTACCGGCGTCCGAAGGGCGAGAACCACCAGCGGACGCGCCGGGAGGTAGCCGGGGCGACCGGGACACTGGCCGACGGCTTCGACGAGCTCGACACCGTGCGCCACCACCTCTCAGCGGCAGCCGCCGGCGTGCAGAAGGCCCTCGACGCCCTGCGTGGCTCCCGTGCCGCTCTGGTGCGGGCTGAGCGAGTGGTGGAGGGCCAGGCGCGCCACCTGAACGAGCTTGTCGCCAACGACCCCCTCCCCGCCGCCCCGCCCGACAAGGGTGCCCTGGCCACCCTCCACGACGCCCAGGACCGCCGCGCGGCCCGTGCCGCCGGCGCTCCGGTTGAGCGCGGAACGGCCCGCACGTGGATCGGCGGCAAGCCGGTCGAAGAGCCACTGCGCCCGAGCACCCCGTCGCACTGGACCGGCGAGGAGTCCCATGGCTGAGATCGACGGCTGGCGCGGCCTCAGTGACGCCGAGCTACGTGGCCGCCTCGAGCAGCGCGGCTTGGACACCTACACCACTCGCAACCTCGTCGTCTACCGCACAACGCCAGCCGCTTCGGCTGATCTGGACCGAATCTTCGGTGAGACGCAGGACGACTGGTGGTATTGGCCGTGACCACTTGCCGCTGCTCTCGTTGCATCGCTTGTCTCGCGGATCGAGCCGACCGCGAAATCGACGCCGACTACGACATCGGCGCGAATGGGGTGGGGACATGGCGTGCCCGAATGAACCCAGCGGTGCGGCTGTTGCCGTTGGTCCCCGCCAGCTTGGGTCACACGGTGACCGATGCCGACCGTCAGTGGATGCTCGATCACGGCTATCTCCGGGCGGTGCTGGCGTGATCGACCAGGACCGCCCGTGTCCACATGAGGAGTTCGACGCCGTTGTCGAGGTGAACCGGCTGTGCAAATACCGCGGGGGTGTCGTCTCGGGCTACAGCGCCGACATTCGCATCTGGTGCAAGCAATGTACAGAGCGGTTCCGGTTCATCGGCACGCCGTGCGGGCTGCTCTCTGACCGCCCGGCCTGCTCGGTTGACGAGACGGAACTGCGAGCCCCGATCCGCCCGGCGTCGAGCGACCCTGACTTCGGCATGGGGATACCGGGGTTCTCGGTACGGATGGGCGGCGAGCGCGTCACACGCCCCGACCTCATCAAAGGCATCGACACGTCGGACCCCGATGACCACGGAGTCGTGTGGCCGTGACCTACGACGCCTTCCCTGACTACGACGACGACTGCATGACCTGTGGCGGCGAAGGCTTCGAGGAGTGCGAGACAACGAACAGGATCGAGGGCTGCTGGGAACGCCACTGTAACGGCGACTTCCACGAGTGCCCCAACTGCCACGGCAGCGGACGAGCGAAGGACCAGAGCTGGCGGTGACCACCTACGGCTCTCTCTGCACCGGCGTAGGACAGCTCGACCGTGCTGTCGAGGCCGTGTTCGGCTGCTCGATGGCCTGGTACGCTGAGAACGACACGGACGCCTCCAAGGTGCTCGCTCGGCTCTACCCCGGCGTGCCCAACCTGGGCGACCTGACGACCGTGGACTGGTCCGCAGTCGAGCCGGTGGACCTGATCTGTGCTGGTCCGCCGTGCCAGCCCGTGAGCGTGGCCGGGAAGCGAAAGGGAGAAGATGACGACCGCTGGCTCTGGCCCGACGTACTGCGTGCTGTGGGACAAGTCGGACCCCGAGTCGTGGTCCTCGAGAACCCTCCAGGGCTGAAAACGGGAGGAGAGTGGGGTAATGACAATCGATGCCTATGCGGCTGGGTTGGTGGACGGCGAGGGCTGCATTGGGGTGCGGAGGACGAAGAAGAGTTTGATCGTGGACGTCCAGGTAGTGATGAGCGTAAAAGCTCGGGCCACCCTGACGATGATGCAGAGGGAGTATGGAGGCCGCTTGTACGAGCGTGCTGCGCGGGGGCCGCGGTGGAGTCCCCTTATGTGCTGGAACGTGTACTCGGACGCCGCCTACCAGTTCCTATCGCGTGTCGGACCACATCTGACTCTAAAGGCGGAACAGGCGCGCCTGGCGATGCGTGCTCACGAGATCCGCATGTCCCTCCCCCTGGACAGGAATCGCCAAGGGCACCGTTGGTCCGAGGATGCCCGGAAGAGGTGCGAGATAATCGCCAGGAGGGTGCGGGAGCTGAACCGGACTGGCCCCCCCCTTCCCAAGACCAACACGGAGAGACAGCCGGTTGCCCTGCTTGTGGGAGGCCAGTGGGTGGCCCCGCAGGGCGACTTGTTTTCCGATCTTGGTTCGGTTCCATTCTCGGGTCCCTTTCCGAGATGGGGTATGTGGGACAGTTCGGCTCTGTATGCGCTGGCCGAGCCGACCGCGACCGACGCATCCACGCAGGCACTTGCCACCGCCGAGAGCGTGTGTTCGCTGTTGCCTACGCCAACGGCCAAGGACGCCCCACGCTCCAACGGGTTCCGGGGGCCAGCCTTGGCCGAAGCGGTGACGGACCTCTTGCCGACGCCGGCAGCGAGCCAGGGCGGCTACAACCAGTCCGACAGTCCGGGCGCAGCGGTGCGGCCGCAGTTGCCGATGCTGGTGAGGTCGCTGCTCCCGACGCCGACCGCCTCGGACGCCAAGAACCGGCGCACGAGCGAGAGGTCGAAGGCCACATGGTCGAGCGGCCCGAGCCTGGCGGACGTGCTGGCGGACGTGCTGGTGGGGCCTCCGCCTTCCCGTGGGGACGCTACGCCCCCGCCATCCACAGACACGAATCCCTCTACGGCCCGCCTCCCTGGCCTGTGATCGAGGGGACCAGGAGCCTGTCGGGCGACTTCACCGCCTGGATGATGGCGATACCTCCCGGCACCCTGGACGGCATCTCGAACACGGCCAAGAAGCGCCTGTGCGGCAACGCCGTGGTCGCTCCCGCCGCCGAGCTGGCCCTGCGGCTGCTGGCGGAGGGTGTGGCGTGAGCACCCGCATGATCGTCGGGACAGTGTTCGAGGCGCTGGCGACGTTGCCCGACCGCTCCGTTGACCTCGTGGCCTCGTCCCCGCCGTTCCTTGCGGTGCGCTCGTACCTCCCCGCCGACCACCCGACAAAGGCCAAAGAGATCGGGAGCGAGGCTACGCCGGCCCACTTCCTCGACGCTCTGCTCGACGTGGCCGAAGCGTGCGACCGCGTGCTAGCGCCCCACGGCTCGCTCTGCTTTGAGCTGGGGACAACCTTCGCTGGCAGCGGAGGGGCCGGAGGGGACTACGGCGTCGGCGGACTGCGCGAGGGGCAGTCAAAGTTCGCCGGTTCGGCGCTGAAGGACCGCAAGAACAAGGTCCTGCGCCCCGACGGCAACCGACTCCAGCAAGGCCCGGGCTGGCCGCAGGACAAGTCAATGGCGATGGTGGCGACCCTGTTCCCCGCGTGCCTCGCCTACGGCCGAAACCTGCTCCGACCCGAACGCCAGACGCCGCCGTGGCGCATCCGCAACGTCATCTCGTGGACGCGGCCCAACCCCGCCGTCGGCGCCCTAGGTGACAAGTGCCGCCCCGCGACCTCGTGGATCACCGTTGCCACCAAGAGCCGGGCACGGTATTGGGACATGGACGCGGTGCGCGTGCCGCTGGCAAAACCTAACGCCAGGAACTCCCGCCGACTGGAGCAGCACCCGGAGACAAGTCGGCGGGGGACGCTCGGCGCCTACGATGCCTCGGCGAGTCCAGGGGCGCCCCTCCTCGACTGGTGGGCAGTCCCGACGCAGCCGAGCAAGCTGGCCCACTTCGCCATGTGGCCCGAGGAGATCGCACGGCGCTTGATCCTCCTCATGTGCCCCGAGCGCGTCTGTACGACGTGCGGAGAGTCGAGCCGGAGGATCACTGCCACCGAGCAGGTTCCGACGCGGCGCACCAACGGTCGGAAGCACTACGCCGCGGGGACGCTGACGAAGCACTTCGACAAGCGGACCGAGGCGTCCGTATCGACCCTCAGCTGGACGACATGCGGCCACGACACTTGGCGCCGGGGAGTCGTGCTCGATCCGTTCGGCGGCTCAGGGACCACCGGCGCGGTCGCGTCCCAGCTGGGTCGTGACGCCGTGCTGATCGACCTGAACGAGGCGAACGTGGACTTGGCCCGCAAGCGGGTCCAGGGGCACGGGCTGTTGGAGGTCGTGGAGAGAGACGGGGCCGTGAGGGAAGCGCAAGGACAGGGGGTGCTGGCGTGACCATCTTCTCCCCCGACGACGGCTCGGTGCTCGGCTTGGCCGTGCATGCTCCCCTCTGCGCCGTCGAACCTGTCCACGACGAGCGCTGCCACGTCATCCACGCCGTCACGATGCAAGCGATTCTCGGTTTGGTGGCCGGCGTCCCTCTCGTGTCTGCCTGCCTCTGTGCCGAAGTGAAGCTCTGGTCGGTCCCCATCGGCAGCGAGAACGTCGTCCCGTGGCCCGTCAGCACCCGTGGGCTACCCAAGCCCATGACCCGCTGTCGGGCGTGCTGGGAGGCCACTGGACGCAAACGGCCAGCGTCGAGGCTGGCGAGGAGCGGCCCGAAGGCTACAGTTGGCACAACAGGTACATGGAAGGCGTGCGGATGGTGCGGACCCTGCAAGATGAACGCCGCCCTGGAGCGGTTGGAGGGACCGTCGCAAGGAGTGGTGACATGAGATTCGCGCTGAACGGCTCGGAGATGGCGGACTGGATGGAGTGCTGGTGCTGGCGCTGCGAGCACGACCACGACATGAGCCACGCAGGGGCGACCGAGGAGAACGGCTGCGGTCACGTTCTTGCCACGTTGATCGGCGCCGACGACCCCGTGCTCTAGCCCCACGGCGAGACATGGTGGCGCACCATCCCCGCTGGCGTGGTGTGCAAAGCGTTCACGCCGTGTACCAAGTGCGCGCCAGACGACCCCGACGCCGAGCGTAGAGGGGGAGAGACGCTGGCCGAGTTCCACGACCGCCTTCGGGCCGAGACGATCGCTGCACCGCTGGTGGAGGTCGAGGCGTGACCGGTCGGCCGAGGAAACGTATGCACGTTGCATATGGGCCGTCCCTGGTGAGGCGACCGCCGCTGCGGCCACGCCGGGTCAACGACGCCGAAGGGGACAGTTCTTGCAGCGGTTGAAGATCCTGGTCGGGTGCTTGCAGGTCTTGCGGATCTTGACGGTGGTCGTCATGGGGGTAGCCTCCTGGTACCGGTGGTCTGATCACCGGGAGCGCCCTGCCAGCTCCGGCCGGTAGGGCGCGCTCGGCGGTCAGTGTGCGGCGGCAGCGCCTAGCGGGCGGCTAGTTGCCAGTAGCTCCGTCAAGTCGCGGAAGCGGCAGGGGCGCAACGATCCGTCGAGGTTGAGCCCCTCGTGGGAAGCGGCTAGCGCCTCCTCCGCGTGCGCCTGCGTGACCGACCCGGTAGCGGCCAGCAACGCCAGCGCGATCGGCAGGTCGGCACCGGTCCCCGCGGTGATGCGGCACAATGGCCACGCAAGGCCGCTCGACAGAAACGCGGCCCTGATCCGGTCGCGCTGAGAGATGCTCCCGGCGGCCCACGCGGGGATGCCAGACACGACGGTCACGGTCACCCCGCCTATGGTGCTGCTCGTTGCTTTCATCATCGGATCCTGTCTCGTTGGGGTGTGTGTAGCTTCCTGCCGACGCCGCGGCGCCTCTCTAGCTGCGTCGGCGCCATCGGCACGCGTGGCAGTAGCGGGCAGGCGCCGTAGTGGTCGCTCAGCGCGAGTGCCAGGGCGCCCAAGTCCGGCGCGGTCACGTCCGCCGCGCAATGCTGGCAAGTGGCGGTCATCGCACGACCGCCCACGGGTCTGCCGTGATCGTCGCTGCCATCTCGACTCATCTCGACTCCTTCCGCCTGTCTCATCAGTGCCGGTAGGCGATCCCCGGCAGACGGCCCGTGGGCCGTTTCGACGCTTGCTCAGTAGCCCAGCCACTCCAGGACGTGCCCGGCGTCGAAGGTGAAGTCGTGCGACCCGCACCCGTCGGGAACGTGCGCGGCGAGCCGCGTCCCGCAGTGGCAGCGCTCGTCGGCCATGTCGGAGAGGAAGTCGGCACGCTCGGCGCATCCGTGGGCACGCAGCTCAGCGAACGCACGGGCCTTCGTGATCCGCACGCTCTTGGCGCTCTCGCTGTAGGTCATCGTGGTGGTCATGGTCTCCACTGTACCAAGTCCTAGTACGGCCGTCAAGAGACTTGGTACACCCCTGTCAGGAGGGTGGTACAGTGGCGTCCGTGTCCGATCCGGTGGGCCAGCACGAGATCGCCAGCCGCCTGGGCGTCCCGCCGGGGACGGTGCACCAGTGGCGCAAGCGGGGCCTGCTGCCCGAGCCCGACTACCCGAGCGTTTCGGGCTGGCCTGCGTGGGAGTGGCCGGTGATCGAGGCGTGGGCGCGGCGCACCGGGCGGCTGGCTCCGGCTGCGGGGGCATCTCCCACCGCAGCCCCCAAGCGGAGCGCGACCGGCTGCAAGCACCCGGTCAACCGGCGCATCGGCGACTACTGCGGGGCGTGCAAGAGGGTAGTGGGCGGGGGTGCTTGACAGAAACGACATCGGTGTGTTTCAATCCCCTCAGTGTTGCCAGCGGCGTGCCTCCGGGTGTGCCGCTGGTCCGCGTTCGGAGGTGGTGCGTGGGCCGCTTGCTCTGCTGCGTCTGCCGGCGCCGGTTCGAGGTGACCCTCGGCCGCTGCCGCGCCTGCTACCTCTACCGCTGGCGTCGCGGCTACGACCGCCCTCCCGAGTTGGTCGAGCGTGAGATCTCCCGGGACGAGCGCCGTATGCAGACGGCATAAACAAGGAGCCGTGGGTGGGCAACGCCATCGAGCGCATCAAGCGGACTCACCACCAGGCGATCCTCGACGCCCACGCCTGCCACCTGCGCGGCCAGGGCCTCACCTACAGCGAGATCGGCGTCGAGATGCGCTGCTCGTCCAGGACAGCGTTGCGGCGGGTCCAGCGGGCCTACGGCCGGATGCCCGGGCCAGCAGCCGCCGTCGAGCGCCAGCGGATGCTGGGAGAGCTCGAGGACATGGCGCTGGCGGTCTACGGGGTCATGGAAGCGGCCCACGTCGCCATCTCGGCCAAGGGCGTCGTGACCGTGGCCGTCGAGACCCCAACCGGCACCGTGACAGTGCCCGTCCCCGACGACCACCCGGTCTTGGAAGCCGTCGACCGGCTGCTCAAGATCCAAGAGCGCCGGGCCCGGTTGCTCGGCACCGACGCGCCCAGCAAGCGGTCCGTCGAAGTAGTGACCAAGGACGCCCTGGTGGCCGAGATGGAGCGGATGACCCGGGAGATGGCCGATGGCGAGGGTGGTCCTCGGTGACGACGTAGACGAGGGGCTGCTGGCGGACTACGAGGCGGTCACCGACGCCTACCGCCGGTCGGCCCCCCGGCGGTTCATGCACCGGTGGCGCTGCGAGCGCGACGACTGCGACGGCCTTCCCCACGACGGGTGGAGCACCAGGCACGCCCGGTCGGCCCAGGTCATCCCCTCGGCGTGGACTTACGAGGTCGTCGACCCAGAGAGCGGCGAAGTCCTCGAGCGGGGCGTATCGGACCGCGTGGCGTACGCCTGCGGCGGCAGAGGCAGCGGCAAGACCTGGGCCGGCGCCCACAACTTCGCCCAGCTCGTCTTGGAGACCGAGCCCGTCACAGGAGACGAGCGCACCGAATGGGCGGTGATCGCTCCCACCTACCGCCACGCCCGCCGGGTGTGCATCGAAGGACCCTCGGGGCTCATCACGGCCTTCGGCGGCTTCGTGCGCCACGGCGGCCTCGTCGAGAAGTGGAACCGATCCGTCGGCGAGCTCGTCCTCACCACCGGCGCCGTCATCTACATCGACGGCGCCACCGACGGAGCCGAGCGGATCCAGGGAGAGAACCTCTACGGCTGCTGGGCCGAGGAGGCCGGCCTGTGGAAAGCCTGGGAGCGGGCCTGGCACGAGTCGCTCTCCTTCGCCGTTCGGCGAGGCCCGGCACGGATCATCGTCACCGGCACCCCGAAACGGTCGAGCCTGGCAAAGTACCTGCTCGACGACCCCAAGGTCTGGCGCCGGCGCCTGCGGACGCTCGACAACGCGGCCAACCTCGCCAAGTCGGCCGTAGACGACCTGCTCGCCCGCTACGGCGGGACGCGCCTCGGCCAGCAAGAGCTCGAGGGGCTCCTGGTCGACGACGCCGACGGCGCCCTGTGGACCCGGGCCGTCATCGACCGCTACCGGGTGACGACGCACACCCGATGCGGCGAGGCGTGCGGCTTCGGTCCCGACACCGTGCACTGGCATCGCGTCAACGGAACCCCGATGCGCCCGGCCCGGGCGTGGCACCGGGTGGTGGTCGGGCTGGACCCGGCCGACGGCACCGACGACGGTGACGAGCAGGGCCTGGTGGTGGTGGGGCATTCGGCCACAGACCACGAGCTCTACGTGCTCGAGTCCGACGGGCTGCGACTCTCGCCGTTCGAGTTCCTGTCCCACGCCGTGGAGCGCGCCGCCGCCTACGGGCCCCGGGCGTCGATCACGGTCGAAAAGAACCACGGCGGCCGCTACCTCGTCGGGCTTCTCGACCAGGTGTTCATGGCGAAGGGGCTGCGGGTCCCGGTCCACGTCGTCACCGCCCAGCGGGGGAAGAAAACCAGGGCCGAGGAGGTCTCGGGCATGTGGGAGCGGGGCGTGGTCCACCACGTCGACGCCCACTCCGTGCTCGAGGACGAGATGAGCACGTGGACCGGCGTCGGGCGCGAACCCTCCCCCGACCGTATGGACGCCCTGGTATGGGCCGCCTCGGAATGGGCCGGCATGCGGCTCGGACCGCCGACCAAAGACGCCGGCCACGTGGCGCGCTGGACGAGCGACACGCCGGCGACGACCGAGCGCCAGTTGGTGCCGATGCACTGGTAGGAGGCAAACCCGTGGAGACCGTGTGGCTCGAGCCTGACGCCAGCGGCCGCTACCCGAGGGGCGTCGTCACCAAGACGGCCAAGACGCCGTGGAACCCCACCGGCGACGTGGTGGACCTGGCGATGGAATCGGCCGCCGAGCGCGACCGCCGGCGCCAGTCCACAGGCCCACCCCCCATGGGCGAGATGGGCTCGGCGTGGAACCGCTACCGCCTCTACGCCTACTACGAGGACGGCAACGTTTTCGAGTCCGGGCCAATCGAGACGATCGACATCGAGGACATGCTCAACCGGGACGGCATCGCCGCCGCCTTGGAACAGGTCCTCACCCTGCCGATCCGGGCGGCGGCGTGGCAGGTCAAGCCGGCGCCGGGCGACAAGGGCGAGTGCGAGTTCGTCCGCGAGGTCCTGGAGACCCCCCCCGAAGCCGGAGGGATGGCGCACCCGCTCCAGCTCGTCATCGGCCAGATGACCAGTGCCCGCCTCTACCGCCGCAGCCACTTCGAGCTGGTGTGGAAGCGCCGGACAGACGGCCGGATCGTGTACGACAAGATCGCGTTCCGGCCGCCGACGACCTGCTACCTCGGCCGCTCGGCCCTCGACGCCTCGTTCCAGGGCTTCATGCAGTGGACGTGGAAGGGTCTCCAGTTCGTCAAGGTGATCATCCCGCGCGACCGGGCCTTCGTCTACCTCCACGGCGCCCACCGCAACCCGCTCACCGGGACCTCGGACCTCCAGATGGCCTACACGGCCTACGCCAGCAAGCAGAAGCTGCGGTTCCTCTGGTACCAGTTCCTGACAGTCGAAGCGATGCCGCGGGTACTGGCGAAGCACTCGACGACGGACCAGTCCGAAGCCGACAACCTGGCGCGCCGCATCGCCCAGTTGCGCTCGGGCGGAGTGGTCGGGCTCATGTCGGGCCAGGACGCAGCCGTGCTCCCCTCGGGGACGGCAGGAGCGATGTTCGGGGCGGCGATGGCCTATCTCGACCAGGAGATGATGGCCTCGTGCCTCGCCGGCTGGCTCGGCCTGGTCCAGACCCCGCCGTCGATGGGCGTCTCGTCCTCCTCGACGATGGCTCGGGGCAGCTACGCCCTGTCGAAGGACCAGAGCCAGTTCTTCCTCGAGCAGTCCCAGGCGGTGTGCCGGGAGATGGAGCGCCAGTTCGTCCACGGCGTCATCGCTCCTCTGTGCCGGTACAACTTCGCCGACCCGGCCGTGCCGACGTTCGAGTTCGCACCCCTGGCCGAGAGCGAAGCGTCCACACAGGCGGTCGCACTTCTCCAGTCGATGGTCTCGAGCCCCACGCCCACCAACCTGGTGCCGTACGCCTTCATCGACGAGCTGGTGGAAGCCGTCTCCCGGGCCCTCGACCTGAACGTCACAGTGGTGGCGAAGGCGGTCAAGGGGATGGCACACACAGCTACCCACACGCCGGGCGGCGATGCGGCGGTGCAGGCGGCCAGCCTCGGCCAAGCGGCCACGCCCGGGCCGGCAGGCGAGCTCCACGGGGCCATCAACGCCGCCGGGGCGCTGATCGCCGCCAACGCACGGTGACCACCCCCACACGGCGCCCGGGAGCGGTCCCGATGCCGTGGACGCCGGTCACGCCGGCCGCGTTGCCGGCTCCGACGGGGGCCATGGTGAGCGCCCTGGCGGCCATCTTCGCTGCCGGGCTGGCAGTCGCCACGACGGCCGCCATGGCCGCCAGCGTCCTGTCCAGCCTCGGAATCTCGGCCGCGGTGGCGATCGCGGTCGTAAAGATGGTCCTGGGAGCTGCGCCCTCGTCCGGAGCCGGCGGCGCAGCTTCCCAGGCCGTGCTGGCGGGCGAAGCGGCCTACCGGGCCGCCTACGTGGCCCACGCCTGCGTCCGGGTGCAGAACGCGGTCAACGCCGGGACGCCCTTGCTCGACGCGTTGCGCAGGGAGCTTCGCTACCTGAAGCTCCACCTGCGGGCCCAGCTCAACCGGCGCAAGGCGGCAGCGCAAGCCGACCGGGTGGCCCGCTGGGTCGATATGCAGACGGCATACGGGCCGGCCTGCCCGCCGGGGGCAACCGGGATGGTGCTCCTGGCCGGGTGGAAGGCGGTCGTGGACGCCCGCACGAGCCCGGAGTGCCGAGCAGCGAACGGGTGCAACTACCGGGTGACACAGCCGCCGCTCATCGGCTACCCCGGGACCGTCCACGTTGCCTGCCGGTGCACCAGCGTGGCCCCGTACCCCGGCGCTCCGGTCCTCGACGCCCTGACGCCGGCCATGCCGCACCGCTAGTCGCAGTCATCCGCCAAACCTTGAAAGGGGATCCAATGAGACGCATCGTGCACTCGGTGGCGCTCGTCGTCGCCGTCGTCGGCCTGGCATCGGGGGGGCTCGTCGCCTTCGCCTCCACCGCCGGCGCCCAGGGAGGGTACACACCGGCCACCACACCGGTCACGGTCACGGCCAAGGCCGACCTGGTCCAGTTCGGCTACGTGCCACGGACAAGCTTCTGCACCACGACAACCGGGTCGGCCACACCCGGCACGCCCACAGGGTGCAACCTGACACAGCCGGCGTACCTGCGTGCCACCTCGATCGCCGCGGCGACACACGCCAACCCGTTCACACCGGTCATGGTGGCGTTCTGGGACGGGGTTGCCCCAGGGGCGACCGTGGCGTTCACAGTGGGCGGGACATACGGCACCGTGACCAACGCCGGCACAGGGGTGTTCTACGTGCAGGACCGGGGCTTTTCCCGAGTCACGGCGCCCCCGGCGTAGCGAGATCGGGAGGACCCGGGGACCCCCCCTTCGCCTCCGGGTCCTCCCCCCTAGCGGCGTAGAGCAGTCAGGTAGCTCGCCTGTCTCATCGGCAGGAGGTCGCCGGTTCGATTCCGGCCGCCGCCACTACCAAGGAGCGCCACGTGGCTCTCGTCCCGATCACGGTGACCGAGCAGTTCCCCCCCGTCGCCCCGGGCGCGACACCGCCGTCCGGGATGGTCGTCTTCACCCTCAACGAGCGCCTGGTCACAGGGGCCGAGGAGGTCGAGCCGGCGCCCATCTACGCCCCGGTCGTCGTCGGTGCGCTGCGCCAACCGCTCTACGCCACCCCCCTCGGGACGTGGTACGTGGTCCAGATCATGTTCGACGGCTACCCCCCCCAGCCCACGCTCAAGGCGTCGGTGCCGGCGAACGCGCCGACAGGGACGTGCACGCTCACGTCGATCCTCACCGTCACATGAACGGAGCATCCATGAGCGTCTCCGACGGGATGTGCATCTACGACCCCAAGGGCGACGAGCGCGAGACCGCCCGACGGACGGTGCGGGCCATCGACGCCCTCCGGCGCCGCAAGGCGACCCGCCAGGCGAGCGCCTTGGAGGAGAGCTTCGTGCGGGCCAAGACGTCGCGGGCTCGCAAGATGTCCGACGGCACCGTCCGATCCCACACCGACAACGAAGTGCGCGCCGGCATGGACCGGCTGCGCAAGACCGACCTGGCAGGAGGCACCGTGGAACCGATCGACCTGGCCGAGACACGCTTCCTCCCCGACGCCGCCGCCGTACGCAAGGCGGCAGCCAAGCTGGGGAAGCTCCCGCCGGCGCTGCGGAAGAACCTCCAGGCGCGCATCGTGAAGCGGGCGAAGGAGCTGGGCATCGGGGTCGCCCTGGCGAACGAGGTGCGTTCGGCCATCGACCTGTCGGTGGACCAGGCGACCCGGGACGCCGCCCGCAAGGCGGGGCTGACCTTCCCGGGCACGACAAGCTACCCGCTCGCCGACAGCGAGGGGAAGTTCAGCCGGTCCATGGCCCGCAAGGCGGTGCGGATGGTCGGCCTCGGCAACGTCGCCTCGGAGGCTCGCATCCGGGCCTGGCTCGTGCGCAAGCTGCGCGAGCACGGTGCCCAGGACCTGGTCCCGACCACGTGGCCCGAGGCGAAGGGCTGAGTCCTATGCCGGCTGCATACCTGTGCCCGTGGACCAGCGCCGACGCCATCGAGCTGTCGAGGCGCACCTACAAGAAGCAGGTGCTCCCCAAGGGATCCATCACATACAAGGGGCGCACGATCACCTTCGACGACGCCTACCTGGCCGAGCTGGAGCAGGCGTTCGTGGACCGGGCCTACGACCAGGTGCCGTTCCTCCTGGCCGACGGCGACAACGCACACACGATGGACCCCGAGCGCTTTCGGGGCGAGATCCGAGCACTCCAGCACGGCGAGGACGGTCTCTACGCCATCGTCGAGTTCGCCACGGACGAGGCGGCGGCGGCGGTCCTCGCCAATCCCTCCCTCGGGGTGTCGGCCCGCATCGTCGAGGGCTACGACCGCGCCGACGGCAAGACCTTTCCCCGTGCCATCCAGCACGTGCTGGGAACCCTGGACCCGAGGGTGCCGGGGATGAAGCCCTGGGAAGCCATCGCCCTCTCCACCGACCAGGCGGAGGTCATCGACCTCACCGCAGCGACCATCCGAAAGGAAGGCGACATGCCAGACACCCTGACTGCCGAGGACCGAGCGAAGTTCGACGCCTACCTCACCGAGCTGGCGGCGCTCGCGGCCGCAGGCCAGACCACCGACCCGGGCACGACCACGGACGAGGCGACCGACGCCGAGCTCGAGGCCCTCCTGGCCGAGCTGGGAGAGGACGCCAACGCCGGGGCGACGCTCTCGAACGAGAGCCGCCAGGCGATCGAGCTGGCGAACGCCCAGGCGACGCAGGCGCGCCACGAGGTGGCCGTGCTGCGTCAGGAGGCGGACCTGGCCCGCTTCGAGAAGGAGAAGGTCGACCTGACCAACCGCGGCGTGCCGCCGGTGGTCGTGGACGCCCTGACCCCGCTGCTCGTCGGGCCGCACGCCATCGACCTCGCCAACGGCTCCCAGGTGACAGCGGGCGAGGTCGTCCGTACGGCGCTCGAGGCGCTGGTCGGTGCCGGCGGCCTCGTCGACCTGTCCCACGAGACTCCGGGCGCTCCGAGCGCTCCGGCATCGGACAAGACCCGCAGCCTGCTCGACCAGTGGGAGTCCCAGTTCCCGACCAAGGGCGCCAAGCCCGCCGGCCAGCCGGCCTGACCCGAGAGGAGCCTTTCCATGGGCATCCCGATCCGCTACACGGACCAGCCGATCACCTACGCGGTGGCGGCAATCGTCGCCGCCGGCCAGTTCGTCGACGCCGACCAGGCGAAGTCGCTCGCCACAGGCCAGGCGTTCGTCGTCCCCTCGGCGGCCGCTTCCAAGCTCGCCATCGGCGTGGCCCTGCGCACAGCCGCCCCGGCCGGCACCACATCTCCGACCGACGCCGCCGCTCGCCCTCCGAACACGACCGTCGCCCGGCGCGGCTGCGTGGTCCCGGTGACCTTCGCCGCCGCCTCGACGTTCGGAGACCGCCTCAAGACGGCCCTCACAGGCAAGGTCGAGCCGATCGTGACAACGACATCGCCTGAGGTCATCGTCGCCGTCAACGTGACAGACGCCGGTCACACCGCTGCCACAGCCGTCGGCTACGTCCAGATCGAGGTCTGAGAATCCCCCACTAGCCCGGACGTCCGGCACGCGCCGGCCAGCCGAGAGGAGGCGCAATGCCTGACCTGTACCCGATTGTGTCGGTGCAAGACGGTCCGCAGCTCACCGTCAACGACATCATCAAGGACCCCGCCGTCGTCCCTCGGCGGATCATCGACATCACCGCCCAGCGCTTCATAGCCGACCAACTGCTGCGCAAGGGACCGAGCGCCACCGCCGGCGTGGTCAAGTTCTGGCAGTCCAACCCGCTGTTCTCCTCGACCGCCTCGGAGGTCGTGGGCGAGTTCGGCCAGTTCCCGGTGGGCGTGAACGACCTCGGCCAGCTCATGCTGACCCAGACGGCCAAGCGCGGGCTCGGGGTGCGCATCTCGCTCGAGATGGTGAACCGCAACGACATCGACGCCGTGAACCTCCAGATCAACCAGGTGTCGAACACCATGGTGCGGGACTGGGACTCGGTGTTCATGGCAGCGACGCTGGCGGCGTGCGCGGCGTCGGGGCACACCGTGGCGGCCGGGCATCCCTGGACATCGCCGACAGCGAACCCCCGCAAGGACATCTCGGCGGCCAAGTTGGCCATCACCGCCGCCACGCTGCCGGGGGCACCGACAGAATACATGGGGTTCCAGCCCGACACCTTGGTGCTCAACATCAACGACGTCACCGCCCTGGAGTCCAACGGCGAGGTGTGGGCACCGTGGACCGGCAACGTCGCCAACGCGTCGCCCGCCGTCACGGGGCAGCTCCCGTACCGCCTGTTCGGCCTCGACGTCTGGCAGACGTGGCACATCCCGGCCGGAACGGCCCTGGTCTGCGAGCGCCACACCATCGGGTTCATCTCCGACGAGCGCCCGCTCCAGGCCACCCCCCTGCGTTTTTGGGAGGACACCGAGACCTACCGCTCCAACGCGGTGCGCCAGTCGGCGATCGGCCTGGACCAGCCTCTCGCCATGGCGACCATTTCTGCTATCTGAGTTCTCGTCGGCGACGGCACTGGTAGTCCGCTTCGCACTGCCGGCAGACTCGGCTCTGTCCGTAGCGCCCGGACTTGAAGCGCAGGTTGGCGCCGACGTAGGGGTGACCCCGCGGGCAGTGCGTCTTGGAGCGCATGTTCTCGCCGTTGCCTGGGCGCTTAGTGACCCCCCACAAAGACCACCCTATCACTGGGTGCCGATCACTTCCGATGGGAGAACCGATGACCACCCGAGCAGAAGGCATCGCCGCCGGCCGCAAGGCGCAAAGCGACGCTGACGCCTTCGTCCAAGGGGCGAAAGACCCCCGGGCCGCACTGAAGCGGCGCCCGGTCCAGGTCGCCCCGGCCGGCCTCTACGAGCTGGTGGCACTGGAGTGGAACGAGCCCCGGCGCGACAACCACGGCCGGCGCTACACGGTCAAGCACCGTCGGGGGGATCTCGTCGAGCTCTCCCACGACGACGCAGAACGGCTGCTCTCGGCCGGGGCCGTCAAGCCGACGACGGCCGAGGGTGAGGCGTACGCGGCCACGCTGCCGCCGACCCCGACCGAGCGGGCCATCGCCCACGACGCCGAGCACCCCCTGGCCGTCCCCGCTCCCGACGCTGCCAGCGCCGAGGCGGCGGACGCCCCGGTGTTCGGCACCGTCCCCCGCATGACCGAGGGCTGACGTGTATTGCACCGTCACAGCCTTGCGGGCGGTGCTCAGTGCGCAGGGCCAGACGGACACGGCCACCGCAGCGTCCCTCTCCGACGCGGCCCTCCAGGCGGCGATCGACGACGCCACGCTCGAGGTGAACGCCCAGTTGGGCGCCCGCTACGACGTGCCGTTCGACGACGACCGGGAAGGCCAGGCTCGCCCGGTCCCCGGCGTCGTGGCGAACCTCACCCGGGACATCGCCGCCTACAAGGCCACTCTCACCTACCGCCGGGGCGCTCCGTTGGAGCCGACCGACCCGGCCGTGCTGCGCTACCAGATGGCGGCCAAGCTCCTGACCGCACTCATGAAGGGCACAGCCACGCTCAGCCTGGAGAACAGCCCGGCGCCGGACCAGGCAGTCCAGATCAACGGCCAGCCGTTCAACCTCGCCTGCGGGCCCCTGTTCGCCGAGCACGACTTCGGGATGACCGTGGCCGTTCGGCGCGGCAGCCTCGGCTGGCCCTCGGACAGCTACTGACATGCGCTCGTTCGACGAGGGCATCCTCGTCCTGGAGGGGCTCGTCGGCGACGGCCTGATGGAAGGCGTCCTGGAGTTCAACCAGGTCTACGCCTCGGCCCAGCACACATCGACCTGGTTCTCCGGGCCGCTGCGGGGCCACATCATCCGTCACCACCCCCACGGGGGAGGGCCGCACTACATCACCGAGCCGATGCTCGAAGAGGCCGGCGTCTACATGCAGACGGTCGCCGACCACGTGCTCACCGACGGGACCGTGGCCGGGATGGTGGCCGCCGTCGAGAAGTGGGCGGACGACGCATCCCCTCGGGCCCCGGTCGAGTTCGGCGACCTGCGGGAGTCGGCCCATCCCAAGGTCTACGAGAACGGTGCCTTGGTCTACGACCGGCCGCCCATCGTGGGGCGACTGTCTCGGGCGCAGTTGAAGGCCAAGGCCGAGGCGGCCGAGCGCGGCGAGTACCACCGGGACTACCTGGCGTCGGACCATCCGGGCTACGGGACCCTGCACCGAGCCCACGGCGGGACACACGACTACTCCCCGACAACAAAGCCGGCACCGATCGTCTGAGGAGGGCCCATGCTCACCGAGGACGCAGTGTGGGCGTGGCTCGAGGCCGGAGGCGTCCAGGCCGCCGCCTACTGGGACGGTACCCCGTGGACGGAGATCCAGGACCCCAAGGCGGTGCTCCTCACCCTGTCGGGCGGCTCTCGCCCGCAGTTCGAGCGCACCTTCGACACCCCGTCGCTGCAGATCTTTGCCCGGGGCGACCAGAACGACCACGCAGGGGCCCGGGACCTGGCGTGGCAGATCGACTCGCTCCTACAGACAGCCGTCCCGCCCCTGACACTCACAGGGGTCCGCGTCATCTCCATCACACGGGTCGGAGGACCGCCGCGCCTGCTCCAGCGGGACGCGGCGCGCCGGTTCATCTTCTCGTGCAACTACCTGTTCCTCGCCGCTCGCTGATCCACTGACCCGAGAGGAGACCCCCAGTGGCCGTCAACACCAAGAACGTCCTCGTGGGCACCGCCCAGCTCTACATCGCTCCGTGGGCCACAGTGCCTCCGGCCCTCCCTGCCATCACAGTGACAGTGTGGGCGCCGACATGGGTCCCGATGGGCGCCACCGAGCAGGGCGTCAAGCTCACCGTCGCCCGCAAGACGGTCGACATCATGGTGGAGGAGCAGCCGACGCCGGCCCAGGTCACCACCGACACCATGACAATCTCCATCACAACGTCGCTGGCCGAGGACACCATCGCCAACATGAAGGTCGCCTACGGCGGCGGGACCATCACCGCCGTGGCGCCGTCGGTGACAAAGACAGGGACCACAACCCTGACGCTCGCCCTCGGGCTTGACAAGCTCACCGTCGCCTTCCAGGGCGTCAACGCTCACGGCTTTACCCGGCGGTTCTACATCCCCGAGGTGCTCTCGGTCGCCTCGGTGGACACCAGCTACCGGCGCGCCGCGGCCGCCCGGTTGTACCCGGTGAAGCTGCGGGCCATCTGCACACCGTCGGACGTAATGGTCGTCGACAAGACCGCCGTCAAGACCTGACGCGGCCAGAAGGGGGAACCCCATGCCGAGCAAGTTCACAGTCGCCCAGGCCCTCGAGCCCCTCGATTGGGACTTCACTGCCTGCCAGCCCGCCACACCGGCCGAGGTGCCGTGGCGGGGGACGGTGCCCGAGCCGTCCCAGGCGGCCATCCGAGCGTTCCAAGAGGCGCTCCGGGCCGTCTCGCCCACAGCCGACCCCTCCCGGGTAGGAGAGCTGGCCGAGGGCGACTCGGCCCTCGACACGCTCAAAGACGCCATCGTCACCCTGGCCGGCGGCTCGCCGTCCAAGGCGATCTTGGATGCGGTGCCGTTCCGGGGGTTCATGGCCTTTGCCGGCTGGCTGACCGAGCGCCTGCTAAACCCTCGGTAGCCGATCGCCGCTACGTCGCCATCGAAGGCGATCGGCTGACGCGTCGGCTCCACTTCCTGGCGAAGCTGCACCTCGGGATCGACCCCGACGCCTGGGAAGCACTGCCGTGGCACCGCCAGCGTCTCTACGCCGCCGGCTTGGCGAACCTCCTTCGCCCGTCGCGTGGCGAGGACGACTACGACGACGTGACAGAAGGCGACGACGACGACCTGGGCGCCCTGGGCGTCACGGTCCTGGAGGGCTGACCGATGGCGTTCGAGGTGGGCGCCATCCAGGGCGTCATGTACCTGGACACCGATCCGTTCATGGCCGGGCTCGAGATGGCGCGGCGCGAGGCCACCGCCTTCGTCAACCAGATGCCCGGGGCGCGGCTCACACTCGACCTCGCCTACTTCGACGCCCAGTTGGCCGATGCGGTGGCGAAGCTGCGCACCGTCGGGACCGACAACCCCGTGCGCATCACCGCCGACGACCGCCCGCTCGTCGCCACCGTGCTCGAGGCGCAAACCGCCATCGACGCATGGGCCAAACAGCTCGCATCGGCTCGGCTCGGCGCCACAACGCTGCCGTTCTGGGCCGATTTCGGCGCGCTACGGACCGAAGTGGCCGACACCCCCATCACCGTGCCGGTGGACGCCCAGGTGCAGAACCTGGCCTCCGTTGCCGCCCAGTTGGGCGCCCTCCAGACGATGCCGCCCTGGGCGACCGCCATGCGGGGCAACCTCGGGTGGGACCCCGGCGTGAGCCGGTGGCGCCAGATCTCCGGCACGACAGGGGGACAGTTCGCCACCACAGGCCAGCTCGCCGCCCTCCTCGCCGACCTCGGGGCCGGGGGAGCGGGGAACGGCGCCGACCTTCCCCCCGAGGCGCTGGCGGCGCTGATGGGGGGCGGAGGAGGGGCAGGAGGCGGTCTGGGAGCACTGGGGGCACTGGGAGCAGGCGGCGGAGGGGGAGGGGGCGCAGGGCCGCTCCAGGGGGCGTGGAACGCGATGTCGTTCTTCCACCTGGCCCACCTGTTCACCCCCGAGATCATCGGCCTCGCCGCCGCCATCGGCTCGGTGGCGGCCGGCTTCGTGGTGCTCGGGGTCGCCTCGATCGGGGCAGCGACCGACATCATGGCCGGGTTCAAGGCGGTCTCGACAGCCCAGAACGCCATCGCGGCTGCGATCCCGGGCACGACCCAGTGGACGAGCGCGGTGGTCAAGCTCGGCACAGCGTGGTCCACCATCCCCGCCGCCCTCCAGCCGGCCGTCTCCTCCATCAACAAGATGATGCAGGGCTTCGGCAACACGCCGATGGCGAAGGAGATCCAGGGCTTCCTGGGCGCCCAGGCCGGCACGATCGCCTCCATGTTCGCCCACGGCGGCTCGACCTTCGCCCCGTTGATCCTGGCGACCCAGCGGGCCATCCAGACGGTCGAGGGGATGTTCCAAAAGATGATGGGGTCCGGCGCCATGGCCGGCCTCGTCCACTCCCTCTCGCTCATGGTCGGCCCGGCCTTGGTCGAGCTGGTCCAGTTGGGCACAGCGCTGCTTCGGATCGGGGTGGGGTTCGCCAAGGCCATCCAGGGCGGCGAGGGGATGCAGACCCTCGTCGACATCTTCCGCCTGCTCGCCAACATCGCCAACTCGTCGCTGTTCCAGGGGTTCATCGCCGGATGGACCGACTTCGACCGCATCCTGGCCGAAGTGGTGGGAGGCGTGTTCAAGCTGGCGGGGATGCTCTCGAGCCTCGACCCCGGGCTCAAAGGCATCGGGACCGCCCTCGGGTTCGTCGCCTCGGGGTACCTGGCCTTCCGGGCGGCGGTCTACCTCCTCGGCAAGACCGGCCTCGCCGACATGACAGCCCTCTACACCAAGACCGGCCAATACATGAAGCTCCTCGGCGGCTTCGCCCTGGCCGGCGCCGGCTTGGCCGGCCTCGTCACAGACATCTCGCGGCTACTCCACGTCTCGGACCCCCTGGCGTCGGCGTTTCACGCCGTGGCGACATGGCTCGGGTTCGCCTCGAAGGCCGGCTCGACACTCAACCAGACGATCAACGGCTACACGATCTCGCTGAGCGCCCCGATCAAGATCACCGGGCAGTTGTCCCAGGCGATGACACTGCTGGTCCGCTCCGAGCAGTCGGTCGGGTCCTCCCTCCAAGCCGCTGCCACCGGCTTCGCCACATTCACCGCCAAGGCAGTGCAGTCGGTCACAAAGATGGTCGCCAATCTAAAGCACCAGAACACCACAATCGCGGCGTGGGCGGTCGACGCCCAGAAGCTCATCAAGCGGGGCATGACACCCTCGGCCGTGGCGTCCCTGGCCCAGCAGGCGCCCCAGGACCTGGCGTCGATGGCGACGGCGACGACCACGCAGTTGGGCCAGATGAGCATCCAGTGGCAGGAAAAGCTGCTCGAGGCCAAGATGTCGGGGCAGAACGGCATCCAGGGGATGATCACCGCCATCGAGACAGGGCTGCGCTCTGGCACCCCGGCGGTGAAGGCGGCGGCCCGGGCACTGGCGACCCAGTTGGGAGCCGAGCTCAAGGTGCCGTTCACCGGGACGGTCGCCTCGGTGGCCCAGATCGGGGCCGCGCTCAACACCCTGCCGACCTCGGTCCTTCGGACCCTGGCCGGACAGACCCAGAACGCGTCGTCCGCCTTGACACAGCTCGGCGGGCAGGCCAAGAAGGCCAGCAGCCAGACCCAGTCGTTGGCACAGACGATCTTCTCCCTCATCACCAACGCTGCGATGACGGTGGGCGGCCTCGCCATGCTGCGCTCGGGGTTCTCCTCCTCTGGTGCCGGGATGGCATCGGCGGTCTTGGACGTGAACGACTTCGACGCCGCGTTGGAGCGTCTCGGGCTCACGGCCGACGCCGTGGACCTCCAGGTGGGGGCGATGGCGGCGACCGCCACGGACACGGCCGGAGCCTTTACGGCCGCCACGGCCGCAGCCTCGGAGGACGCGGGGGCGATGGGGGCGAGCTTCGCCGCCGACGCCGGCGGCTTCGCATCGGTCCTGGGCCCGGTCGGGCTCCTGGCCGGTGGTGCGGTCGTGGTCGGCGGGTTGATCGCCGCCTTTACCCACCTCGGCGACTCCGGGGTGACAGTGCAAAAGGTCACCCAGGCTGTGACCCAGTTCGGCCAGAAGCTCGGTGCCCTCCCCACCACATCGGTGCTCAAGATCAAAAGCGACCTCATCACACTCGACGCCGAGCTGGGCTCGTTCGAGGTGAAGCTGCGCACACTGACGCCGGGGACCACCGCCTTCGCCATCATGGCGACAAAGATCACACTGGTGCGCCAGAAGATGCTCGCCCTGGCGACAGACGTGGCGACCCGCTCGGCCAACGTGCGCATGCTGGCCCGGGCCTTTCACATGCTCGCGGCCACAGTCGTCCAGTTCGCGGGCACCGCCGGGGTCACACTCAACCGGGCCCTGACAGTGGCGAAGATGCGCCTGTTCCGCCAGAGCGTGGAGGAGACCGGCACCGCCGCTCAGCAGGCGGGAGCGAAGGCCATGCACGCGGCTGCGACATGGACCTTCGCGGCGCGCCAGGAGGTGATCGGCAACCGGCTCGCCAACGCCACACTGGTGGCGTCGATGAGGACGGCCATGGAGAGCCGGCTAGCCCTCGCCGTGCAGACAGGCCCCCGGGCACTCGCCGCATTGGCGAACGTCACCAAGGGCGGCCTGCCGGCCATCGAGGCGGCGGACAAGCACTGGGGCGTCGACATCCCGGCCAAGTACCTCTCCGTGCTCAAAGCGGCGATGGAGGCGACAGGGAAGGTCTCGGTGACCAAGCTCGCTCTCGGGATCGAGTCCATGTTCCCCACCCTCCACCAGATGTGGCACCGGGCGGCGTCGATCCCGACCGAGCAGCAGACAGCGGCGCGACGAGCAGCATCGCAGTTGGGCGTGGCCGAGGTGACCGCACTCGCCAAGTCGCTCGCCTCAGGCCAGGCGGGGTTGAGCCTGCGGACCCAGCAGGTGATCCTGGGGTCGCTCACATCGGCCAAGACACTGGGCGTGCGGCAGGCACAGCTCATCGGGGCGGCCTTGGCCGGAGGGATCAGCGCCGGGCTCTACGCCCACTCAGCCACAGTGGCGGCGACCACGGCCCAGTTGATCCGTAACGCCCAGACCCTCGCCGCCCACTCGGCCGGCATCCGCTCCCCCTCGACCGTGTGGGCGGCCACGATCGGGCTGCCGCTGGCCCAAGGCATCGCCGTCGGACTCCTCTCGGGGACCCCCACGGTCGCAGCGGCGGTGACAGCCGTCATCGTGCGGGCAGCCCAGCGCCTGCGGGCCCACCGGGCCATGTTCGCCGCCGCCGCGGCCACAGCGGTCCAGGGCATCGGGGGCGTCATGCCCGGCGCCAACTTCACCACCGGAGCCACGGCCAACCTCGCCACATCGGCCGCCAAGGCCACCACAGCCATCACCAACCTCGCCACAACGGCCGTCGCCGGGCTGAACAAGGTCCTGGAGAACCTGTCATCGGTGATCGACTCCAACCTGGCGGCCTACAAGCAGCTCGACAGCCAGATCCGACAGACCGGCGTGTGGCTCTCCAACCTGGACTCGAACGTCGCCCACGCCAGCGCGGTCCTGGCGGCCTTCGGGCGCACCCCGACCGTCGGACCGATGGTCACCATCCAGGCTCCCGTCGTCACCGTCCACGCTGCCGCTTCCAGCGCGGCCGAGCTGCACGGCCTCGTCCACTCTGCCGTCTCCCAGGGCATCTCCTCGGCCGTCGAGACGCTCACAGCCATGCTCGGTGCCCGATGAGCACGAAGACCCAGACCTTCACCACCTCCGGCACATTCACCGCCCCTGCGACCCTCCTCGGGGGGTCGGTCACCCTCGACCTACGCGGAGGGGAAGGAAAGGCCGGGGGGGGTGCCGACGGAGGCGCAGGCGGGAAGGGGGCGCGTGTCCAGGGCACCTACGCTCTCGCCCCGGGAGCCAAGCTGGCCGTGACAGTCCCCTACGCCGCCGGTGGCGCCGGGGGAACGTCCACATACGAGGCCGGAGGAGCGGGAGGGGGCGCGGCCGCCGTCCAGACGGCGACACCTCGCGTTCTCAAGGCTCTCGCCGGTGGAGGAGGAGGAGGGGGCGGGGGCGCAGGGCCGCCCCAGGCGGGAGGAGCCGGCGGGTCTGGCGGACCGACAGGCTCGCCCGGTGCCGGCGGCGCGGCGAGTCCTCCCACCACCGGGGGACCCTTCGGAGGGGGAGGAGGAGGTGCGGGCTCCCAGACCGCCGACGGGGCCGGCGGCAGCGGAGGAGCAGCCGGGACGACAGGGCAGTCCGCCGTCACAGGCGGCACGGCGGGGACGGCTTCGGCCGGGAGCGCCGGAGGGGCCGGGGCGCCCGGGCTCGCCGGCTACTCGGCCGGAGGGGGGGGAGGGGGAGGGGGTTACCACGGCGGTGGGGGCGGGGGCTCCTCGTCGATGAACCGGGGCCTGACACCGCCGGAGGCGGCAGGCGGGGGCGGAGGGGGAGGAGGGGGGTCCTCCTACGCCGGGGGCCTCACCACAGCGCTGGTGACGGCCGGCTACCAGACCGGCACACCGCTCGTCGTCGTCTCCTTCGTCGTGGCCGACCCTCCGAACGTCCCCACCCTGGTCGCCCCGGCCAACGGCTCGCACTCGTCGGCGTCCCCGGTCCAGTTCGTCTACAACCCGGGCACAAACTCCGGCAGCCTCTCGAAATGGGCCGTCCGGCGCAAGACGGGGACCACACCGTTCGAATACTGGACAGCGACCACCGCGACGTGGAAGGCGACACTCGTCGAGCTGGCATCGGCCCTGCTCACTCACGTGAACGGCACAGAGTGGTCCTACGCCTTCCCTGCGGCCGCCTGGGTGACAGGGGCCACGTACAGCTACTCGGTGGCGACGTGGGAGTCCTCCTACGGGCTGGGAGGGACATTCGCGGCCACAGCGTCCTTCACCAACCTCACAACGACACGGATGGTCTTTACCTCCCCGCCGACAGTGGCCGAGACGGCCACGCCGACGGTCGCCTGGACATCGAACGTCCACCAGAGCGGCTACGTGGTGAAGGTCTACCCCCAGGCGGTGACCGCCCGGACAGGGTTCAACCCGGCCGTGACGGGGACATGGGTCTTTGACACCGGGACAGTCGCCTCCACAGCGAAGTCGCTCGTCGTCCCGGCCTCGGCCGGCCTCACGACCGGCTCCTGGGTCGTCTACGGCCAGGTCACAACGGCGGGCACGCGCTCGGGGTGGAAGTCCAAGGCGTTCTCGGTGGTGGTCGACTCGCCGGCGACGCCCTCGGTGACGGCGACCCAGAGCGAGACAGCCACCTCGAAGATGCCGACCATCCTGCTCACCGTCGACGGCGCCGACAATCTGCTCAGCGCCGAGGACTCGTCTTTCGAGGCGGGCGTGGGGACGTGGGCTGGCCCCACGAATGCCACCGTCGCCCGGGCGGCGACAGAGGCAAAGGACGGGTCGTACTCCCTGGCCGTGAAGGCGACGGCAGCCGGGAACGCCTACGCCGCGTCGGGCCACTATGCCTTGTCGGCCGGGGCGACCTACTCGGTCATGGCGTCGCTGCGGGCCAAGACGACCGGGCGCCAGGTCCGCTGCTCGCTCGTCTTCTTGAACGCCGCCACAGGCGAGATCAGCCAGGTCGACGCCCCCTTCGTCCTGGACTCGACGGCGGCGTGGGTGACGTGCAGCGTCTCCGGGGTCGCACCGGCCGGGACGGTCGCCGGCTACGTCCAGGTCCTGGTCGAGACAGCGGCGGCGACAGAGGTCCACTTCGTCGACTGCGCCGGCGTCTTCCCCGGCACCCCGGCCACCTGGTCCCTCGGAGGGTTCGTCGGCCACGAGACCGTCGACATCCAGGCGTCCACAGACACAGGGGCTACGTGGGCGTCGCTGTTCCTGCCGGTCACGCCCATGGGGAGCTTTCCCCAGCAGGCGAACGTCACCGACTACAGCGCCCCGAACGGCATCGCCCGGCAGTACCGGGCGCGCCTTCTGGCGACGAGCGGAGGGCTCGCGGTGGCGTCGGCGTGGTCGGTTCCGGTGACGGCCCCCGTGCTCCCCAACGCCCGGTGGTGGATCGTCGACCTCTTGAAGCCCGAGACGGCGATCGGGCTGTCACGCGGCCAGTCCATGCTCACCATCGTCTACGGGACGACAGGTCGGCCGTCGATCGTCGAGACACGCAACGTGGCGGCCGGCTACTTCTCGTGCCTCGGGCGTGACACCTACGTGAAGGTCGCCGACGTCGTGAAGCAGCCCGAGTTCAACCTGATCATGGACTTCTTCGGGACAAAGGAGTGGAACGACTTCATGGTCCTGTGGATGGCGAACCAGGTCACAGGCCACACCATGCTCGTGAAGTCCGACGTCGGGGGAGAGTTGTATTGGGTAACGTTCGGGGCGACACGCCCGACCCCGATGCTCCGGGCGGCCGACCGGGTGACCAACCCCACCCGCCAGACCAACATCCACTGCTACCCCGTCCCGGCGCTCGTGTGAGATGGCCTACCCGGTCACGGCCGCATTCAAGCAGGCGCTCGCGTCCTCGGACCAGCAGGCGGTGGTGTCGGTCGAGGTCTGGCACGGCACGAGCCGCCTGGCGGTCCTGGGAGGGGCGACAGGCTCGCTCGTCTCGGGGTCGGTCTCGGCCACAGAGACGGCCGAGATCCGCCGCACGGCCACGCTCAGCATCCAGTCGCGGGGCCGGACACTCGACGACCTCGTGTGGAAGTACCCGACCGACCTCTTGCACCCCGCCTCGGGGAACGAGCTGCGGATCTGGCGCGGCTTTCGCTATGCCGGCGGCATAACCGAGCTGGTCCCCCTCGGGGTGTTCGGGCTGACAAAGCCCAAGGCCGTCGACACCGGCAGCGGTCTGGCGATAACGGTCAACGGCTACGACCGCTCGGGGACGGTGAAGCGCCAGCCGTTCGACGCGCCCTTCGTCATCGCCACAGGCACCCCGCTCGACACAGTGGCCGTGACGGTGGTGAGCGCCCGCATCCCGGGCGCGGCGTTCAACCTCTACCCCTCGGCGGCGAAGCTCCCGGCCCTCACGTGGGCGGCGACACCGGCCGGGTCCACAAACGACCCGATGGCGCTCCTCCAAGGCGTCTTCGGCGACCACGGGCTCGAGCTGTTCTTCGACGCAAACGGGATCTTGACCAGCCGTCCCATCCCGAC
Source organism: Actinomycetes bacterium (assembly GCA_021851885.1). Taxonomy (GTDB): domain Bacteria; phylum Actinomycetota; class Acidimicrobiia; order Acidimicrobiales; family JAMCQF01; genus JAJZBS01. The sequence goes on along the minus strand of JAJZBS010000022.1, from coordinate 4,091 downwards.
ACCGGCTCGCACACCGGTGGCGTGGACGCTGGCCGAAGGCGAGACCGGCACCCTGGTCCAGGTGGCAAAGACAGAGGACACCACGGCCACCTACAACGGGGTCGTCCTCGTCGGGAACGGGAAGGCCAAGACAGTCTATTCCACAAAGACCACACCGACACACCTCGGGAACGCCGAGTCGACAATCCCCCAGGTGGTCGGGGAGTGGTGGACAACCACACCGACATCGCCGGTGAACGTGACCCGCTACGGCAAGGTCCCCTACCGCATCACCTCGACAGCCATCCCGTCGCCGTCGATGAACGGCCCGACAGGGCCGACAGGGGGGCTGACAGGCCCCAACGGCGCCCAGACGCTGGCGAACGCTGCGGCCAAGGCGCAGGCGTCCATCGCCTGTACCGCGCTCAATACGGTCACCTTCTCCTGCGTCCCCAACCCGGCCATGCAAGAGGGGGACGTGGCAGCCATCGCTCGCAAGCGCATGGGACTGGCGACACCGTTCGTGGTCTCGGCGTTCACCATCCCCCTCGGCGTGGCGACAGCCGAGACAGGAACGTGCCGCCCCCAGCTCCAAAAGGTGTGACGTGACCCTCCAAGGGACCCTGCGCAAGTTCGCCAAGACCCAGCGCGGGACGGTCGGGACCCCCCGCCCGGCTACGCCCTACCAGCGTGCCCGCGGGACCGTGACCGCCGTGTCCGTAGGAGGGGCCTGCACGGTCAAGGTGGCCGGGGTGACAGTGCCCGCCCACGCCTACGCCACACGCACGAGGCCCAAGGTGGGCCAGGCGGTCGAAGTCGAGCTCGTCGGGGGTGGCCGCGTCCTCGTGGCCGGCACGCTCGGGGAAGGCTCGACAGGAGGAGGCGGAGCGGGGACGGTGACCAGCGTGGCGTCCCCGACAGGGACACTCGCCGTCACCACACCCACCACGGCCGTGAAGCTCAAGGTCAAGAAGCTCCTGGCGTCCCTGTTCCTCGGCACAGGGGTCACCGTCAGCCAGGTCGGGACACAGGTGAAGCTCGCCGTGGCGTCGGTGACCAAAGTCCTCTGCGGAGGCGACCTCTCGGGGACATCCACAAACGCCACCGTCGCCAAGGTCCCCGCTGCCGCCCTCTTGGCCGGGACCAACGTCACCCTCACCACAACAGCGGGGAAGGCCAAGATCGCCGCATCGGGGGGAGGGTCGGCGACACCGCTCACAGTCAAGACGGTGAAGCTGAAGGCCACAGGCACCGTCGACACCGCCGCGGCAGCGGTCGTCTCGGCTCAGGCCGTCACTGCCGGGACGGCGTTCCAGCCCACAGCCGCCCGGGACGTGATGCTCTACGTCTCCTGGCACTACTCGACGCACGACGTGATCGTCGTCACCATGGGCCCGGCGGCGACCGGGGCCACATTCGAGGTCCAGACAGTGCACCTGACCAACACGGGCACATCCACGGTGGGGTACGCCGCCTCGTTCTGCCTCCGGGTGCCGGCCGGCTGGTACGTGAAGTGCACATCGCAAGGGCTTGGCTCCGGCTCCGGCCACAAGGTCACCTGCTGAGGAGGGCCCATGCGCACGATGTTCGACGCGATCGCGGTGGGAAACCTGCCGCCGGGAGCGGCGGTCTACGCCGGCTACGACGACGGGGCATGGCCGGACGCGGCGGCCATCCTGGCTCGGTTCCACGCCCCGGTGGTGCGCGTCACCGTCAACCCCAACGACGACGAGGGCGACATGCTCGACGTCGAGAGCGGAGACGCCACCCCCACAGACGCTCCGGGGTGGGTGCGCAGGCGCCGCGCCGCCGGCCACGCCGGGCCCCTCGTCTACATGTCGGCGTCCCTGTGGGCGACGGTGCGCCAGGCGTTCAGCGCCCGAGGCGTGCCGGAGCCGGGGTACCTGGTGGCGGCCTACGACGGCGTGGCCGAGATTCCCCCCGGAGCCATCGGCAAGCAGTACGCCGGGACAATCCCCCCCGGCTACGACATCTCGGTCGTCGTCGACTACCTGCCCGGCATCGACCCGGCACCCCAACCCGAGGAGGACGCAGCGATGAAATGGGCTTTGCACAAAGACGATGCCGGGACCGGGATCTGGCTGCTCATCCCCGGCCCGACAGGCTACAAGAAGCAGGGGGTCGCCAACCCCGCCGACCTGGCCGCCCTGAAGGCCCTCGGGGCCGTCACATCGTCGTTCTCCCAGTCAACCGTGGACGCCATGCCGACGGTCCGCGGCCCGGCGTGATCGAGCCAATGACCCTCGTCTGCGAGGAGCCCACCGACGTGCTCGCCAACGCCAACATCACCTACAGCCTGTTGAACGGCGCCGGGGCCACGGTGACCCTCGCCGCCGCCGGGGCGACCTGGCGCCTCATGCACACCCGGCGCTCCGAGCACCGCACGCACCGACAGGCAGAAGCAGACGAAGTGGCAACCCTGCGTTCGATCATCGACAACGTGATGCTCTTTCTGGTCGGGCGTCAGGGCCACGACGGCCTCCCCGACACCGCCGGGTTCGTCGACCAGTTCCAGGATTTCCGCGCCGACGTGCTCGGGGAGCTCGCCGAGCTGCGGCGCCTGGTCGAGCGCCAAGGAGGAGGAAACCACCGTGCACCGTCCGGACCTTGACGTCGTTGCCCGCGTCGTGGTGAGCGTGGCCGTGGTGCTCGGGGGTGCGGCCATCGGCCTCGGGTTCTGGCAGGCCCACCGGGCCGACATCCACGCCGCCGCCACCGCCCGGGAGCAGACCGCAATCACCGCTCTCTTGCGCCGTGACCACCTGGACGCAGCGGCCGAGGTGGCCGAGGACCACGAGCTGCAAGGGGCGGTCGCCTATCTCGAACAGGCCCTCCACGCCGTCTGCGCCCAGACGCATACGAGCTGCCCCCCTCTCCCCAAGGGGGTGCCGTGACAGCCGCCCTCCCGGCCCAGTCCCCGCGTCTCGGCTCGGTGCGCGAGCGGTGGCGGGCGTGGCGGGCCCCGGCCGCGTTCGGGAACCTGGGCGATGTGATGACCCCTGGGGAGCGCGTGACCTGGCGGGTGATGAAGGTCTACCGCCGCTGGAGCGTGTTCTTCGTGCTCCAGGGACTCACGATCCTGTGGTGGAGCGACCCCCACCTCTTTCCCGGCGGCCTGCTCGGGTGGAACTACGTGTGGAGCGACCTCGCCATCGTCGTCGAGATGATGGTCGGCATCGCGTTCTTGAACCAGGCGATGCGCGACGGAGCCTTCATCCGCCAGGAGCTGCGCGAGCTGCACGAGCTGGTGGCCGACGTGCACGCCGAGCGTGAGCTGGTGCGCAAGATCGCCCGGGCACTCGAGGTGGAACCGTGACGGTCGCCATCATCGCCGCCGTCGCCATGGTGGCGACCGACGTCCTCGGCGTGGTGATGGTGATGGCCGAGTCCCACAACCGCGGCTGGCTGGCGGGTTCCATGGACACGGCCCAGTGGCTCGTCGGCATCGCCACCACCACCATCTCGGTCACCGCCCTCCAGGGCCACTCGGTGGGGGAGAAGGTCCTCGTGGTCGGGCTCGTATCGGCCGCCAACCTGTTCGGCACCAAGCTCGGCCAGTTGCTCGGGCAGCGCCTCGTGCCCGAGTCGTCAACCCTCCCGGCACGTGTGGCCGCCCTCGAGGCGGCCATCGAGGCGAAAGGAGCCTGAAATGCCACGGACCGCCGGCCGGCGTGGGGTGCGTGAGTCCCACGCTGCCCACCTGCTCCTCTCCCAGTTCCGCCTCCCCGTCGCCTCTCCCCCCTCGAGCGGGGACGTGACCATGGGGCTCCAAGCCTGGACAATGCTCGGCAACGACGTCTACGGGGACTGCGGGCCGGCAGCGACGATGCACTGCCGGATGGCGAAGGCACTCGTCTCGGTCGACGCCGGCGTCCCGTCCTTCGACCCGGGCTTTACCCCTCCCACCACGGCGACCACGGAGGCGCTCTACTTCGCCTACGGCCGTGCCATGCAGGAACCGGGCACACCGCCGGACCAGGGCGTAGCCAACGCCACATGGCTCGAGTTCTGCTACCGCCAGGGCGTCGTCGAGTGGTACGGCGAGCTGGACCCCTCCGACCCCGACGAGGTGCACGCCGCCATGCTGGCGT
>JAJZBS010000021.1 GCA_021851885.1 Actinomycetes bacterium | reverse complement strand
GCCGTGGCGACCCCGCACGAGGACCGTTGTTCGGTTCCGGCGGGAGGATGTGCCAGGGGGGGCGTATGGCCTCTCACCACTACTTGGACGGTGGGCCGCCCGGGGCTCGAACCCGGCACCTTGGGATTAAAAGTCCCCTGCTCTACCTGATGAGCTAGCGGCCCGTATCGACGCTACCGTGCGACGACGACGGCGTAGGGCTTTCCGCCGACGAAGATCGGTTTGTCCGCGATGCCCTTGACGAGGTCGACCGGGACGAGGTACCCGTCGGCGGTTGCGACGTAGGCGTATCGATGGTCAGGCCCCAGTGCCACCCCTTCTGCGGGATGGCCCACGATGATCGGGTTGCCGACCACCAATCCCGGAAGGGCCACAGGCCACAGAGAGTTGCCCGACGCGACGTACGCAGCTCGCCCTGCGCGAGAGGCGGCGGAGCCAGCCGGCTCCGATCCAGCCACTGCCGGCGCGCTCGTCTGACCGGTTGCGATCGCGATCGACCGCGGTCCGCCCGGAATCGTCACGGGAGCCCCAGGCTGGAGAGTGGCCAGATTGATCGGCACAACGGTGTTGTCGCCGAAGCAGCCGACCAGCGCCGTCGCCCCGTCTGGCGTCACCGCGACAGCGTCGTCCTCAGCCCCAACGTCGATCGTCGCGACGACCGAGCGGCTGCGGAGCGAGACGACCGAGGCGGTCGCGTCCCCGAAGTTGGCGACAACGGCCCGCGCACCGTCGGGCGTCACCGCGACGGCGACGGGTTGCGCTCCCACATGGACCGTTGCGCGCACGCGGTGTGAGCGCAGGTCGACGAGCGAGATGGTGCCATCTCCGTAGTTGGCGACGACGGCGGTCCGCCCGTCGGGCGTCACGGCGACGGCATCGGGCTCGAGACCGACGCGGGTGGTCCAGGTGACCGACGTCGTCGCCAGTGACACGGCGCTCAGCGTGTCGACACCCTTGCTCACGACGAGGAGGGACGATCCCTCCGGCGTGATCGCCATGGCGGCAGGCTCGATGCCGACGGTGATGGCCGGGTCGACCCGGTGCCTGACGAGGTCGACGGGGACCACGGTGTTGGTCGGGGCGGGAGCGGTCGCCCCGTTGACGACGAATGCCTCCTGCCCCCTGGCGGCACGCCCTCCAAGAGGTGCGGAGCCACAGGCGGCGCAAGCCGCTCCCAGGGCCAGCCCGGCGGCGGCAACGAGGGCGCGGCGCAGGCGGGTGGGACCTCGTCCGGCGGGGCTGCGGAGGTCGCTGCGGAGCTCGTGGAACCGGCAAGCGCGGCCGAGCCTGTCCCCCCGGGATGCGCTGTGCATCGCCCAAGACTACGGGAGGCTTCCGTTGATCCTGTTCACACCTAAGATGACGTCATGGACCCGGCAGAAGCCAAGCAGCATCTTGCCGGCGAGCGCGATCGCCTGGCGGGTATCCGCCAGGACCTGCTCGACGACGGCGTCACGGTCGAGACGGAGGAGGCAAGCCTTTCCGAGCTGTCCTCGAACGCGCAGCACCAGGCCGATCTCGGGACCGAGACCTTCGAACGGGAGCGCGATCTGTCCATCCTTGAGCAGATCGAAGGGGAGCTCGACGGCGTCGACGAAGCCCTCCGGCGTATCGAAGCCGGTACGTATGGGATTTGTGAGGCGTGCGGCCGGCCGATCGAAGACGCTCGGCTCGCCGTGCTCCCCGCCGCACGGTTCTGTGTCGGCGATCAGGAGCAGGCCGAGAGCGAGTTGCGCGGTTCGCCCGGGGCGGTCTGATCCCGCCCCTCCCACCGCCGGAACCGTCCGTATCGGTGGTGGGCCCGGTGGCGCGAGTGCGGGTCGTCGGTAGCGGTGATCGGCACCGGGTACCATCTCCAATGTGATGGTGTCCGTGACTGCACCGATGAACCAGCTGGTACGCGACGCGGGGGCGCGCGCATGACCATCGGCGGAGAGCCACTCGCGCCCTCCGGGGCATCGGCCTCGGCCAGCGTGGAGGACGTCCTGGCACCGGGATTCCTGGACGGTCTGAGCGAGAGGCGCCTGGAGGACCTGCATGCCATGCGCATGACGTGCCAGGAAGTGGAGGTTGCACTGTCGTATGTGCGCCGCATCATCCAGGGCCGCGTCGACATCGTCGCGGCCGTCATGGATCGCCAGGGAGAGGATCTGAGCAAGCTCGTCAAGGACCTGCCCAACATCCTGGCCCCGCATAGCCGGTCGCCGGGGACGGGGCGCCTGCCGGAGCCCCTTGCACCGCGGCCCGATTCTCCCGACGTCATCGCCCTGACCGAACGCCTTGATGAGATCGTCGGGGCCGAGGCGATCGGCCGCCTTCCGTCCTTGAGCGAGGGCGAGCTGCTGAACATCATCGACCGGCTTGGCGATCTCGAGATCGAGCTCTCGTCGGCGAGGCGGAAAGTTCACGAGCAGCTCGACGTCCTCCAGAACGAGATCATCACCCGCTACAAGAGCGGCCGCGCAAGCGTCGACAACCTGCTGCAGTAGCCCGCGCGCCATGAAAGACCTACCGGACCGCTGGCGGGACCTCGGCGCCTTCATCAGAGACCAACGCAACACAGCGCGCCTGTCGCTGCGACGTCTCAGCGAACTCGCCGGGATCTCCAATCCCTACCTGAGCCAGATCGAACGAGGGTTGCGGCGGCCTTCCGCCGAGATCCTCCAGCAGATCGCCAAGGCGCTACGCATCTCGGCGGAAACGCTGTATGTCCGCGCAGGGATCTTGGAAAAGCGCGAGGAAGAGGAGATCGACGTGCCTCGCGCCGTGCTTTCCGACGCGCACCTGACCGAGGACCAGAAGCAAGCCCTGGTCCGTGTCTACCTGTCCTTCCGCCACGAAGCTGGTGCCGACGTCGGCGCGGATGGGATCGAGCACGATGCAGATTCCCCTATCGGCCCGGGTGACGAAGGCGCGGGAGGAACGCTCACCTTGTCCCAGTAGGCTCACAGCGATGCGCAGTGTCAGTGTGATCTCGTTGCACACGTCGCCGCTTGCACAGCCCGGGACCGGAGACGGCGGCGGGATGAACGTCTACGTCCGGGAGCTGTCGTCGGCCATGGCGCGCCTTGGCGCCGAGTGTGACGTCTTCACGAGGGCGTCGAAGCCGTCCGATCCTCCTGTCGTCGAAGTCGAGCCAGGCTTTCGATTGCACAACGTCGTGGCAGGACCGGCGGCCCCTCTCGGGCGCCAAGAGCTCCCGTCGGTCGTCGAGGCGTTCAGCCAAGGGGTCCTCGCTCGAATCGCCGCCGGGGAAGTGCCAAGCCCGGACGCTATCTACAGTCATTACTGGTTGTCGGGTCTCGCCGGCCATTGGCTGAAGCACCAGATCGACGTCCCGCTGCTGTCGACTTTTCATACGCTCGCCCGCGTCAAACATTGCGACGCGACGGAACCGAGCTGGCGTGCCGAAGCGGAGGCCGAGATCATCGGTTGCTCGGATGCCGTGGTCGTCTCGACCGACGTCGAGGCCGATCAGGTCGCCTCGTTGTATGGAAGCGATCCGGGTCGCACGCAGGTCGTCTCCCCTGGGGTCGACCATGCCTTCTACGGACCGGGAGATCGGGATCACGCGCGCCGGGCGCTCGGCTTGCCGGCCGGTGTCCCCCTGCTCCTTTTCGTCGGCCGGATCCAGCCACTCAAGCGTGCAGGTGTGGCGATCCACGTGCTCGCCGAGCTGAGCGCAGCGCATCCCGACGCCCACTTGGCCGTCGTGGGGGGCCCGAGCGGCCCCGAAGGGGCAGAGGAGATGCGGCACCTGGTATCCGCGGCGCGAGATCGGGGAGTGGCGGATCGTGTGCACATGCGCGCGGCGTGCCCCCACGAGCTCCTGTCCACCTACTATCGGGCCGCCGACGTGTGCCTCGTGCCGAGCAGGTCGGAGTCGTTTGGCCTTGTCGCGCTCGAGGCGGCGGCATGTGGTGTTCCCGTGGTCGCCTCCGCCGTCGACGGGCTGACCCACCTCGTCGACCATGGAAAGACCGGTTATCTCGTCGAAGGAGGAGACGCGGGCCAGTTCGTCGCCTACACCCACCAGGTCCTCGCCGCCGGCGACGCGCTGCATGCGATGTCGGCGGCGGCACGCCGCAGAGCCGGGTCCTACACATGGAGCTCGACGGCGGTCAGGCTCCTGGCCGTGCTGGACGACCTCGACGCGACGCGTCTGGTGGCGTGCCACTGATCCCTGTCGCCACGGCGGCTGAGCGGCAACGTGCCGGCGAGCTCATCGGATCCTGGGTCGAGAAGGCATTGGCCGACGGCGACTGGCTCATTGCCGCCGATCACGACCCGGATCTGTCTCGCTGGTACCTCCGCATGCGCGGAGAGGACAGGGACTACATCGCCCTGTGGCTGACGTTGCGGCAAAGGAGCATCCACCAAGCGGCCTACGTCATGCCGGCTCCGGAGGAGAACGTGGAAGAGACCTTGGCGTATCTCCTTCGTCGCAACGCCGATCTGGTCGGCATGCGCTTCGCGATCGGCGAAGAGGACGCGATCTACTTGGTCGGCGAGACTCCGATCCGCGGTCTCGACCTCGACGAGATCGATCGCATCGTCGGTTCCGCCTATACCTATGTGGAACGGCACTTCGCGATGGCGATGTCTCTCGGGTTCGCAAGTCTCTACCGCCGCCGGCGCAGGTCGTGAGCGTCCGGTTGCACATGCGCCGCTGTGCGCGTCACGCCTGCGCAGAGCGCGACAACTCCGTCACGAACCGGCGCTGGTGGCACTTGGCGGTCCTCGGGAGTGGGGCTATGGTGCGCACGCTCGGTCCGAGGAGCTGAGCCGGTCGCCGTTCGGGGAAGTGCGGGGATCTGTGAGGTTCCTCGGACCGCGCCCCAGTACCCTGGCCCCCATGCGCACGGATCTGATCGTCATCGGCGGAGGAAAGATGGGCGGCGCCCTCGTTGCCGGCCTGATCTCCGGCGGCTGGGCGACACCCGAGCACATTGCCGTCGTCGAGTCCCTCGCGGAGCGCCGCGCGCAATTGGCCGCAGCGCACCCGGGGCTGCGGGTCGTGTCGTCGGTGGGCGAGGTCGCCGGGCCGGGCGCAAGCCCCGAGGACTCCTCTCACCGAGAGCCCGGCCCGAGCAAGGTCGGCGGGGCCCTCGTTGCCGTCAAGCCCGGCGATGCATCCCGTGCATGCGCCGGGTTGGCGGCTCTCGCTCCGCCGCGTGTGTTGTCGATCATGGCCGGCGTCACGATCGCAACCCTCGAGGGCCTGCTGGACGACGGCACGGCCGTGATGCGGGCGATGCCGAACACGCCCGCTCTTGTCGGCGCCGGGGTCGCCGCGCTCTGTGGCGGATCGGCGACCAGTGCAGCTGATCTGGATTGGGCCGAGGGCGTGCTGCGCGCCGTCGGAGCAGTGGTACGCGTGCCCGAGGAGTGGCTCGACGCCGTGACGGCCGTGTCGGGCTCCGGCCCGGCCTACGTGTTTCTCCTCGCCGAGGCGCTGGCCCAGGCCGGCGTCGCGGCCGGCCTGCCGGAACCCACGTCGCGAGCCCTCGCCGTCGCGACCGTTGCTGGAGCCGGCAAGCTGCTCGCCGAGACGGGGGAGGAGCCCGTCAAGCTGCGTTCGGACGTGACGTCGCCCGGCGGGACGACGGCCCGGGGCATCGCCGTGCTCGAAGAGAGGGGACTGAGAGAGGCGGTCCGTGCCGCCGTTGCGGCCGCCGCAGAGCGCTCCCGCGAGCTCGCACGGGGCGAGGCGTAGGGGCCCACGCCGGGCAGCTGCGCAGTAACTGCAGCTCACAGGTGCTTCCGGCCGCCATCTGCCGAGCAGGCCTTCTCACCCTGCTCCCCCTCTTTCCCCACGTGCAACATTGGCGTACAGTGCCAACAGGCGGAGGAGGTGTTCCACAGTGCAACCGCAATTAGCGAGAGGCCGCTTTCTGACGGTCGGGGAGGTCGCCGGGATGCTGCGCGTGTCCACCATGACGGTGTACCGGCTCATCAGTGGTGGTGAGCTGCCTGCAGCGAGGATCGGCAAGTCCTACCGCATCCGGGAGGAAGACGTCGACAAGTACCTGGCAGACCGGTACACCCAGGCGGGCTGAGCCTGCCGAACCAGGTCGTGCCGTCGATCGCTCGGGAGGGGGGCGCCCTGTGGCCGACGGCCCGGCGACCGTCTATTTCCTGAGCGACTTCGGGACCGACGACGAGTTCGCCGGCGTCGTTCGGGCCGTCCTGCAGCGCATGGCCGGCGGGGTTGCCGTTGTCGACCTGACGCACGGGATCCCGCCCTATGACGTCGCAGCCGGTGCAGCCGCGCTGGTGCGGGCGGTCCCGTACCTGGGCTCCGGGGTCGTCCTCGCAGTCGTCGATCCGGGCGTCGGCGGTGCCCGGCGGGGGGTCGCCATCGAGATCGCGGGACAGCCCCCCGGGTGCCCACTCGCGATGGTCGGTCCCGACAACGGCCTGCTCCTGCCTGCATGCCAAGAACGGGGAGGGATCGCCCGGGCGGTCACCCTGGACCGTTCGCGCATCGCCCCGTCGACGATCGCCCCGTCGACGATCGCACCGTCGACGATCGCCCCGTCGACGGCGCCTTGCGGCGCTTGCCACGCGCCCCCCGCCGGGGCCACGTTCGACGGGCGGGACCTGTTCGCGCCGGCGGCCGCCATGCTCTGTTGCGGTGCCGACCTTGTGTCCCTGGGCGACGAGATCCCGGTCGCCGGGCTCACCTCCCTTCCACCGCCACCCGAGACATCGTGGCTCGACGGCGTCCTTGACACCCACGTCGCGTGGGTGGACCGGTTCGGGAACGTCGAGCTCGCAACCGGGATGCCGCCGGGGGGGAGCGGCCGATGGCACTTGGTGCGCGGTGACGTCGAGGTGCCCGTCGTCGAGGTGCGTGCCTTTGCCGACCTCGGCTCCGGCGAGCTCGGCCTCCTCGTGGACTCCTGCGCGAAACTCGCCCTGGTGCTCGACCAGGACTCTGCGGCTGAAGCACTGTCGTTGCGGACAGGCGATTCCGTGCGCCTCGTCAGCGAGCCGGTCGGCACCAAGAGCACGCAATGAACGGAGTGCGATGAACCTCGCGTCAATCGTCGACGGCCATTGGGAAGGTGCGCCGGCACTGGTGACCGACGAGGACGTGATCTCCTACGGGGCACTGCGCTCCCAGGTGATGCACGCGCGCGGCGTCCTGACCGGGGGCGGGATGGCGCGTGGCGACAGGGTCGGGCTCGTCTGCGGGACAACCCCCCTGTTCGTGGTGACGTACCTTGCGGTCCTGAGCGCAGGAGGTGTCGCGGTCCCTCTCAACCCGTCGTCCCCTCCGACGGAGATGGCGCGCCATCTGGATATTGCCGGGGTAGGTCTGGCGATCGGGGACAGCGAGGCGATGGACAAGCTCTCGGACGTTGCCGGCAAGTGCCCCTCGCTCCAGTCCGTCGTCAACGGATCCGAACGTCTGCAAGCCCCCGGAGTGCCCGATGTCCCGAGCGTCGAGGCGGTCGAGGTCGCGACCGGCGATGCGGCACTTCTTGTCTTCACTGCAGGAACAGCCGGTCCTTCGAAGGCGGCAACCTTGACGCATGGCAACCTGCTCGCCAACCTCGCGCAGCTGGCAGCGGACGAGCGCACGACGCTGCGCTCCGACGACGTCACGCTCGTGGAGGTGCCGCTGTTCCACATCTTCGGCCTCAACGTCGTCGTGGACATGACGTTGTACTGCGGCGCTCGGGTCGTTCTCGGTGAGCGCTTCGATCCCGCAGGGAGCCTCGCCCGCATCCGTCGCCACGGGGTGACCGTTCTCGCCGGGGTGCCGCCCATGATCGCCGCCTGGTCGGCGGCCGCAGGACCGAGAGCCGACGAGCTCGCAAGTGTCCGACAGGTGATCTCGGGGGCCGCACCCCTCAACCCGGAGATCGCCCGCACGTTTGCGGCGACCTTCGGCCTGCCCGTCCACCAGGGCTACGGGCTGACGGAGGCCGCGCCCGTGGTGACGACCACGGCGCTGTGCGCTCAGGTCAAGCTCGGCTCGGTGGGCCTTCCGTTGCCCGGGATCGAGATACGTGTCGTCGACGCCGACGGTGCCGAGGCCTTCGCTGGAGATCCCGGCGAGATCTGGGTTCGCGGCGAGAACGTGTTCGCCGGGTACTGGGCGGACGAAGAGGCGACGAAGGCCGTGCTCGGCCCCGATGGCTGGCTGCACACCGGCGACATCGGCGTGCGCGACGACGACGGAGAGCTCTTCGTCGTCGACCGGACGAAGGACCTGATCATCGTCTCGGGGTTCAATGTCTTCCCGGCCGAGGTCGAGGACGTCATCGCCGGCCATCCCGCCGTTGCCGACGTCGCCGTCGTCGGAGCCCCGAACGTCCTGACCGGCGAGGAGGTGCGGGCGAAAGTCGTCTTGCGCCCGGATGCCCAGGCGTCCGCCGAGGAGATCGATCGGTTCTGCCGGGAGCGCCTGGCCGGATACAAGTGCCCGGCCGACATCGAGATCGTCGGCGCCCTGGCGCGGGGCCTCGCCGGGAAGATCCTGCGCCGGACTCTCCGCTGAGGAGCGCGGCGCGGACGAGAGCCGGGTCGCAACGGCGGGGCCTTCGCTCCGGGGATCGCGACGGAGCGGGGATCCGGCAGGGCTACTGGCGGACCCAGCGCCCATCCGTCATGCTGGAGTGTGTCTCTCGTCGCCGTCGGCGTCACCCAGGAGGAGGCTCCGCTCGACGTTTTCGAGCGGCTGTCCATTCCAGATGCGGACATCGCCAAGGTTCTCCGCCGCCTGCGCGACGACGGCAACGTCCAGGAGGCGGTCGTCCTTTCCACGTGCGTTCGCACGGAGATCTACGCCGTCGTCGATAGGTTCCACGACGGCATAACCGCCCTCCAGGAGTTTCTGCGCGAGCGGAGTGAGTCGTCCAAGGAGCTCTTCGGGGACGGGACAGGCGCGCTGTTCGGGGACGGGATCGGTGCGCTGTTTGACGACGCAGTGCCGAACCACCTCTTTGCGGTCGCCGCCGGACTCGCCTCGCCGGTGCCCGGTGAGACCGAGGTGCTCGGCCAAGTCCGCCGGGCGTGGACGGCCGCCACGGAGGAGGGCGCGAGCGGGCCGGTGTTGTCCGGCCTGTTCCGTCACGCCCTGCAGGTCGGCAAGAGGGTCCGTACCGACACGGCGATTGCCCGAGGCGTCACGTCGCTCTCCCACGCGGCCGTCGCCCTGGCGCGCTCGCGCTCCGGAGGCTCCCTGGCCGGGCGACGCGTCGTCGTCGCGGGGGCGGGAGAGATGGCGACAGGGATCGTGGGCGCCCTCGCCTCAGGCGCGACGGGCGAGGCGGGCGCGGCGGGCGCGACGGGCGAGGCGGGCGCGGCGGGCGCGACGGGGGAGCCGGCGATCGGCTTGGTCGTGGCGAACCGGACTTTCGAAAGTGCCCGGCGGCTGGCATCGACGGCGTCGGGCCGGGGAACGTCGCTCGCCTCCCTCGGCGCCGAGCTGGCCGATGCCGACGTGCTTTTCACCTCCCTCGCCGTACCCGCTCCCGTCTTGGACGCTGCCGCCGTTGCAGCCGCTCGGCCACAGGGCACCGTGCGGGAGCTGTTGGTCGTCGACATTGGCGTGCCGCGCAACGTCGACGTCGACGTCGACGACATCGAGGGCGTGACACTGCTCGACATGGAGGACCTCCGGTCCTTCGTCGACGCGTCGATCGACGGCCGCCGCCAAGAGGTCGACAAGGCACAGGCGATCGTCGACGAGGAGGTCGAGCGTTATCGCGCGGCACTGGCAGGGCGTGCCGCAGTGCCGGTCGTCGCGGCTTTGCGGGAGCGCGCGGAGCAGATACGGCGCATGGAGGTCGCCGGGTACCGAGCCCGGCTCGAAGGGCTCGACGACAAGCAGCTCGACGCCGTGGAGTCGCTGACCCGCAAGATCCTTGCGAAGCTGCTCCACGCCCCGACCGTGCACCTGAAGGACGCGGCCGGCACGCCGGGCGGCGAGCGCCTCATCGAAGCCCTGCGCTCGCTGTTCGAGCTCTGAACCAGTGGCGCCCGCGGCCTCGCCGATGGCGCCGGTGCGCCTGGCTACTCGCCCGAGCGCGCTGGCTCTCTTCCAAGCCCACGTCGTCGGCGACCTCCTGGCAAGAGCGGTGCCGGGGATTGCCGTCGAGATCATCGAGGTCACGACGCTGGGGGACCGCCAAATGGATGCGTCCATCGGCGAGCTCGGTGGCCAGGGCATCTTTGTCAAAGAGGTCCAAGCCGCCGTCCTCGAAGGGCGGGCAGACGCGGCTGTGCACTCGGCCAAGGACCTGCCTTCGTCGCCGGAGGGATCGGTCCCAGGACTGTGCCTCGCCGCCGTGCCGGCACGAGCGGACGTGCGCGACGCCCTTATCGGGGCCTCCCTGGAGGCCATGGCCCCCGGGGCGACCATCGCGACAGGCGCCCCTCGGCGGCGAGCCCAGCTCGCGTGGCTGCGCCCGGACCTGACCTTTTGCGAGCTGCGCGGCAACGTCGGATCCCGGATCTCGAAGGTGCCGAGCGGCGGGGCCGTCGTCGTCGCCGTCGCGGCGCTCGATCGTCTCGGGCGTCGCGCGGAGGCGACCGAGATCCTGGCGACGTCGATGATGGTTCCTCAGGTCGGGCAAGGGGCTCTCGCCGTCGAGTGCCGGTCTGGCGACCACGCGCTGCGGTCGATGCTCGCCCGCATCGAGGATCGGCCGGCACGGGCGGCGGTCGACGCCGAGAGGGCCTTCCTCGCCGCCCTTGGCGGGGGCTGTGACCTACCCGTCGGAGGGTACGCCCACCACGACGCATCGGGCCGGATCGTCCTCGATGGGCTGGTCGCCGCCCCTGACGGGAGCGTCCTCGTGAGGCGTAGTTCGCGAGGGGACGACCCGTTGCAGATCGGCGGGGACCTCGCGGTGGAGCTGCTCGACGCGTGCGGCGGGAGCGAGCTCCTCGATCGCTTCTCGGCGTCGCCGGCCCGGCGAGGACACGGCGCAGGAGGTGAGCGCGCATGACCGTCTTTCTCGTGGGGGCGGGGCCCGGCGATCCGGGCCTGTTGACCGTGCGGGCGGCAGAGCTTGTCGCCCGCGCCGAAGTTGTCGTGCACGACCGGCTCGTCGACCCGTCGGTCGTCGGCATCGCCCCGGCATCGGCGCAGCGCATCGACGTCGGCAAGCGCCCCGGTGCCCCGGTCGACCAGGAGGAGATCAACGCCTTGCTCGTCCGCTTCGGCCGTCTCGCCGATCCCGTTGTCCGGCTCAAGGGCGGCGATCCATTCGTGTTCGGACGCGGCGGCGAGGAGGCCGAAGCCTTGACGGCCGCCGGAGTCGCCTACGAGGTCGTGCCCGGTGTGACGTCGGCGATCGCCCTCCCGTCGAGCATCGGCGTCCCGGTGACGCACCGTGGGCTTGCGACGTCGTTCACCGTCGTCACCGGTCACTCGACGCCCGAGGGCTCCGGCGTCGACTGGGAGGCGCTCGCACGCGCGGGCGGCACCATCGTCGTGCTCATGGGTGTCGCCCACCGAGCGCGTATCGCCGGCGACCTGATCGCGGGGGGCAGGATCTCCACGACCCCGGTTGTCGCGATCGAGAGGGGCGCCACCGCGGCCCAGAGGGTTGTGCGGACGACCTTGGGAGAGCTGGCGACGACGCCTCTCGAACCTCCGGCGACGATCGTCATCGGGGAGGTGGCCGGACTCTCCCTGTCCCCTCGGGCTCCCAGCTCGTGAAGATCCCGTCGCGCGCCCTGCAAGGGCGGTCGGTGGTGGTCACGGCCGCGCGCGACACGTCGGCTGCCCTCGTCGGTGCCCTCGACGCGGCAAGCGCCACGGTCATCGACCTGCCCATGATCGCCGTTGGCGATCCTCCCGACGGCGGGCGTGCGCTCGCGAACGCGCTGGCCCGCCTCGACGGCTACGAGTGGGTCGTGTTCACCTCCGCGAACGCTGCACGCCGCGTGTTCCGCCTCGTCGGGTCTGTGCCCAGCTCGCTCAAGATCGCCGTCGTCGGGCCGTCGACCGCTGCCGTCGTCGAGGCCGGGGGTGCTTCCGTGGACCTGGTCGCGCCGGGTGCGACGGCGGCGTCGCTCGTGGCCGGGTTCCCGGAGCAGGCCGACGGCAGCAATGGGCGGGTCTTGTTCCCTTGTGCGGAGGTTGCCCGCGACGAGGTCGCTCCCGGGCTGCGGAACCTGGGATGGGACGTCGACGTCGTCGTCGCCTACGCCACGCTCGCCGTGGTGCCCGCACCAGGCCACCTTGCTCGGGCTGCAGGGGCCGACGCGGTCATATTCGCGTCGCCTTCGGCAGTGCATGCCCTGCTTGCTGCCGCCCCGGAAAAGGTCCCCCCCGCTGTCGTCTGCATTGGCCCGACGACGGCGCAGGCGGCGATCGACGCCGGCTTGGAGGTGGCCGCCATTGCGTCCGACCGGACGGCGCAGGGGATCGTCGCGACCCTCGTCGATCTGTTCGCGACCGGGCGAGCTTAGGCTTGCAGTGATGCCCTTCCCCGTGACGCGCCCGCGCCGGCTCCGCCGGACCCCGGCCCTGCGTCGGCTCGTCGCCGAGCACCGCCTTGCCGTGGACGACCTCGTCGCGCCGATCTTCGTGCGGGACGGGATATCCGAGGCCCAGCCCATCGCGGCACTCCCGGGCGTCGTCCAGCACACGGTCACCTCGGCCGTGGAGGAGGTCGCCGGGCTCGCAGCGCTCGGGATCTGTGCGGTCATGCTTTTCGGCGTGCCGGAGTCGTCGCGCAAAGACGCCGAGGGCTCGGCGGCCTGGGACCCGGACGGGGTCGTCCCCGTGACCCTGCAACGGCTGCGCGATCGCTTCGGCGGGAACATGGTCCTCATGGCCGATCTCTGCCTCGACGAGTACACGGACCATGGGCACTGTGGCGTCGTCGACGCGCGCGGTGCCGTCGACAACGACGCGACGCTCGAGCGCTACGCGCTCGTGGCGCGCACCCTCGCTGCTGCCGGCACCGATGTCGTCGCGCCGAGCGGCATGATGGACGGCCAGGTCCGCGCGATCCGCTCGGCGCTCGACGGGCATGGCTTTGCCGACGTCGCCATCCTCGCCTACGCGGCCAAGTACGCGTCGGCCCTGTACGGCCCGTTCCGCGACGCGGTCGACGTCGCTCTTGCCGAAGGCCAGGACCGCCGGGGGTACCAGATGGATCCTGCGAACTTGCATGAGGCTCTCGTCGAGGTCGCCCTGGACGTGGCCGAAGGCGCCGACATGGTGATGGTCAAGCCGGCGCTCACCTATCTGGACGTGATACGGGCGGTGCGGGAGTCCGTGGCGGTGCCGGTTGCCGCCTTCCAGGTGAGCGGCGAGTACGCGATGGTGCGCGCTGGCGCGGACCGCGGTTGGATCGACGGCGACGCGGTCGCGATGGAGCAGACACTCGCCATCAAGCGGGCGGGAGCGGACGTCGTCATCACCTACTTCGCGGCGGAGATCGCCCGTGCCCTGGGCGCCTGAGGCGTCCGCGTCCCGTCCGGGCGCAGCCGGGGGGGCGGGATCTCCCAGCGGCTCGAACAGGGACTGGCTGGACCGGGGGAGCAGGGTCATCCCCGGGGGTGTCAGCTCGCCGGTGCGCTCGTTCCGGTCGGTCGGCGGTTCGCCCTACGTGGTCGCGTCCGGCGAGGGGGCCTTCGTCGTGGACGTCGAAGGCCGTCGCTACCTCGACTACGTCCAGTCGTGGGGGGCAACCCTCCTGGGGCACGCTGCCCCCCCTGTCGTCGACGCGGTCTGCACGGCGGCACGGCTCGGCACGACGTTCGGCGCCCCGACCCCGGGCGAGGTGCTCCTTGCCGAGGAGATCGTCCGGCGCGTCGACGGGTGCGAAAAGGTTCGCTTCGTCTCCAGCGGGACCGAGGCCGCGATGACGGCCGTCCGCCTGGCGCGCGGCGTCACCGGGCGCGAACGCGTCGTCAAGTTCGCCGGCTGCTACCACGGCCACAGCGACGGCCTCCTCGCCGGGGGTGGAAGCGGGGTTGCCACGCTCGGCCTCCCCGGATCGGCCGGCGTCCCTTCGAGTGCCGTAGCAGCGACCGTCGTCGCGCCGTACAACGTCGTCCCGGAGCTCGACGAACGTGTCGCATGCGTCATCGTCGAACCGTACGCGGCCAACATGGGCCTGGTCCCGCCTCTGCCCGGCTTCCTCGATGGACTGCGTGGCGCGTGCGATGCCGCCGGTGCGCTGCTCGTCTTCGACGAGGTGATCACTGGTTTCCGCCTCGCCTACGGCGGCGCAGTCGAAGTGTGCGGTGTGCACCCGGACCTGTGGTGCTTCGGCAAGGTCATCGGCGGCGGGCTGCCGGTTGGAGCAGTCGGAGGGAGCGCTGCGCTGATGGACGTTCTCGCCCCCGACGGTCCCGTCTACCAAGCGGGGACCCTCTCGGGGAACCCGCTGGCAACAGCCGCCGGCCTCGCCGCATTGCGCGCCGTCGACGCAGCGGCGTACGCCGACCTTGGTGCCCGCGTTGGGAAGTTCGCTACCGCCCTCGCCGAGGCTCTGGGCAGGTCCGGTCATCCCGTCCAGGTGCCGGTCGCGGGACCGCTGGTCGGGATCTCCTTCGCCGCCGAACCGGTCACCGACTTCGACGGTGCGCAGGCGGCGGCGGCGACGGGGCTGTACGCGCCTCTGTTCCACGCAATGCTGGAGCGGGGGATCGCACTCGCGCCCAGTCCCTACGAGGTTCTCTTCCCGGGTTTCGCGCATACCGACGCCGACTTCGATCGCACGGTCGCGCTCGCAAGCGAGGTCGCCGCCGAGCTCGCTGCTTGACGGGCGACCCGTCCCGCGGGGGTCGACCCAGCCGGCGTCGATCTAGTCCGGGGTCGATCCAGCCGGAATTGCTTCAGCCGGCGACCCGGGCGACGGCGGCCACGGCTTTGTAGGCGGCCTCCGCCGGGCCCGTCTCGTCGGGGCGGAGCAGGTTCGCCATGATCCGCAACGTCCACTCCATGACCGTGCGGCTGTGCATGCCCGTCGAGGCGAGCGTGCGCATGACCTGGGGGTTGGCGATGACGTGCACGAAGCCGCGCGCCACCTTGTAGTAGAGCCCGTAGGCCTCGTCGAGGCGGGTGTCGAAGCTGGCCAGGGCGCCGGGACCGCCCGGGCCGAGCGCTTCGTGGAGGACATCGGCCGCGAGGCGGCCCGTCTCATAGGCGTAGGAGATCCCCTCGCCGTTGAACGGGTTGGTCGTCCCGGCTGCATCGCCGGCGACAAGGGTCGTGGGGCCGGAGCGCGGACCGACCGCAAGTCCCATCGGGAGCTTGCCGCCCGTCGGCGGTCCACACGACGTCTCCGGGGAGATCCCCCAGCTTGGGGATGCCTGGGCGACGAAGGCGTCCATGAGACGCGAGGTATTGGCGCCTTTCCACCGGCGGGAGGTTGTCAGGATGCCGACCCCCACGTTGACCCGGCCGTCCCCGACGGGGAAGATCCAGCCGTACCCGGGGATGACCCGCCCCTCGGCGTCGCGGATGTCGAGGTGCGACTCCATCCAGGGATCGTCGTGGCGCGGCGAGCGGTAGTAGCCGCGCAGGGCCATCCCCAGGGGCATGGCCCGGTCGCGCGCGGTGCCGAGAGCCCACCCGAAGCGGGAGGCGGCCCCGTCGGCCACGACGACATAGCGCGCCCGAATCTCCGAGGTGGCGCCCGTGGAGGCGTCGCGCACGATGGCGCCGTTGCACGGGGGCAGCCGGCTGCCGTCGCCGGCTGCGACCGGGGCGCCGTCGTCGAGGGGCTGCGTCGCCTCGGTGCCCTGGAGGAGCGTCGCGCCGGCCTGCTGTGCGCGCTCGGCCACCAGCTGGTCGAGATCGTGGCGGGTGACGACGTACCCCGTCGGCGGGAACAGCGGGTGGTCGGGCCAGGCCATCTCGATGGTCTTGCCGAAGGCGACGGCGCGCAGACCGGCGATGCGATGCTGGCCTGCCAATGCTCCACCGAGCCCCATGTCCTCGAGCTGGCGGACCGCGCGGGGGGTGAGCCCGTCACCGCATGTCTTGACACGCGGGAAGTGCTTCTTCTCGACGACGACGACCTCGTGGCCGGCCTGGGCGAGCCAGTACGCACACGACGACCCCGCCGGGCCCCCGCCGACGACGAGGACGTCGCAGGTGCGCTCGGACGCTGGAGCGGGGGCTCTTTGGGGCCGGCTGCGCCGCCGCCGTCCCACAGCGACGTCCGTCGCCCCCTCGGAACCGCCGGCCAAAGTGACGTCCGCGTCGGGCTCGGAGGCGGTTGGCTCGGGCACGCGGATCACCCTATTCGGTGCGTGCCACGTCGCCGTTCCAGCGACCGGTTCGCCCGAGACATCCGTGCGCACGGGCTCTCGCCGGCCGGCCACGACGCGCCAACAGGCCGATCGTCGCCGCCCGCCGAGCTCGCGTCGCTCCCGATGTGCTGGCTGCGACAGCGCCGTGGTAGAACCGCCGTGGGCCTATGCAGAACTACCTGCCGATCTTCGTCCTGTTCCTCTTGGGCGTTCTCTTCGCCGCCGTGTCGTTCGCCGCCTCGTCACTGCTCGCGCCCCGGCACCCCTCCGCCGCCAAGTCGGCCCCGTACGAGTGCGGCATCATCCCCCGCCGCGAGCCCCCGGAGCGCTTCCCCGTGCGCTTCTACCTCGTCTCGATGATCTTCATCATCTTCGACATCGAGATCGTCTTCCTGTATCCCTGGGCAGTGATCTTCCACCAGCTGGGGACCTTCGGATTGATCGAAGTCCTGGTGTTCGCGGCCGTCGTGCTCGTGTCGTTCCTCTATCTCCTCAGCCACGGCGCCCTCGACTGGGGCCCCATGCGCCGTCCGGTGCCGAGGGTGCCGGGCCGTACGACGGCGTCGACGGTCACGCGGATCAGCGCCGCTCCCCCGGAGGCGGAGCCGAGCGGAGGGCCGGTGCCGAGCGGCCAGGGGGCCGCTGCCTGATGGGCCTCGAAGATCTGAGCCACAACTTCCTGACGGGCACCGTCGAAGACCTCGTCAAGTGGGCACGGCGCAACAGCGTGTGGCCCGCGACGTTCGGGTTGGCGTGCTGTGCTATCGAGATGATGTCGGTCGGAGCGGCAGATTTCGACATCAGCCGCCTCGGGATGGAGGTCTTCCGCGCCTCTCCCCGCCAGGCCGACCTGATGATCGTCGCGGGTCGGGTCTCGCAGAAGATGGCGCCCGTCCTGCGACAGGTCTACGACCAGATGATGGAGCCCAAGTGGGTTATCTCGATGGGCGTGTGCGCGTCGACGGGTGGCATGTTCAACAACTACGCGATCGTCCAGGGAGTCGACCAGATCGTCCCTGTCGACGTCTATGCCCCAGGCTGCCCTCCGAATCCGCAGACCCTTCTCCACGCCATTTTGTCTTTGCACGAGATGATCCGCACTGGCGAGATCACAAAGCGGAGGCAGACGACGGGGGCCGGGGCAGGGGTGCAGGTGGAGGCACCGTCGCACAAGAGGGCCGGCGGCTGGACTCCGGAGGTACCCGACGCCATTCGGGTCGGGACACCGCGCTGAGGCGGCATGACGATGGTACTGACGCCGTTTGGCACCGAGGTTGTGCACGTCGCCCGCCCGGCCTACATGGCCACGATGACGGACTACAAGCAGAGTGGCTTCGTGATGTGTGCCGACCTCTGCGCCACCGACTACCTCACGCATCCCGGGCGGAGCCTCCCCGACACGGTGGTGCCCGAGCGCTTCGAGGTCGTCGTCAACATCTTGTCCCTCGAGGCGCACCGGCGGCTGCGCGTGCGCGTCCAGGTGCCCGAACAGGACCCGACGATCCCGTCGATCTTCGACCTGTACCCAGGCGTCGAAGCGATGGAGCGCGAGGCGTTCGACCTGTTCGGCATCGTCTTCGAAGGCCATCCCGATCTGACCCGGATCCTCATGCCCGAAGATTGGGAGGGCCATCCACTGCGCAAGGACTACGCGATTGGTCGAGTCCCGATCCAGTTCAAGGGCGCACCCGGGCCCCGATGAGCGGCGACGTCACCCCGGGAGAGCCGCAGAGCGGAGCGGCCCCGTTCGAAGAGGAGACTTTCGAAGGGGGCCAGGAGATGGCGGCGCGCGCTACGACGACCCCGTCGGAGCTTTCGCGCGAGCAAGGCATGAGCGCGACGCTCCGCATGCCCGAAGGCTACGACGTCGACGACTACAACGTCGAGACCGCCGACGACAACACCATGATCATCAACATGGGTCCGCAGCACCCGTCGACGCACGGCGTGCTCCGGTTGATGATGGAGCTGGACGGCGAGACCGTCCTGAGGACGAAGCCGATAATCGGTTACCTGCACACCGGCATGGAGAAGACCGGCGAAGAGCTCACCTACGTCCAAGGCGCGACCAACGTCACCCGCATGGACTACCTGTCGCCTCTCCACAACGAGTTGGTCTTCTCGCTCGCGACAGAGGCGCTTCTCGGTATCGAGCTACCCGAGCGCGCCGTGTGGATCCGGATGCTCATGGCCGAGCTGAACCGGATGTCGTCACACTTGATGTGGCTTGCGACGAACGGGATGGACCTCGGATCCACCTCGATGATGATCTACGGCTTCCGGGAGCGCGAGATGATCCTCGCCTTTTTCGAGAAGACCACCGGCTTGAGGATGAACCACAACTTCATCCGGCCCGGCGGTGTCGCCGCCGACCTGCCGGACGGCTGGGAGGACGACGTCGCGCTCATCTGCGACCGCGTCATGCCGAGCCTCGCCGAATTCGACGAGCTCCTGACGGGCCAACCGATCTTCCGGGAGCGAACCGAAGGTGTCGGGGTCATGGACGTGGACACCGCCGTGGCCCTTTCGGCGACCGGGCCGATCCTGCGGGCGACAGGGGTGCCCTGGGACCTGCGCCGCGCGATGCCGTACCTCTACTACGACCAGCTCGACTTCGACGTCGTCGTCGGCACCTACGGGGACACCTTCGACCGCTACGCCGTGCGCTTCAACGAGGTCGTCGAGTCGGTGCGGATCGTCCGCCAGATCCTCGAACGGATGCCCAAGGGCGACTACCGCATCCAGGATCACAAGGTCACCCCTCCCCCCCGGGCGAGGATCGACGAGTCGATGGAAGCCCTCATCCACCACTTCAAGATCTTCACCGAAGGTTTTCGTGTCCCGGAAGGAGAGGTGTACGTGGCTGTCGAGTCGCCCCGAGGGGAGCTCGGGTGCTATCTCGTTTCCGATGGCTCGAACAAGCCCTACCGCCTCCACGTCCGGGGACCGTCCTTCGTGAACCTCCAGAGCCTCCCGACGCTGATGCGCGGTGGTCTGGTGGCCGACGCCGTTGCCGTCATCTCCTCCGTCGATCCGGTCATGGGCGAGGTGGATCGCTGATGGGCCATCTGTCACCCGAGGTCCTGGCCGACGCGCGCCGGCTCGTCGACCTCTACCCGGAGCCGCGTTCGGCCCTCATCCCGATCTGCCACCTGGCCCAGGGACAAGACGGCTGGCTGCGGCCGGAGGCGATCGCCGAGATCGCCGAGATCGTCGGGGTGTCCCCGGCGGAAGTGCTGGGCACCGCTTCGTTCTACGACATGCTCCGCACCGAAGAGACGGGTCGCTATCTCGTGTCGGTGTGCACGAACGTCGCCTGCATGCTCCAGGGTGCCTACGAGCTTCTCGATCACGCCGAACAGCGCCTGGGGGTCAAGGCCGGGGGGACGACCGAAGACGGCATGTTCACCCTCGAGGACGCTGAATGCCTCGCGGGCTGTGACGATGCCCCCTGCGTCCAGGTCAACCACCGTTACGTCGGGCACCTCGACGCCGACGGATTCGACGCGCTCGTCGACGACCTGCGGCTGGGGCGGCGCGACGACGAGATCCCCCGCCATGGCGTTCTGGTCCGCGTCCGGCGGGAGACGGGTCTCACCGTCTCGGCCGACGAGGTGTCCGCCGAGCGAGCCCGGCAACGAGAAGCCGACGAAGCCGTGGCGCGCCAGGCGGAGACTGGTGCAGCGGGCGCGGCGAAGGGAGCGGGCGCGTGATCACCGACGCCCCCCGCATCGTCACGCGCCATCTCGGCACGCCGGACAGTCACACGATGGGGAGCTACCTGGCAGCCGGCGGGTACACCGCCTTGCGCAAGGCCCTTGCCATGCCCCCGGCCCAGGTCGCCGCCGAGGTCGACAAGGCGAGCCTGCTCGGGCGGGGAGGTGCTGGATTCCCGGCGGGGCGCAAGTGGTCGATGCTCGCCCGCGACCCCGTGCGCTACCTCGTCATCAACGGCGACGAGAGCGAGCCCGCGACCTTCAAGGATCACCTCCTCGTCTACGGCGACCCCCATCAGGTGATCGAGGGGACGGTGATCGCCGCTTATGCCATCCAGGCGACCCAGGCGTTCATCTTCCTCAGGGGCGAGTTCGCGCTCGGCCTGGAGCGGCTCCAGCAGGCGCTCAACGACGCCTACAGGCACGGGGCCGTCGGTCGCGACATCTTCGGTTCCGGCTTCTCGATCGACGTCGTGGTCCATCCCGGGGCAGGTGCCTACATCTGCGGCGAGGAGACGGCGCTTCTCGAGAGCCTCGAAGGCAAGCGCGGCTTCCCGCGCATCAAGCCCCCGTACTTTCCCGCGGCGATTGGCCTGTACGGCAAGCCGACGATCGTCAACAACGTCGAGACGGTGTCGAACCTGCCGTGGATCGTCGAGAACGGCGGCGACGCCTTCTCCGCTCTTGGCGAGGGCAGCTCGACCGGGACACGGCTGTTCGCCCTGTCCGGCCACGTGCGCCGGCCCGGCAACTACGAGCTCGAGATGGCCAAGACCACGTTCCGGGACCTCATCTACGCACCTGTGCTCGGGGGCGGTATCCGCGCGGGGCACACGATCAAGGCGTTCATCCCGGGCGGGGTCTCGGCACCCTGGTTCGGTCCTGACCAGCTCGACATGCCACTCAGCCAAGACGAAGTCGGCAAGGCGGGCTCGATGCTCGGGTCCGGCTCCGTCGTCGTGTTTGACGACGGGGACTGTGTGGTCCGGGCCGCCTGGCGCATCACGCGCTTTTTCGCGCGCGAGTCTTGCGGCCAATGCACGCCTTGTCGCGAGGGCAGCGGATGGCTCGAGAAGATCATGCGCCGCATCGAGGAAGGCGCGGGGCGCGAGGAGGACCTCGACCTGCTCATGGACGTCTGCGACAACATCGCGCCCGGCGTGTCCTGGCCGCCGCAGCAGACGACGATCTGCGTGCTGGGGCCGTCCATACCGTCGTCGATCGCCGCGGCGATCCGGATGTTCCGCGACGAGATGCTTCTCCATATCAAGGAAGGCGCTTGCCCCTATGACTGACAAGCAGCCGACCGAACAGACGCGTGAACCTGCCGCAGATCCGACGGTGTCCATCACGATCGACGGGCGCACCGTCGAGGCGCGTCCCGGCGAGATGGTCATTTCTGCGGCCGAGCGCGCCGGCGTGTTCATCCCCCGTTTCTGTTACCACCCGCACATGAAGCCGGTCGGCGTGTGCCGCATGTGTCTCGTCGAGATCAAAGGACCGCGCGGCTTCTCGCTCCAGCCCTCGTGCTACGTCCCGGTCGCCGAGGGCCAGGAGGTGGTGACCACGTCGGACAAGGTCCGCAAGGCCCAGGACGGGGTCCTCGAGTTCCTGCTCGTCAACCATCCGCTTGACTGCCCGGTCTGCGACAAGGGCGGCGAGTGCCCGTTGCAGGATCAGACCGTCGCCTACGGTCCGGGGGAGAGCCGCTTCGTCGAGGAGAAGCGGCATTGGGCCAAGCCGATGGCGATCTCCGAGCTCGTCCTGCTCGACCGGGAGCGCTGTATCCAGTGCAGCCGCTGCACGCGCTTTGCCGCCGAGGTGGCAGGTGATCCCGAGATCGACTTCCTCGGGCGCGGAGGCCACATCGAGGTCGGGACCTTTCCCGAGCGGGATTTCATCTCTTACTTCAGTGGCAACACCGTGCAGATCTGCCCGGTCGGTGCCCTCACGGCCGCTCCTTACCGGTTCAAGGCACGCCCGTGGGACCTCGACCAGGTCGAGAGCACGTGCGTGACCTGCTCGGTGGGGTGCAGGGTTGCCGTCCAGTCATCCGCGAACCGCCTGACCCGGTACCTCGGGATCGACGTCGGAGCGGTCAACCAGGGTTGGCTCTGCGACAAGGGGCGTTTCGCCTTCGAGGCGGTCCACAGCGAGGAGCGCATCGCGAGCCCCATGGTGCGTAAAGACGGCGAGCTCGTCGAGGCGTCCTGGCCGGATGCGCTCGCCGCTGCGGCGAGCGGTATCGAGGCGGCGCGCACGGCCGGAGGCCCGGGGGCGGTCGGCGTCCTGGGCGGAGCACGCCTGACCAACGAGGGCGCCTTCGCATGGGTCAAGCTCGCCAAGTCGGTCATCGGGACCGACTCGGTCGACGCGCAGCTGGGCGACGGTCTCGCTGCCGACGTCGTCCTCGGCCTTCCCCGCGCGACGATCGACCAGGCGTGCCGGTCTCGGGCGACCGTCCTTGTCTGCGGCGACCTGCGCGAAGAGCTCCCTGTCCTGTTCCTGCGCCTGCGGGTTGCCGCGGCGGAGCACCAGCTGCCCATCGTCGAGGTCGCTCCCCGGGCGACGTCGATGACGCAGCACACAGCACAGTCGCACCGGTACGTTCCCGGCGAGCTGGCTGCGGCGATCGAGCGCCTTGTCGGCGATCCGGCCGGTTGCGGGATCCCCGGCGGCACCGGCGACGGGGAGGGGATCGTCGTCGTCGTCGGTCGTCCGTCGGTTGCCGAGGACGGCGCCCTCGCGGCGTCCGCCGCCCTCCGCCTGGCCGCCGCCTGGCCGCGAGCGCGCTTCCTTCCAGCCTTGCGCCGCGGCAACGTGCTCGGGGCCCTCGACATGGGTTTCTCCCCGGGGCTCCTTCCCGGCCGGGTCACGGTGGATGCGGCCCGTGATTGGTTCACCGCTGCCTGGGGTTCGCTTCCGGCCGGTCGCGGCATGGGTGCCGGAGCCCTCCTCGCCGCCGCCGCCGAGGGAGGAGCCGGCGCACCGGGCGCCCTGCTCCTCGTCGGGGCCGACCCGGCGAGCGACTTCCCTGATTCCGTGATGGCCCAGCACGCACTCGATCAGACCCCGTTCGTCATCGAGGTCGGGGCACACCGGAGCGCTTCCACGGCATTTGCGGACGTCTTCCTGCCCGTAGCCACCCACGACGAGAGGCGCGGGACGACGACGAACATCGAGGGGCGGATCTCCCGGTTGGGCCAGAAGCTCACTGCACCGGGTCTCGCTTGGTCGGACTGGATGGTCGCCTCCGAGCTTGCCGAGGCGCTGGGTGGGGATCTCGGTATTGAATCGTTCGCCTCCATATGGGACGAGATCGAGCGCGTGGCCCCGGCATACGCCGGCATCACAGCCTCGGTGCTCGATTCGCCGGCGGCACGGGACGGTCTCGTCGTCCCCCTGGCCGCCACCGCCGTCGCCGTCGGTCCGGCTCGTTCCCAAGCGATGGTCCATGCCGACCCGATCGCCATCCCGGGCATCGAATCGGTCGAGCGCCAGGGCGCCGCGCCGCGCGCCGGAGCGGCGATCGCGCGCGGCGGTGCCGCGGAGGCACGCTATTCCGGCGGGGCCGTCGCAACCGGGCCGGGCACCGTCACGAGCGACCTCGCGGTCGCCGCAGGCGCGCTCGCCGCCGAGGACATCGCGACGGAAGTCGCATCGGGACGTGACATGGCTGCACAGCTCGCGTCGGCAAGCGACCCTGGGACCGGGGCACCGGGACCGGCCACTGCCAACGGCTCTGCGAACGGCACCTCCGGCGACCATCCCGCAGTTGGTGCAGGGCGCCCTCCGCTGGTCCAGCTGGCGGCACTCTCTTCACTCGACGTCCCACACGTGCCCCATCGCGACGGCTACTCGCTCCGTCTCGTCGCATCACGCCGGCTCTTCGACGGTGGCGTCGCCGTCCAGAACACGCCGGCCCTCGCCGCTCTCGCCAAGGACCCGGTCCTGCGCGTGAGCCCGTACGACCTCGACCGCCTCGGCGTCAAGGGTGGGGACAAGGTACGGGTGCGCTCGGCGCGCTCATCGGTGGTCGTCGCCGTCGCTCCCGATGCCGAGTCGCCTCGGGGGGTCGTCACCTTCGATTTGAACCCGAAGAGGGCCGCGCCCGGTGGCGAGCCCACAGGCGGGACGGGAAGCGAGTCCGTGCAAGGGGCCGAAGCGCTCATCGACGCGACCGCACCGGTCACCGACGTCAGGCTGGAAACGCTGTGATGGGGGCTTTCTGATGGGCGATCCGCTCTTCGCGCACGGCGTCGACCTCGCGTCGGTGCTCATCGTCGTCATCCGTGTCCTCGTCGCCTTTGCCGCGCTCATGGTCGCGGTCATGCTGATGATCTGGTTCGAGCGCAAGCTCATCTCGGACATGCAGAACCGCATCGGGCCCAACCGGGCCGGTCCGTGGGGGATCCTCCAGTCGCTCGCCGACGGCATCAAGCTCTTCTTCAAAGAGGATCTCCTGCCCGAGCGCGC
The DNA here is from genome assembly GCA_021851885.1 of Actinomycetes bacterium. Lineage (GTDB taxonomy): Bacteria > Actinomycetota > Acidimicrobiia > Acidimicrobiales > JAMCQF01 > JAJZBS01. The sequence goes on along the minus strand of JAJZBS010000021.1, from coordinate 7,996 downwards.
CGATCGGAGAGTGTTCCGGATCGCGCCGTACCTCTCTTTGGTGCCGGCGCTCCTCGCATTTACGATCGTTCCTGTCGGCGGTGTCGTGACCATCGCCGGGCACACCGTCGAGTTGCAGGTCGCGGATCCCCCCATGGGGATCCTCCTCCTGCTGGCGATGTCGTCGATCTCCGTCTACGGGGTCATGCTCGCCGGGTGGTCCTCCGGGTCCAAGTACCCGCTCTTGGGCTCGGTGCGCGCGTCGGCGCAGATGATCTCCTACGAGGCCGCTCTCGGGCTCTCGGTTGCCACGGTCGTCCTCATCACCGGCTCCCTGTCGACCCGGGCGATCGTGACGGGACAGGCGACTGCATTCTGGGACTGGAACGCCATACGCCTCGGGGCCGTGCCGTTCATCCTCTTCCTCATCGCGGCGACGGCCGAGCTGAACCGACCCCCCTTCGACCTGGTCGAAGCCGAGCAGGAGCTCGTCGGTGGCTTCCACACCGAGTACTCGTCGATCCGCTTCGCCATCTTCTTCCTGGCGGAGTTCATGAACACCATCACGATGTCCGCTGTCATCGTGACGCTGTTCCTCGGTGGCCCGGACGGTCCCGGATTCTCCTTCGCCCGCTGGCTCTGGCCCATCCTCTGGTTCCTCGGCAAGACCTTCCTGTTCCTGTTCGGCTACGTCTGGTTGCGCGCGGCATTGCCAAGGCTCCGCTACGACCAGCTGATGAACCTGGGCTGGAAGGTCCTCATCCCCCTGTCGCTCGCGTGGCTCCTGTTCATCGCGGGCTTGCGCGTCAACAGGGCCTGGGGCTTCGGCATCCTCGTCGTGGCAATCCTCCTGATCCCGGTCCTGGCGCGTGCCGTCAAGGTGGGTCGTGAGCGCAACTTGGTCGAGGGCCCTCCGGGGGAGCCGGTGCACCGGAGCGTGGGAGGGCGGCGATGAGCGACGGTGTGAAGCGTCTCGAGCGGTTCTTCGACGGCTTCTTCCGGTTCTTCGGCGGCTTCAAGATCACCGCCGAGCAGATGTTCCGACCGCGCGTGACGTGGTCCTATCCCGACGAGAAGAGGCCGCGCCCTCCGCGCCTGCACGGCCGGCACGTCCTCAACCGATACGAGGACGGTATGGAGAAGTGCATCGGCTGCGAGCTCTGCGCCGGTGTTTGCCCTGCGGACTGCATCTACGTGCGCGCCGCCGACAACCCGCCGGAGGATCCCGTGTCGCCGGGCGAGCGCTACGGGTTCATCTACGAGATCAACTACCTGCGGTGCATCCACTGCGACATGTGCGTCGAGGCATGCCCCACCGAGGCCATCACCGAGTCAAAGCTCTTCGAGTTCTCCTTCACGAATCGCTCGGACGCCATCTACACACGCAACGAGCTCGTCGTCGACGACGACGGCATGCCGAAGAGGCAGCCTTGGGAAGACTGGCGCAGCGGCGACGACGAGCACACCTCTGCCTGGATGCGGGCGACGGCGCCGGCCGGGTGCGCGGCCTACGAGGGCACCGTGCAGTGGTCGGGTGAGCTCGGCTACGGGTTGCGGGCACCCGAGGGGGGACAGAGCGGCCGGCGGGACGACGAGGCGACCGGGAACCTGTCGCTCGCGCAGCTCATGCCCGAACACGTCGGTCTCCCACATAGCTTTGCGAAGGAGGGCACGTCGGGGGGAGTGCGCGCCGCACGCCGCTTCCGCGCCCCCGTCGCCGACCTCCCCGCGGCCGACGATGCCGAGGAGGACGGCCAGTGACGCACCTTGTTGGCCCACTCGTCGCGACGACGTTCGTCGACGCGCTCACTTTCACCGTTGCCGCCGCGATCGTTCTCGCCGGTGCGGTCGGCGTCGTGGTCGCGCGCAATCCCGTGCACTCGGCCCTCATGCTCGTCATGACCCTGTTCGGGGTGGCCGTGCTCTTCGTCGAGCAGCAGGCGGACTTCTTGGCCGCGGTCCAGGTGATCGTCTACGCGGGTGCGATCATCGTCTTGTTCCTCTTCGTGATCATGCTCCTGGGCGTCGACCGGCGCGAAGTGTTTGGTCGTGAGAACCTGCGCGGCCAGAGGCCGATGGCGGCGATCCTCGTCGTACTGGGACTGGCCGGGATCTTCCTCCTGGGATTCGGTGCCCACTGGGCCACGGGAGCGCCGTCGGTCGCGGGCAGAGCAAACGCCGCGGGGCCGAACGTCGCCAAGCTCGGCACATCGGTGTTCACGACGTACCTCCTTCCGTTCGAGGCGACGGCCGCTCTCCTCGTCATCGCCGTCGTCGGTGCGGTTGTCCTCGTCCGCCGCACGCCTGGCGCGCGTGGCCCTGACGACCAGGACGACGCCGGGCTCGAAGAGCACCCTGGGGCTGATGGCGGCGACGGGACGCTTGCATTCGGGACGGGCGGCGAAGCCTCCGGCGACGCTGATGACGGCGACGGAGGCGAAAGGGGCGATCTGGGCCACGACGATCCGGCGCTCGGCTCGACGCACGAGAGGAAGATGACGTCATGAGCCTCGGTGGAGACTGGTACTTGGCGCTCGCGGCGATCGTGTTCTCGATCGGTGCATTTGGGTTGCTCGTGCGGCGCAACATCATCGTGATGTTCATGTGCGTCGAGCTCATGCTCAACGCAGCGAACCTGACGTTCGTCACCTTCTCTCGGATGCTCAACGACATCGGCGGGCAGTCCCTTGTGTTCTTCGTGCTCGTCGTCGCCGCCGCTGAGGTCGTCGTCGGGCTCGGGATCATCGTGGCCGTGCACCGCCGCCGGGCCGGAGCGACCGCCGATGACCTCCATATCCTCAAAGGCTGACCTGACGAATGACCAAACCACAGAGACAGAGCTGATCCGTGCTGCACCTCGCGTTCCTCATGCCTCTCCTGCCTTTGGCGGGATTCGCGGTCCTTGTCACCTTCGGCCGGCGCCTGGGCAACCCGCTGGCGGGTTGGCTCGGGACCGCCACGGTGACCGGATCGTTCGTCATCGCCGTGATCGTCTTCATCGGGCTCCTGCATCGGACGGGCGACGCTCGCTCGTTCACCCAAGTGCTCTTCACCTGGATCCCGGCGGGGTCGTTCCATGCCCGCGCGGCGCTTCTCATCGACCCCTTGTCGATGACGATGGCCCTGTTCGTGACGGGTGTGAGCGCCCTCATCCACCTGTACTCGATCGGGTACATGTCCCATGACAAGGACTACCCGCGCTTCTTCGTCTACCTGAACCTGTTCGTCGCGTCGATGCTCGTGCTCGTGCTGGCGAACAATCTCTTGTTCTCTTTCGTCGGCTGGGAAGGGGTGGGGCTCTGCTCGTACCTGCTCATCGCGTTCTGGTTCGACCGGGACACGGCGACGACGGCCGGTAAGAAGGCGTTCATCTTCAACAGGATCGGCGACACGGGCTTCTTGCTCGCGGTCTTCTTGTTGTTCGGATCCATTCACACCTTCACGTTCTCCGGACCGCACGGGATCTTCGCCCATGCCGGTTCGATGTCGACGGGCCTGGCGACCGCCGTGAGCCTGCTCATCTTCCTGGCAGCCACCGGGAAGTCGGCGCAGGTCCCGTTGTTCACGTGGTTGCCCGACGCGATGGAGGGCCCGACCCCTGTCTCGGCACTCATCCACGCGGCCACCATGGTCACGGCCGGCGTCTACCTCATGGTGCGCATGAGCCCGGTGCTGCACCGCTCACCGGATGCGCTCCTCGTCGTCGCCAGCGTCGGGGTCGCGACGGCATTCATCGCCGCGACCATCGGTGCGACGCAAAACGACATCAAGAAGGTCCTCGCCTACTCGACGGTCTCTCAGCTCGGGTATATGTTCCTCGCAGTCGGGACCCAGGCGTATGTGGCGGCCATCTTCCTGATGATCAGCCACGCCTTCTACAAGGGCCTGCTCTTCCTGTCGGCGGGCTCTGTCATCCACGGCCTCGACGACGAGCAGGACATCAAGAAGATGGGAGGCCTGCGCAAGTACATGCCGCTCACCTACGGCGCCTTCTTCGTGGCCTGGCTGGCTATCTCCGGCGTCCCGCCCTTCTCGGGCTTTTGGGCCAAGGGTGACGTCTTGATGAACGCCTTTGCCGACAACCGGGCGTTGTGGGCCGTCGGGCTCATCACGGCAGTGCTCACCGCGTACTACATGAGCCGAGAGATAGCCCTCGTCTTTTACGGCGACGAGCGCTGGCGCCGGTTGCGCGTCATCAAAGGAGAGCCGCACGAGTCCCCGTGGGTGATGGTCGTGCCGCTCGTGATCCTCGCATTCTGCGCCGCCTTCGGAGGCTTGCTCAACCTTCCGTTCCATCCGAACTGGGTCGTGTTGGACCACTGGCTCCAGCCCGTCCTCGGATCTGTGGTGCGGGTGCCGCACGTCGGCATCGGAGGCGAGTGGGCCCTTGCCCTCGGTGACGCTGTCGCGGCGTTTCTCGGGCTCGGCGTGGCCCTGGGCTGGTGGGTCGGACGATCGGAGAGGCCGGCACTCGAGCCGGCCTTCCTGCGCCGGGCTTGGTTCTATGACGCGGCCATCGACCGCCTCATATCGCGACCGAGCACCGCCGCCTCCCTCGTCGCGGCGACCGACGTCGAGGAGCGGACGATCGATGGCGGCGTGACGGCGGTTGCGACGCTTGTGCGGGCGACCGGCGACCGGTTACGCAGGATCCAGACCGGGTTCGTTCGGAACTACGCGTTGGCGATCGCGGTCGGCGCCGTCGGGATCCTGGCCTGGATGCTCACGAGGGCGAGCCTGTGAACGCTTCCCAACCTTTTCCGTTCCTGACCGTCCTGGTGCTCCTGCCTGCCGTGGCGGGGCTCCTCGTCGCGGTTCTGCCGCGGTCGCGCCGTCTACTGATCGAAGGTGTCGGCGTCGCCGCCACGGTCGCCGAGCTCGGCCTCGCGGTCGCAGTCGCCGTGCGCTTCTCGACGAGCCAAGGCGGCTACCAGATGGTTTCGCGCCACCCGTGGATATCGGGGCTCGGAGTGTCGTGGGCGCTCGGCGTCGACGGGATATCTCTCTTCCTCCTCCTGCTCGTCGCCGTCGTGTTCCCGCTCGCACTTCTCGGGGGCCGGGTCCGCCGGGACCCCGCCCAGTTCGTCGCCTGGATGCTCCTGCTCGAATCAGCCTGCGTGGGCAGCTTCCTCTCGCTCGACTTGCTCCTGTTCTTCCTCTTCTTCGAAGCGACCCTCGTGCCGACCTACTTCATCATCGGGGGTTGGGGCCACGCACGCCGTGGGTACGCGGCGGTCAAGTTCTTCCTCTACACGCTCTTCGGGTCGGCCTTCCTCCTCGTCGGCATCCTGGCGGTTGCCTTCATCCACAAGAGCCAGACGGGCAAGCTCACCTTCGACGTCGTCCAGCTGGCATCGACCCACCTGAGCGGCACGGCCGGCGTCCTCCTGTTCTGCGCCTTCACGATCGCATTCGCGGTCAAAGCGCCGATCTTCCCCTTCCACACCTGGTCGCCTCTCGCCTACGCCGAAGCGCCGGTCGCGGGCTCCGTCGTGCTCTCGGCCGTCATGGCGAAGCTCGGGACCTACGGGATCATCCGGTTCGACCTGACCCTGTTCCCCCATGCGACGGTCGTCATGGGGCCGGTCCTCCTCACCCTCGGGGTCGTCGGGATCATCTACGGTGCCATCGTCGCGGCCGCCCAGCGCGACCTCAAACGTCTCGTCGCCTTCTCGTCGCTCTCACATATCGGCTTCATCGTCCTCGGGCTTTTCGCCCTCAGCACCGAAGCCCTCACGGGGAGCGTGATCCAGATGGTCAACCACGGCATTCTGACCGCAGGGCTGTTCCTGCTGATCGGGATGATCTACGAGCGGCGGGGGACGTGGCAGGTGAGCGAACTCCGGGGACTGCAGCGGCCGGCTCCCGTGCTCGCCGCCGTGTTCACGGTCGTCCTGCTGGGGACCGTGGGCCTCCCCGGCTTGAACGGCTTCGTCGGAGAGTTCCTCATCTTGGTCGGGACGTTCGTGACGCACCGCTGGTGGGCGGTCGTCGCGGTTTCGGGCGTCGTCCTGTCGGTCGTCTACATGCTCTGGGCGTACCAACGGGCATTCCACGGCAAGACCGACGAGTCGAACGCGCGTTTCGCCGACCTGACGTGGCGTGAGAGGTGGCTCATGGCCCCGATAGTCGCTCTGATCATCTTCATCGGCGTCTACCCCGCGCCGATCCTGAACAGGATCACGCCCACCGTCGACCGGCTCGCGCACCACGTCGCGCTCGCCAACCCCCCGGCCCCCCACCACCTCACCGCCGCAACCCACTCTGGCGAGAACGCGGCGGCACGGGCCGCGGCAAACGGACGGGCGGTGAACGGCCGATGATGCAGCTGTTCGCCTCTGCAAGCTCGATCGCGATCCCGCACGTCGCCTACTCGGCAATCCTGCCGGAGCTGATCCTCATGGGTGGGGCTCTCGTGCTCCTGGCCGTCTCGGCGCTCGTCGGGCGCCGCCTGCCGATCCGCCTGTTCGGCGCCGCGTCGGCGCTGATCTCCCTCGCCTCCCTCGGCGCCTCACTGTGGTTGTGGCACGTCACGTCCCAGCGCGGCGGCCCCGGCACGGCGATCGACCATGCGGTGGTCGTCGACGGGTTCAGCGTGTTCGTCCTCGTGCTCGTCAGTTGCGCGATGTTCCTCTCGTCGCTCGCGGGAACGGCCTTCCTCGAGCGTGAAGGCGCCGAAGGGCCGGACTACTTCGTCCTCGCGCTGCTATCGGCGTCGGGGGCGATGTTCATGGGCGAGGCCAACGACCTGATCATGGTCTTCCTCGGCCTGGAGATCCTGTCCATCGCCCTGTATGTCCTCGCGGGATCCGACGCGCGCCGCAGCGGCTCCGGCGAGGCGGCGATGAAGTACTTCATCCTCGGCGCTTTCTCGTCGGCCGTGTTCCTCTACGGCATCGCTCTGACCTACGGCGCGACGGGCAGCACCAACCTCATCCAGATCGCCGACTACCTCTCGCGCAACGTCGTCACATCGAACGGCGTCCTGCTCGCAGGCATCGGGCTACTGGTCGTCGGCTTCGGCTTCAAGGTCGCCGCCGTCCCGTTCCATATGTGGACCCCGGACGTCTACCAGGGATCACCGACGCCGGTCACCGGCTTCATGGCCGCAGTCGCCAAGGCCGGCGCGTTTGCCGCCTTGCTGCGCGTCCTCGTCAGCTCCTTCGGGGTCCTGCGGTCTGACTGGCAGCCGCTGATCTGGGTGTTGGCCGTCCTGACGTTGATCGTGGGGGCCTTCCTCGCCCTCATGCAGCGCGACGTCAAGCGCATGCTCGCCTACTCCTCCATCAACCACGCGGGGTTCGTCCTGCTCGGCGTGCAGGCAGCGAGCCGCCGCGGAGTCTCGGGCGCCCTGTACTACCTGTTCGCCTACACATTCCTCGTCGTCGGGAGCTTCGCGGTCGTCACTGCCGTCGGGGGCAAGGGGGATACCCGCCACGATCTCGGGAACTACCGCGGTCTCGCTCGACGGTCACCGCTGCTCGCCTTGGGCTTTGCCATCCTGCTCCTCGCCCAGGCCGGGGCTCCCTTCACGACCGGGTTCCTTGCGAAGCTGAGCGTCGTATCGGCCTCGGTGGAGGCCCACTCCTACGCTCTTGCGGTGATCGCGATGGTGTCGGCGGTCGCGGCAGCGTTCTTCTATCTCCGGGTGGTCGTGCTCATGTATGCGGGCTCCCTCGCAGGGCTTCCGGCAGCGAAGGACATGCCCGAGACCGGCTACGGGCTACTTTCGGTGCAGAGCGGGCATGTTGGCGTTGCAGCCGAACCGGATGGCGACGCTCTGGCCCAAGACCTCGCCGCCGGGCTGCCAACTGCCGAGGGAGCTTCGGCCGTGCCGATCGCCACCGCAACGCACGCCGCGGTTGGAGCGCCGGACCCGGCAGGCGAGGTCGGTGACCCGGAGACGCCGGTCCCCGCCGATGCGGTCGTCGTCCCGATGGCGATCCGCGTCGTGGTCGCTCTGTCGGTCGCCGTCACTGTCTTCTTCGGCCTCTACCCGGGCCCGCTGGTCGACTTC
>JAJZBS010000020.1 GCA_021851885.1 Actinomycetes bacterium | reverse complement strand
CGGCGAGGACGCGCAAGGCGGCATCGACGACGATCGATGCGGCGGACGCCCTGGAGCCCGCGCCGCAACCCACCGCCAACGGCGACGGGCCGGCGGCAGCCGGGGACGGCGGGGTACGAACGGAACCGGCAGAAGCCGACCGGGAAAGGTCCGATGCCATGCCCGATGACGGATCGAAAGCAACCGACGGGGCAGGTGACGACCGGCGCACCCAGACGTCCACGACCTCGAATACGACGCAGCGCCATGGTCAGACCGTGACCCAGGCCGCCCACGGCGGGCGTGGCCGGGGTGGGCAGTCCCAGGTCGCCGAGGCAGGCAACAGGCGCGGTGGGAGCAGGCGGCGGCGCGGGCGCGCCGATCGGAGCGATCGCGGCGAGAGGGACCTCCAGGGTCGTGGCGAGACGCAGGACGCTCAGTACCAGGGTGAGCCGGTCCCCGTCAGCGGGCTCCTGGACCTGCGCGACGAGGGCTACGGGTTCCTCCGCACCAACGGCTACCTCCCGGGCTCGCGTGACGTCTACGTATCGATCAGCCAGGCCCGCCGCTTCGCTCTGCGCAAGGGTGATTACATCGAAGGGGCCAGCCGGCCGGCTGCGAGCAACGAGAAGTTCCCGGCTCTCCTGCGGATCGACAGCGTCAGTGGCATGTCGCCCGACGAAGCCCGCGAACGTTCGCGTTTCGAAGACCTGACGCCGCTGTTCCCCGACTCGCGCCTGCGCCTGGAGGTCCCCGGTGACCCGGCGAACATGACGGCGCGCATCGTCGACCTGCTGTCGCCGATCGGCAAGGGCCAGCGCGGGCTCATCGTGTCGCCGCCGAAAGCCGGCAAGACGACGATCATGAAGCAGATCGCCCACTCGATCGAGACGAACAACCCCGAGGTCCACCTCATGGTCCTTCTCGTCGACGAACGGCCCGAAGAGGTGACCGACATGCGCCGGTCGGTGCAGGGAGAGGTCGTGGCGTCGACCTTCGACCGCCCGGCGGAGGAGCACACGATCGTCGCCGAGCTCGCGATCGAGCGTGCCCGCCGCCTCGTCGAGATGGGCAGGGACGTCGTCATCATCCTGGACGGGATCACCCGCCTCGCCCGCGCGTACAACCTTGCGCAACCGGCGACGGGCCGGATCATGTCGGGCGGCGTCGACTCCGGGGCGCTGTACCCACCGAAGAAGTTCTTCGGCGCCGCGCGCAATATCGAGGAGGGGGGCTCGCTCACCATCCTGGCGACCGCTCTCGTCGAAACAGGCTCCAAGATGGACGAGGTGATCTTCGAGGAGTTCAAGGGCACCGGCAACATGGAGCTGCGCCTCGACCGCCGCATGGCGGAGCGCCGGATCTACCCGGCGATCGACGTCAACGGCAGCTCGACCCGTCACGAAGAGCTGCTCTTCGACCGGTCGCAGCTCCAACAGGTCTGGAAGCTCCGCAGGGTCCTCAACGCCCTGGGCAACGACGGGAACGCGGCTGCCGGGCTCGAGCTGCTTATGGACCGGATCAAGACGACTTCGAGCAACGACCAGTTCCTCGCCGAGATCGCCAAGGGCCCGAACCCGCCGGCGTGACCTGCGCAGTCCCGCACGTCACCGGGAAGGGCGCCCGCCAGGGGACCCGTCCCAGGGTCCCGGATGGCACCCCATCCTGGCGCGGTAAGCTGCACGCGTCATGAAGGCCGACATCCACCCCTCCTACATGGACACGACCGTGCACTGCTCGTGCGGGAACATGTTCACGACGCGTTCGACGAAGGCAGACCTGCGCGTCGAGCTCTGCAACGAGTGCCATCCCTTCTACAGCGGCAAGCAGAAGCTGGTCGACTCGGGGGGCAGGGTCGAGCGGTTCCAGCGCCGCTACGGCCAGCGCGGCCAGCGCAGCTCCCCGCGCTCCGGCACATCCTGAGCCACCGAGGGTGAGCGAGGCCGCCCAGCGGGACCCGGGCTCGTCGCTCGCGTCGCGCCTCGCGGCGGTCGAGTCTGAGCTCGCCCAGATCGACGAGCGCCTCGCCTCGCCGGACGTCGTTTCGTCCCCTTCGCTCCTGCGCGACCTGTCCCGCCGCCGCAAGGAGCTGGAGCCCCTCGCCGCGGCCTTGACCCGTCACCGATATCTCGCCGGGGACCTCGAAGCCGCCCACGAGATGCTCGCGGGCGCACGCGATGCCGAACGGGAGGTGGCCCGTGCCGAGGTCGCCGACGCCGAGGCGGCACTGGCGCGGGCCGAGGAGGACGTCCGCGCCCTGCTTGTGCCGCGCGACCCCAACGACGGCCGCAACGTGATCATGGAGATCCGCGGTGCGGAAGGAGGGGAAGAGGCGAACCTGTTCGCCCGGGACCTGTACGACATGTACATGCACTACGCCGAGCGCAACGGATGGAAGGTCGAGGTGCTCGGACTGGACCCCTCCGACAAGGGGGGTGTCAACCAGGTCATCTTCGTCGTGCGCGGAAAGACGTGCTGGCAGCGCCTGCACCACGAAGGCGGCCCCCACCGCGTCCAGCGCGTGCCCGTGACCGAGTCCCAGGGCCGCATCCACACCTCCTCGGCGACGGTGACGGTTCTGCCCGAGGCCGACGAGGTCGACGTCGCCGTCGACCCGGCGGACCTGCGCATCGACGTCTACCGCTCGACAGGCCCCGGCGGGCAGTCCGTGAACACGACCGATTCGGCGGTGCGCATCACCCACATCCCGACGGGCATCGTCGTCGCCATGCAAGACGAGAAGTCCCAGATCCAGAACAGGGCAAAGGCCATGACGGTGCTGCGCTCACGCCTGCTCAAGGCCGAGCAGGACCGCGTCGCGGCGGAACGCTCCGCGAACCGGCGGACTCAAGTGGGCGGCGGTGGCCGTTCGGAGAAGATCCGCACCTACAACTTCAAGGAGAACCGCGTCACCGACCACAGGGCCGGTGTCACCCTCTACAAGCTCGACCGGGTCCTCACCGGCGATCTCGACGAGATCGTCGACGCCCTGCTCGCCGACGAAAGGGCCCGGCAGATCGCCGAGGACCAATGAGCCCCGAGGCGGGCGCAGCGGCCACGGAAGCGGCGACCTGGCGCAGCATCCTGACGGGAGCGGCGGCACTCCTCTCATCGCCCTCCGATGCGCGCCATATCGTGGAGCGTGCGGCGGGCCTCGACGGCCCGGCCCTCATCGCCGCCCTCGACGAGGGTGCGCCGCGCGCGGCCGCAACGGCGGTGGAGCGCATGGTGGAGCGCCGTGCGGCCGGCGCGCCGCTCCAGTACGTCGTCGGAGGATGGGCCTTCCGCGGGCTGGACCTGTATCTCGACAACCGGGTCCTCATTCCCCGATTCGAGACCGAGCAGGTTGTCGACGTGGCTCTGGAGGTCCTAGGGGCGGGTGGCAGCCACGTGGATCCCGGGGGAGGCCCGGGCCCGATCGTCGCCGACCTCGGGACGGGATCCGGGGCCATCGCTCTCGCCGTCGCCGAGGAGGCGCCCGCCTGCGAGGTCTGGGCCACCGACGTCTCCGACGACGCCCTCCAGGTGGCCTCCGCCAATCTCTGCGGCATGCCGTCAGCGGTGACGCGGCGTGTCCACCTGCAATCCGGGTCGTGGTACGCAGCTCTTCCCCGCGCGCTGCAGGGCCGGGTGGCACTCGTGGTGAGCAACCCTCCGTACGTCACCGAAGGCGAGTGGGAAGGCCTCGCAAGCGAGGTTCGTGACCACGAGCCGCGGACCGCTCTCGTCCCCGGGCCGTCCGGCCTCGAGGCGATCGAGGTGGTCGTCGCGGGCGCAGGTGACTGGCTTGCCCCGGGTGGGGGCATCGTCGTCGAGATCGCCCCGAGCCAGGCCGGCGCCGCCGTCGCGATGGCCCGCGCCCACGGCTTCGCCCACGCTCAGGTGCGCTTGGACCTGGCTCAAAGGGAGCGGATCCTCATCGCAGCGGATCGACCGGTGCCGTGAGGCGGCGGGCGCTCGTCGTGCCGGCATCGTCTCCATCGGCGGTCACGCTCGTCCTCGACGCCTTGGGCTCGGGGCTCGTCGTCGCCGTGCCCACAGACACCGTCTACGGGCTCGTCGCCGATCCCGGCCGGCGCAGCGCCGTCGCGGCACTTGCCGCCGCCAAGGGCCGTTCGGCGAGCCAGGACCTGCAGCTCCTCGTCCGTAGCCCGGGGGAGGCGGACGCTCTTGCCGGCGGGCTGCCCGAGCCGGCGAGGCGGCTCGCCGAGCGGTTCTGGCCGGGTGCGTTGACGATCGTCGTCGATCGGGCCCCCGGCGTCGCCCTGGATCTGGGAGGGGACGGAACGAGCATCGGGATGCGCTGCCCCGACCATCCTTTCGCCCTCGGTCTGTGCGCGTCATTCGGGCCGCTCGCGGCCTCGAGCGCCAACCGCCACGGGGGCCCTCCGCTCGCCGGTGCCGCCGAGATCGCGGAGGTCCTGGGCACGGGCGTTGCCGTCGTCGTCGACGGCGGCATATGCACGGGTAGGTCTTCGACGGTTGTCGACTGCCGCCCGTCGCCACCGACATGCCTGCGCGAGGGGTCCGTCCCCTTCTCGGCGGTGGTCGAAGCCCTCGGCTGAGCCGGCGGCTCAGCGCAGCGACGCCGAGCCGGTCGCCTCCAGGGTGATCCCCGCTTCCTCGACGGGCTCGCGCGCCATGCGGGCGAGGTCGTCGGCGGCGCCTTGGCCGGCCGTCGCGTCGATGTTCACCCATGTCCGCGTCCCGTCGGGGAGGAGGCAGGCGACGATGGCCTTCTCCGGTGTGCCGTCACGCCGGAAGACGACCGTGTAGGCCTCGATCGTTGCGGGACCCGACGCACCGCCGGCGGCACGGCGCAGCCCGCGCAAGGGCGCGCCGGTGTGGGCCGCCTCCGACCACGGCCGTACCGCCGTCTCCGCGTCGGCCGCGGCCTGGCAGTCCATTCGCCGGAAGCCCCCGGAAGGCGGGTTGGTGCCGTAGAGGCCGACAGCGTGCTTGGTGAGGTACCACCCGAGACCGGTCACCATCCCGACGGCACCGGGGCGTCGGCGCAGGGCGGCGACGACGCTCGCGACCGCGTGGGTGACGTAGTTGTTGCCCGGGCCACCCGCGAACCCGAGGCCGCCCGTCACGGTGAGGGGTCGCGCACCGTCGTCCAAGGGAAGGCCGATCTCCGCCGCTGCGACCTGGACGGCGCTCGGGAAACACGAGTAGAGGTCGACGACCTCGACGTCGTCGAGGGCGAGGCCCGCGGCGGCCAGGCAGGCGCGCGCCGCGACGTACAGGGCCGGTGACGAGCACAGGTCGGGCCTGTGCGAGAGGAGCCACTCGTCGTGCGCCTCGGCACCGGCGAGAGGGAAGACCCAGCGGTCTTCGGGGAGCCCGGCGGCCCGGGCCGCCTCGACGGAGCAGACGACGAGGGCGGCGCCTTGGTCGACCTGCATGTTGGCGCACATGTGCTTCGTGTAGGGCAAGGCGACCATGCGATTGCCGGGCCCCGGCGCGGCGATGGCGGCCGCCGTGAGCGGGCCGGTCGACCACGCATGCGGGTTCGCCGCCGCGACATCGGCAAAACGGGCCCACAGCCGGGCGATCCTCTCCCCGTGCTCGGCGACCCCCTCTCTTCTGGCGATGCGCAGGGCGGTCTCGATCAGGGGGTAGACGTGCACCGGGCGATCCAGGCCACACGCCCGTTCGGCCTCAGTCACCGGCGTCCGGTCCGTCCCGAACATGACCGGTGGCGGGGTCGCCTCGTCCTGGCGGGTCCAGGCCAGCCAGACCGAGCGCCGTGTGGCCGACACGCGCGTGTACATCGCCTCGGCGCCGGCGATGAGAGCGACGTCGAGGTCGCCGCGCTTGATGGCGCTGGCCGTAGCGTCGATGACGACCTGCGGCCCGTTGCCGCCTATGACGGTCAGGCCGTGCTCGGCCGGAGAGATCCCCAGCCGGCGTGCGACAAGTGCGGCCGGGTCCGGGTACTTCCAGCTCAAGGGAGCGACGACGCGCAGGCTCTGGGCGCTTTCAAGCAGGTCCCTGCCTCCAGACGACCCTCCGTAGGCGTCGGCTGCGGCCGCGTCGAGGGCCTGGGCGATGAGCTCGGTGGGCTCGTCTGCCCTGGCGAGGTCGCGCTCCGGCTCCGGCCGGCGTGTGAGCTGGGCGACGCCGACGATCACCGGCGTTCGCGGGTCCGTCGGCACCGCACCTCCCACTGCGCTCGTCTGCCCCGTCGCGAGGCAAACGTAGTGGGGTGAAACGCACCGGTACACTCGGGGCGTGCGCGTCGCAGTCGCCTCCGACCACGCCGGCTACCCCCTCAAGCTGCTCCTCGCCGAGCACCTGCGTGCGGCGGGCCACGACGTCACCGACCTCGGCACCCACGGGGCGGAGCCGGTCGACTATCCCGACTTCGGCGCAGCGGCCGGCAGGGCGGTCGCCGCCGGAAAGGTCGATGTCGGCGTCTGCTCCTGTGGCACCGGCATCGGCATCGCCATCGCCGCCAACAAGATCGCCGGGGTCCGGGCCGCCGTCGTGCACGACGTGACATCGGCGCGTCTCGCCCGAGAGCACAACGACGCCAACGTCGTCTGCATGGGAGCTCGCATCGTCGGTGCGCAAGTCGCCACCGACGCCGTCGACGCCTTCCTTGCAGCCTCGTTCGCCGGTGGCCGCCACACGCCCCGGATAGAGAAGATCGCCCGCCTCGAGCGGAGCCCGGCTACGGAGGCTTCCGAAGAATGACTGCACCCGACCCCCTCGCCGGCGACCCCGAGGTCGCGCGCCTGCTCGCCGAGGAGCTGGACCGCCAACAGACCACCCTTCAGCTGATCGCGTCGGAGAACTTCACCTCGCCTGCCGTGCTGTACGCGACGGCGTCGGTGCTCACGAACAAGTACGCCGAGGGATACCCGGGACGGCGTTACTACGGTGGCAACGCCATCGTCGACGCCGTCGAGAACCTCGCACGGCAGCGGGCGTGCAGCCTTTTCGGCGCCGAACATGCCAACGTCCAGCCGCACGCGGGGGCCAACGCCAATCTCGCCGTCTACATGGCGCTGCTCGATCCGGGCGACACCGTGCTCGCGATGCGCCTCGACCAGGGGGGGCACTTGAGCCACGGCTCCCCGGTGTCGATCACGGGCAAGACGTACCGCTTCGTCGCCTACGGGGTGACCCCGGCGGCTGCCGACGGGACCGGGGAGCGCATCGACCTCGACCAGGTTGCAGACATCGCCCGCCGCGAACGCCCGAAGCTGATCGTCGCGGGGACGACGTCGTATGCACGCATCATCGACCCGGCGCCGTTCCGCCAGATCGCCGACGAGGTGGGCGCCTTGTTCATGTTCGACGCCGCCCACCCCGCCGGGCTCATCGCCGGCGGCGCCCACCCGAGCCCGGTCGGCATCGCCGACGTCGTGACCTTCACGACCCACAAGACTCTCCGGGGGCCGCGGGGCGGGGCCATCGTGTGCCGAGCCGATCTCGCCAAGGCGGTCGACGCGGCGGTGTTCCCCGGCCTGCAGGGAGGCCCCCTCGAGCACGTCATCGCCGCCAAGGCCGTGGCCTTCGCCGAGGCGGCCCAGCCGGCCTTTCGCACCTACGCCGCCGACGTCGTGGCCAACGCACGTGTGCTCGCCGAGGGTCTGGCGGGCGAAGGGTTCCGCCTTGTCTCCGGCGGGACGGAGAACCACCAGGTCATCATCGACCTGCGTACCTTCGATGCCGACCTGACCGGCCAGTCCGCCCAGGAAGTCCTCGACCGGGCCGGGATCACGTGCAACCGCAATCAGATCCCCGACGATCCGCGGTCCCCCTTCGTCACCTCGGGGCTCCGCCTGGGGACGGCCGCCGAGACGACAGCCGGGATGGGACCCGCCCAGATGACCGCGATCGCCCGCCTTGTCGGAACCGCGCTGCGCGCGCCCGACGACGCGGGAGTGCGGGCCGAGGTGCGCGAGGAGGTCCAGGCGCTGTGCGCCAAGTTCCCGCCCTACGACGTCCCGGCCACCGCCGCAAGCCCGGCGACGCTCTCCGTCGGTCCGGTCGCCGGCTCGCGCAAAGGAGCCGGGACGGGCGGGTGAACGACTACGAGGTCTACGGCGCCCTATTCCTGCTGGCCGCCGGCGCGACCTACCTGCTCACCTTCCCCGTCGCCCGCCTCGCCAAGAAAGCGGGCGTCGTCGACGAACCCGACGAGCGCAGGGTCCACACGCGCACGACCCCGACCGTCGGTGGGGCAGCGATGCTCCTCGCCTTCCTCGTCGCGATGATGGCCGCCTCCCGGGTCCACAACCTGGACGGGATCTTCCAACGCTCGTCCGAGCCCCTTGGCATCGTGCTTGCCGCCGCCGTCATCTTCGGCGTCGGTCTTTACGACGACATCAAGGAGATGTCGGCTCCCGCCAAGATGGCCGGCCAGGTGCTGGCAGCGGCCGCTCTGTTCCTGCTCGGCGTGACGATGTACCACTTCAAGATCCCCTTCGCGGGGTTCGTCATCCTCTCGCCGCAGCTGACGCCGCTCCTGACGGCGCTGTGGGTGATCGTCATTGCCAACGCCGTGAACTTCATCGACGGTCTCGACGGTCTCGCCGCCGGCGTCGTTGCCATCGCCGCGGGCACCCTGTGCGTCTACGGATTGCGCCTGGAGACCCTCGGCGTGCTCCCCGCCGACAACATCGGTCCCCTGATCGCGGCCGTGACCTGCGGCGTGTGCGTCGGTTTCCTCCCGCACAACTTCCATCCCGCGCGCATCTTCATGGGCGACGCCGGAGCCCTCCTCATCGGGCTTCTCATGGCCGTGTCGACGATGGTGATCGGCGGTAGGACGACGGACGTGAGCGGGCAGACCTACTTCTTCTTCGCCCCGCTGTTCCTCCCCTTCTTCATCCTGGGGGTTCCCGCCCTCGACGCGGCGCTCGCCATCGTCCGCCGGACGGCCAGCAGATCGAGCCTTGCGCGCCCCGACATCGACCACCTCCATCACCGTCTCCTGCGCCTCGGGCACGGGCACCGCCGCGCGGTGGTGATCCTGTGGGCGTGGACCGCGATCCTGTGCGGGTTCGTCCTGTTCCCGACGTTCGATCCCCGGACGAACGCCTACATCCCCTTTGGCGTCGCCGCTTTGGGCGTCGCCCTCTACACCCTGTTCCATCCCGGCATCCGCCAGAAGCCCACCGCGCAAGCAGGTGACGCGACGACCCCGACAGACGCGCCGGGCCAGGGGGGAGGCACCCCGGAGGACACGGCATCGGGCCGTTTTGCCGTCGCCGACGAGGAGGTGCCAGGATGAGCGCCGTGACTTCTGCGCGCCGCGCCCTAGCTCATCCCGTCGCGGCCTCCGCTCCCGGCGCTTCGCGCGCCGCCCCCGTGCCCCTTCGAGGCGCCGATGGACTCGGCGACCATCGACACCGCCTCGCCGGATAGCGCGTCGGAGAGAAGCGGTGCCAGGCGCGGCCAACGGGGGGCCGGGCCTGTCCACGCTGCTCACCATGGGCGCGACGACGGCCGGATGCGTTGCTGCGGGCACCGGTCTCGGTATCTACGGCGATCACGTCCTCAACAGCTCCCCGGCATGTACGCTTGCCGGGCTTGGAGTGGGCGTCGTCATGGCCGTCGGTGCGGTCTACGCCCAGATCCGCAAGTTCTTCTAACGTCGAAGGGGTACCATCGTGCTCGCTGAGCTGGTCGGCCGGACCGATCTCGCCCGGGCTCTACGCCGCACGATGCTCGTCGTCCTCGTCGTCGGCCTCGTCGGCCTCGTCGGCCTCGCCTTCGTGGGGCAGCCATTTGCCGGCCTGGGGCTGTGCGTCGGGCTCGCTGCGGGGATCCTCAACGTGCGCATGATCGGTGCGTCGGTCACCCGCGTCGCTGCACTCGACCACCCGAAACCGCGCAAGCCGCTTGCCGCCAACACGGCGCTGCGGCTCGCCTTCATCACAGCCGTCGCCCTCGTGCTTCTCGTCGTGGCGTCACCGGTGGGGGTGGGAATGCTCGTCGGGCTGATCTGCTTCCAGTTCTCCTTCCTCGCCAACCTCGCCTGGGCCGTCTACCGCCGAGGGGCACTCTCGTGATCCACTTGGCACCTCTGTTCGCCCTCAACGTCGACGTCGGCCACCACATCACGCGCAAGCTGTTCGGCCTCACGCTGAACGTGGACACGATCGCAGCGTCGCTTGTAGCGACGGCGGTCGTGCTCGGCCTCGGCTTCGCCCTCAGGGCCAAGGCGACATCGGGCGTGCCCGGCAAGCTCCAGCTCGTCTGGGAGGTCATCATCGAGCAGGTCCAGGAGGTGGTCGACTCGACGATCGGCCCCGCCGGGGCTCGTGTCGTCCCGTTGGCCGTCGCCCTGTTCGTCTTCATCCTCGTCGCCAACCTCGTCGAGGTCGTCCCCACCGGTGCGCGCCAGGACCTGCTGCCGGCACCGACGAGCGACGTCAACCTCCCCTACGCGCTGGCGCTGTTCGTCATCATCCTCGTGCACGTCGCTTCGATCCGGGCTCGTGGTGTGCGCGGGTACCTGCGGCACTACGTGCAGCCGTTCAAACCCTTCCTCCCGATCAACATCATCGAGGAGATCACCAAGCCGGTGACCCTTGCGCTACGGCTTTTCGGCAACATGTTCGCCGGCGGGCTGATGGTTTCGTTGATCGCGCTCTTACCCGTGTTCATGGTGGCTCCGGCCAACCCGATATGGAAGCTCTTCGACATCTTTATCGCCGTGATCCAGGCGTTCATCTTCGCCCTCTTGACCATCATCTACTTCGGTATGGCGATGGAGGTCGAGCATTGACAGACACCACCCCAACGAGAAAGCAGGGAGCATGTCAGCAGTAACAGCCAAGGCGGTGGAGCTTGCGGGCGCCATGGTCGGCGGCGGTATGGCCCTCGGTGGAGGCGCCATCGGCGCCGCCGTCGGCGACGGCCTGGCCGGGAGCCAGACGATCGCGGCCGTGGCGCGCCAACCCGAGGTCGAGGCCAAGGCCCGGACCTACATGTTCCTGACGGTCGGCCTGGTCGAAGCCATGTACTTCATCAACCTGGCGTTCACGGCACTGTTCGTGTTCGTCCTGGCCAAGTAGGGCCGAAGGGAGAAGCGGGAGAGGAGGTCTTCGCATGCTTGTCGCCACGAATAACTTCCTCGTGCCGAACGCAACGCTGATCGTCGAGATCATCGACTTCGGCGTCATCCTGTTCGTCCTGAGCAAGTGGGTCTTTCCGTTCATCACCCGGGCGATGGAGAAGCGCCAAGAGCAGATCCGTTCGTCGCTCGAGGCCGCCGAACAGGCTCGGGCCGAAGCCGCGCAGGTCGCTGCCCAGCACGAGACGGTGCTCGACCAGGCCCGCGCTGATGCGCGCGCGATCGTCGCGCGCGCCAACCGGGCCGGTGAGCAGATCAAGGCCGAGGCGCAAGCACGGGGCCAGCAGGAGTACGAGCGGATCGTCGCGAGCGCAGACACCGAGATCGCAATGGCGCGCCAGCGCGCGACAGACGAGCTCACCCGGCAGTTCGCCGATCTCGTCATGTCGGCGGCCGAGCGGGTCGTCGGCGAGGAGCTCGACCGGCGCCGCCACGAGGCGCTCATCGACGACGTCATCCGCTCCGTCGGGACGCGGACGTGACCGACGCGCGTGCAACGGGGGGTGCGCACGACGGCCTGAGGGGTAGACCCGCAGGCTGCGCGTGCGCGCACGCGCGCCGCTCGACTCGTGCCGGCCGCGAAGCCGCGGTGGGGAACAAGTGAGGGAACCCGTCCGCGGCTACGGCGCCGCCGCGATCGACCTGGCCAGGCGGGCGGGGAGCCTTGGCGGGATCGCAGCGGAGCTGCAGTCGTTCGTGGCGACCCTTGACGCCTCTGCCGAGCTCGGGCGTGCCCTCGCCGACGGTGCCATCCCACTTGCCGCCCGTCGGGCCGTCGTCGAGGAGCTGCTCTCGCAGCGCAGCGCGACCCTGACGGTCCGCCTCCTCAGCTACGCGGTCGCCGCCGAGATCCCCGCCGAGCTCCACGGGACCGTGGTGGCGCTCGCGTCCCGCATGACGGACGCCGCCGCGGGCGAGGTGCTTCCGCCCGAGCCGCCGGCGTCGAAGAGCGCGTCACGCGAGCGTGTCGGCGGCTACGCGGCGGCGATCTGGCCGGTGCTCGCCGAGACCAACGCTTTGGACGACGTCGAAGACGAGCTGTTCCGTTTTGCCCGGATCGTCGAGTCGACGCCGGAGCTCCGCCGCATCGTGGCCGATTCCGGCACGCCTGCCGATGTGCGCGGCGAGGTGGTCGCCGCGCTGTTGGCCGACCGTGCCCGTCCGGAGACGACACTCCTTGCGACCTATGCGGCGCAAAGCGGGCGGGCCCGGGACCTCGTCGCCACCTTGGGGTGGCTCTCAGAGCAGGCGGCGGCAGAGCGCGGCCGGCGGATCGCGCACGTGCGCGCGGCAGTGCCGATGAGCGACGCCGACGGCGACCGCCTGGCCGAAGCGCTGAGCCGGATGGCGGGCATGCCGGTCCAGTTGCAGGTCGTCGTCGATGCCGATCTGGTCGGGGGCGCCAGCGTCCTCGTCGGGGACACGGTCATCGACGGGACGGTGCGCCGTCGCCTCGACCAGCTGCGCGACAACCTCATCAACCCAGAGCAAAGGACCACGACACATGGCTGAGCTGACCATCAGTGCCGAGGAGATCTCCTCCGCCCTGCGCCGTCACGTCGCCGAGTACACAAGCGAGATCTCGGCCGAGCAGGTCGGGCGCATCACCCAAGTCGGCGACGGGATCGCACGTGTGTCCGGGCTGCCGGACGCGGCGGTCAACGAGCTGCTCGAGTTCGAAGACGGCACCCTGGGCCTCGCGCTCAACCTCGACGAGGAGTCGATCGGCGCTGTGATCCTCGGGAGCGACCAGAAGCTCGAGGAGGACCAGATCGTCCGGCGCACCGACCGGATCTTGTCGGTTCCCGTCGGGGACGGCCTCCTCGGGCGGGTGGTGAACCCCCTGGGCGAGCCGATCGACGGCAAGGGGCCGATCCCGGCGACTGAGCTGCGCCGCCTGGAGATCCAGGCCCCGGGCGTGATGGACCGCCAGCCGGTGTGCGAGCCACTCCAGACGGGCATCAAGGCGATCGACGCGATGACCCCCATCGGGCGCGGCCAGCGGGAGCTCATCATCGGCGACCGCAAGACGGGCAAGACGACCGTCGCGATCGACACGATCATCAACCAGCGCGGCAAGGGTGTGAAGTGCATCTACGTCGCCATCGGGCTCAAAGGATCGACCATCGCCCAGACGGTTGCCACTTTCGCGGCGCACGGAGCGCTCGAGTACACGATCGTCGTCGCCGCCCCGGCGTCGGAGCCTGCGCCGTTCAAGTACCTCGCGCCCTATGCGGGATGCGCGATGGGCCAGCACTGGATGGACGAAGGGGGTCACGCCCTCGTCGTCTACGACGACCTCTCCAAGCAGGCGGAGGCCTACCGGCAGCTCTCGCTCCTCCTGCGCCGCCCCCCGGGGCGCGAGGCGTACCCGGGTGACGTCTTCTACACCCACAGCCGCCTGCTCGAGCGCGCCGCGAAGTTGTCCGATGCCAACGGCGGCGGCTCCATGACGGCGCTTCCGATCATCGAGACGAAGGCAGGCGACGTCTCGGCCTACATCCCGACCAACGTCATCTCCATCACCGACGGCCAGATCTACCTCGACACGGACCTGTTCTATTCGGGCATCCGCCCGGCGATCGACGTCGGCATCTCGGTGTCGCGCGTCGGCGGCGCCGCGCAGATCAAGGCGATGAAAGAGGTGGCCGGATCACTCAAGATCGACCTCGCCCAGTTCCGTGAGCTCGAATCCTTCGCTGCGTTCGGCTCCGAGCTGGACAAGGTCTCCCAGGCCCAGCTCGACCGTGGCTACCGCCTCGCCGAGCTTCTCAAGCAGCCGCAGAACGCGCCCATGGAGGTCGAGGACCAGGTCGTGGTGATCTTCGCCGGCAACAACGGCTACGTCGACGACATCGCCGTCTCCGAGGTCCGCCGCTACGAGTCCGAGCTCCTCGACTACATGCGCGGCAACCACGCACACGTCCTCGAGGCGATCCGCACAACCGGCAAGCTCCCCGAGGAGTCCGAGATCCACAAGGCGATGACCGCCTTCGGGGAGATCTTCGACCCCACCCCCCGGCGCCAGGCGGGTGGCGAGACAGGCGCAGGCGCCGGGACGGTGGGCGCCTGAGATGGCCGCAGGGCAGGAGCGCCTGCTTCGCAGGCGCATCCAGACAGTCAGGTCGACGAAGAAGATCACCCACGCGATGGAGCTCATTGCCGCATCGCAGATCCAGCGCGCCCAGAACCGGATCCGCTCGGCGCGGCCGTACTTCGCCGGCATGACGTCGATGGTCGCCGAGGCTGCCCGCGACGCGCGCGGGACGGCCGGCCGGCTGCTCGCCCAGCCCGAGGACGTCCGTCGCACGATGGTTCTTGTCGTCGTCGCCGACCGCGGCCTGTGCGGCGGGTACAACTCGAACATCCTGCGAGCCGCGGAACGCACCCTTGCCCATGGCGACAGCGAAGGGCGGGAGCAGACGCTCGTCACCGTCGGCCGCAAGGCACAAGGGTTCTTCCACTACCGCGGCCGCAGGATCGACCACGCTTTCTCGGGGATGACAGACCGCCCGCGCTACGAAGACGCGCAGACCGTCGCTCCGCTGTTGGTAGACCCGTTCATGGCGGGAGAGGTCGACCTCGTGCAGGTGATCTCGATGCGTTTCGTCTCTGCCGGCACCCAGCGCGTCGACGTGCGCGACACGCTCCCGCTCCCGGCTGCACCGGCGGCAGGCGAGACGGGCACGGCATCGGCCACGTCCCCGACGTCGAGCGCCCTGTCGACGGCCGAGCCGGCCGCGCTGGCAAGCTACGAGGAGGCCCTTGCCCGCCATGGCGCGGGCCCATCGTCGACGGGGGGCTACGTCGAGTTCGAGCCCGAGTCCAAGGACCTTCTCAGCCTGCTCGTGCCACGCTACGCCGAGGCGCTCGTCTTCGAGGCCCTGCTTGAGGCATCGGCCTCCGAGCACACCTCCCGCCAGCGGGCGATGGCGTCTGCGACGGAGAACGCCGAGGAGCTCATCAAGACGCTGTCGCGCCGCATGAACCGGGCGCGCCAGGACTCCATCACCACCGAGATCATGGAGATCGTCAGCGGAGCCGAAGCCCTGCGCCGTGCGACGGCCGGCACCGATGCCCGCGTCGAGGTGGTGGCCGAATGAGGCCGCAGCGAGCCGGGCTCCCGGTTGTGGCCGGGCTCCCGGCGTCCCGGGGCACCGGGAGCGAAGGATCAGTGACGAACACGCGCGAGGCAAAGGAGCTCATCGCATCATGACGACGGTCGCCCACACAACGGCCCCGACCGGGCACCGGATTGAAGATGGGAGGGTGGTCGCCATCGCCGGCCCGGTTCTCGATGTCGAGTTCCCTCCGCACTGCCTGCCGGAGATCAACACGGCACTCGAAGTGACTTTCGAGGTCGACGGCGAGGAGCAGTCACTCATCGCCGAAGTCGCCCAGCAGATCGGCGAGGGACGCGTCCGCGTCATCTGCCTGAGGCCGACCGACGGTCTGCGCCGTGGCGCAAAGGTGCGCAACACAGGGCGGGGCATCACGGTGCCCGTCGGTGACGCCGTCCTCGGTCACGTCTTCAACGTCGTCGGCGAATCTTTGGACACTGACGACATCGGCCCGGTTGAGGACCATTGGGAGATCCATCGCGATTCGCCCGATTTCGACACCCTCGAGCCGAAGTCCCAGATGTTCGAGACCGGCATCAAGGTCATCGACCTTCTCGAGCCGTACGTCCAGGGCGGCAAGATCGGCCTGTTCGGCGGTGCGGGAGTCGGCAAGACCGTCCTCATCATGGAGATGATCAACCGGGTCGCGAAGCAGCACGGCGGCGTCTCCGTGTTCGCCGGAGTCGGGGAGCGGACACGCGAGGGGACCGACCTTCTCATCGAGATGAAGGAGTCGGGGGTCATCGACAAGGCCGCTCTCGTCTACGGCCAGATGGACGAGCCCCCCGGTGTCCGGCTGCGGGTCGCGCTGAGCGCCTTGACCATGGCCGAGTACTTCCGCGACGAGAAGAACCAGGACGTCCTGTTGTTCGTCGACAACATCTTCCGCTTCGTCCAGGCCGGCTCCGAGGTCTCGACCCTGCTCGGGCGGATGCCGTCGGCTGTGGGGTACCAGCCCACGCTCGCCGACGAGATGGGCGAGCTCCAGGAGCGGATCACGTCGACCCGGGGCCACTCGATCACCTCTCTCCAAGCCGTCTACGTGCCCGCCGACGACTTCACGGACCCGGCGCCGTTCACGACGTTCACCCACCTCGACGCGACGACGGAGCTCGATCGCCAGATCGCAGCCCTCGGCATCTACCCGGCCGTCAACCCGTTGTCGTCGACCAGCAACATCCTGACTCCGGAGATCGTCGGCGAGCGCCACTACGGGGTGGCCCGCCGCGTCCAGGAGGTCCTCCAGCGATACAAGGAGCTCCAGGACATCATCGCCATCCTGGGCCTCGACGAGCTCTCCGAAGAGGACAAGGTGATCGTGGCGCGGGCCCGCAAGATCCAGCGGTTCCTCTCCCAGCCGTTCTTCGTCGGCGAGGTCTTTACGAACATCCCCGGCGTGTACGTGCCGATCGACGAGACGATCGATTCTTTCGAACAGCTCGTCGACGGCCAGCTCGACGACATCCCCGAGCAGGCGTTCTTGAACGTCGGCGGCGTCGACATGGTCCGCGAGAAGGCGCGCAAGCTCCAGGAGTCCTGAGGTGGCGACAAGCTTCGACGTCGAGTTGGTCACCCCGGAGCGCATCCTGTTCCAGGGGCCCGCAGAGCAGGTGATCCTGCGTACCCGCGAGGGGGACCTGGCCTTTCTTGCCGGCCACGCGCCCCTAATCGGCTCGGTCGAGCCGTGCATCGTGAGGATCCAGTACGACGACGCGTCCCGCGAGCAGCGCGCAGCCGTCCACGGCGGCTTCGTGCGCACCTCGCACAACCGGACGGTCATCCTCGCGGCGGTCGCCGAGTTGGCCGAGGAGATCGATCTTGATCGCGCCCGGCGGGCGAAGGAGAAGTCGGCGCAGGCGCTCTCGACGATGTCGGCGAGTGCGGCCCAGCGCCTGACGATCACCCAGCCGAACGGCGAGGAAGCCGACGTGACCGGCGAAGCGATGGAAGCTGCCCAGCGCCGTGCGGAGCTGCGCATCGAGACGGCCGAGACTCCCCACTTCTGATCCCTGACGCGTAGCTCGGGCTGCGCATCCCGCACGCCCGATCCCTGCGGCCACATACCCCGCCGGGCGAGCTGCGGGGTGCCCTAGCCGAAGGCGATCGAAGAGAAGCGCTGCAGCTTGTCCAGGGAGTGGCGCGCATTGATTAGGCGCACCGTGCCGGACTTGGCCCGCATGACGAGTGACTGCGTCGTCGCCCCCCCTGCGTGGTAGCGGACTCCCTGGAGGAGCTCGCCGTCGGTGATGCCGGTGGCTGCGAAGAAACAGTTGTTGCCCTTGACGAGATCGTCAGTCTCGAGAACGGCGTCGAGGTCGTATCCCTGGTCGACAGCGGCCTGGCGCTCCTCGTCGTTGCGCGGCCACAGGCGGCTTTGGATCTCGCCCCCCATGCATTTGAGCGCGGCGGCGGCGATGACGCCCTCGGGTGTGCCCCCGATGCCGATCAGCACGTCGGCACCGGACTCCGGCCGTGCCGTGGAGATCGCGCCGGCGATGTCGCCGTCGGTGATGAGGCGGACACGGGCCCCCGTCGCTCGCACCTCGGCGATGAGCTCGGCGTGGCGGTCCCGGTCGAGGATGATGACCGTGAGGTCACGCACGGTCTTGCCGAGGGCCTTTGCGACCGCTTCGAGGTTCTCGGTCGGGCTACGCCGGATGTCGATGGCGCCGGCGGCGGCAGGGCCGACGGCGAGCTTCTCCATGTAGACGCACGGTCCCGGGTTGAACATCGATCCCCGCTCGCCGACGGCGATGACCGCAAGCGCCCCGCCCCGGCCCAATGCCGTGAGCGTCGTACCGTCGATGGGGTCGACGGCGATGTCGGTGAGGGGAGGCGAACCGTCGCCGATCTTCTCGCCGTTGTAGAGCATCGGCGCTTCGTCCTTCTCGCCCTCGCCGATGACGACGACACCGTTCATGGGCACCGTGGCGAGGACGACGCGCATCGCGTCGACGGCCGCCCCGTCTGCGCCTTCCTTGTCCCCGCGCCCCATCCACCGCCCGGCTGCCATCGCGGCGGCCTCGGTTACCCGGACCAGCTCCAGGGCGAGGTTCCGGTCCGGAGCCTGGATCTCGACCGTCACGCCGACGACGTTAGCCCGCGACCGCACCGAGTGCACGGGCCTGCCGCTTCGTGGGCGGTTGCGGCCGCGCGGCACAGGTGCGCATAAGGCGGAGGGAGTGCCCGGGCTTCCTGCCCCCCGGCGCTCGTGCGGGTGGGGAGGCGACGCAGTACAGCGGGTCGGTGACGATCGCTCCCGCCCGGCGCTCGTGCGGGCGGGACGTCGATGGCAAGCCGGGCCAGGTTCACCACCCCGCCGGCCGGGTGTGCACGAAAGCGACCTCGCGAATGCGATAAGCCCAGACATCGGCGATGGACAGATGCCCAGCCGGTCCGACGGCAAGGCCCTCGATGCCGTGGAATCCTGCCACCGTCGCCGGGACGGGACCGGGCGCGTCGCCGGACCGTGATCCGTCCGTGCCGCCTGTTTGCCCGATGGAACCAGAGCCCCACCTTGCGGATGCAACTGCGCCGGCCGGGCCGCGGCGGTGGCGCCGACTTGGCCGCGGCGGCCGTAGGCTGGAGAGATGACCGTCCACCGGGAGCCGCGCGGCACGCCGGGAGACGCCCGGGAAGCGTGGGAGCACGCCCTGGCGTCCTCGGCGATGCGCGACGTCGACTTCGCGACGCTGTCGGGCATCCCGGTCCGTGCCGCCTACGGGCCTGGCGACGTCCCGGAACGGGGCCAAGCCGTCGAGTGGCCTGGCGCCTATCCCTATACACGCGGCCCATTCGCCTCCATGTACCGCTCGAAGGTCTGGACCATGCGTCTGTTCGCAGGGTTCGGCACCGCGCACGACACCAACGGGCGGTTCAAGGAGATCCTGCGTTCCGGCGGCAACGGGCTGTCGGTCGCGTTCGACCTTCCGACACTGATGGGACGCAACTCCGACGACGCAACCAGCCTCGGCGAGGTCGGCCGTTGCGGCGTCGCCGTCGACACCCTCGCGGATATGGCCGACCTGTTCGAGGGCATCGATCTGTCCGCCATCACGACCTCGATGACGATCAACGGGCCCGCAGCGATCGTGCTCGCCATGTTCGTCGCCGCGGCCGGTGCCGGTGGCACGCCACCGGCCGCCCTCGGTGGCACGCTCCAGAACGACATCTTGAAGGAGTACCAGGCGCAGAAGGAGTTCATCTTCCCGCCGCGACCGTCGATGCGGCTCGTGACCGACACAATCCGCTACTGCAATGTTGAAATGCCCCGGTTCCATCCGGTGTCCATCTCCGGCTATCACATCCGTGAAGCTGGAGCGACAGCGGCCCAGGAGCTCGCTTTCACGCTTGCGAACGGCTTCGCCTACGTCGAGGCGGCCATGGCTGCCGGCCTCGACGTCGACGAGCTCGCCTCCCGCCTGAGCTTCTTCTTCAACGCCCATATCGATTTCTTCGAAGAGATCGGCAAGTACCGGGCGGCGCGCAGGATCTGGGCGCGCTGGATGAAGGAGCGCTACGGTGCCCGGTCGGAGCGCTCCATGCAGTGCCGCTTCCATACCCAGACGGCGGGCGTCTCCCTGACCGCGCAGCAGCCCGAGGTCAACATCGTCCGCACCGCCATCGAAGCGCTGGCCGGGGTCCTCGGCGGGACCCAGAGCCTCCACACCAACTCCATGGACGAGGTCCTCGCCCTGCCGACGGAAAAGGCGGCGCGCATCGCGCTTCGCACCCAGCAGGTGATCGCGCACGAGACAGGGGTTCCCCACGTCGCCGACCCCCTGGGTGGTTCGTGGTATGTCGAGTGGATGACGTGTGAGCTCGAGCGCCAGGCCGAGGAGATCTTCGCCCACCTTGACGAGGCGGGCCACGGCTCGATCCTCGAGGGCGTCTACACCGCCATCGAGGACGGGTGGTTCCAGCGCGAGATCGCCGATTCCGCGTTCGAGCTGGAACGCAAGCTGGACGAGGGGCGCCGCATCGCCGTCGGCGTCAACGCCTTCACCGAGGGCAACGCCGACGAGGCGCCTGCGACCCTGCGGATCGGCCCCGAGACCGAAGAGGTGCAGTGCAAGCGCCTGGCGGCCGTGCGCGCCTCTCGCTCCCAGGCCGCCGTCGACGAAGCTCTGGCGCACGTCGCCACCGCGGCCGGCGACTCGTCGGTCAATCTGATGCCCGTTCTCGGCGAGGCCGTCCAGGCATACGCGACGATCGGCGAGATCGTCGACGCTCTCGGTGGCGTGTTCGGCCGCTGGCACGAGCCCTCTGCACGGTGACGGCGCACGTGGTTGGCGACAACGAGCCGTTCACCGGCGCGACGCACGTCCCCGGGTACTTCACCGTGACCCCCGGCCCCCCGCTGCACGGGGTCGTGCGGATCGGGGGGGCCAAGAACGCGGTGCTCAAGCAGATGGCCGCGTGCCTCCTCGCCGAGGGGACGTCGGTCATCGAGAACGTGCCAGAGATCGACGACGTCGCCTGCATGGCGGATGTCCTGGGCGCGATGGGCGTCAAGGTCCGGTGGCGTTCCAAGGGCACGATCGAGGTCGACACGACTGGCGACATCGTTCCCGAGGCTCCCTACGAGCTCGTCGAGCGGATGCGCGCCTCGGTCGTCGTCCTCGGGCCGCTGCTCGCGCGCCGCGGGTTCGCCCGGGTGTCGGTGCCCGGAGGCGACGACTTCGGCCACAGGCCGATCGACATGCACTTGCACGGCCTCGCCGAGATGGGGGCCGGGCTGGAGACCGTCCACGGCTACGTCGTGGGGCGGGTCCCCCGATCGGCCGTCCCAGGTGCCGGCGCGTCGACCGCCAACGAAGGTGGGCGCCTGCACGGCGCGCGCATCGTGCTCGACTATCCGAGCCATACGGTGACCGACAACCTGCTCATGGCGGCGACGTTGGCGCGCGGCACGACGATCATCGAGAACGCGGCCCGCGAGCCGGAGGTCGCCGACCTCGCGGGCTTCCTCACGACGATGGGCGCCCAGATCGAGGGAGCGGGGACGTCGCGCATCGTGGTCGCCGGCGCCGACGAGCTGCGCCCGGCGATGCACCGGGTGATCCCCGACCGCGTCGAAGCAGCGACGTTTCTCGCGGCGGTCGGCCTCGCCGGAGGTGACGTCGTCCTCGATGGCGCGCGCGCCGACCACATGGAGATGCTCGTCGCCAAGCTTGCTGGCATGGGCCTCACCGTCGAGAGCGTGCCCGAGGGCCTGCGGGCACGCTCGGAGTCTCGGCTACGTTCTGTCGACGTGGCGACTTTGCCCTATCCCGGCGTCGCGACCGACTACAAGCCATTCCTCGTGACGATGCTGACGGTCGCCGACGGCGCCGGCATCGTGACGGAGAACCTGTTCCCCGGCCGCTTCCGCTACGTCGACGAACTGCGGCGCATGGGCGCGGACATCCGCACCGAGGGCCACCACGCCATCGTCCGCGGTGTCTTGCGCCTGTCCGGGGCGCCGGTGCGCGCTCCCGACATCCGCGCCGGGGCCGCTCTCGTGCTTGCCGGCCTCGTCGCCGAAGGCTCCACAGATGTCGCCGGAGCACATCACATCGATCGTGGATACGAGGACTTCGCGGGCAAGCTCGCAGGCATCGGTGCGCGCGTCGCACGCGTCGCAGGCGACGCACAACCCAGATGACGGCACTCCCCGCGCACGATGCGCGGCGCGATCCCGAGGCACTGTTCGCAGCAGCCGTCGCCGGGGAACGCCTCGCCTTGGCGCGTCTCGTCTCCTTCGTCGAGGCAGGCGGCGAGCCCGCTCGTCGCATCGGCCGTCTTGCCGCCGGGCGCGCACGCGATGCCTACAGCATCGGGATCACCGGTGCACCGGGAGCGGGTAAGTCGACGCTCACCGATCGTCTCGTCGTGCGGGCCAAGGCCGCGGTGGGCGAAGGATCCGGGACGGCCGAAGCGCAGGCGGCGTCGGTGGGCGTGCTCGCGATCGACCCGACGTCGCCTTTCACCGGCGGTGCCATCTTGGGGGACCGGGTCCGCATGCAGGCTCACGCCCTGGACAGCGCCGTGTTCATCCGGTCCATGGCCACGCGAGGCCACCTCGGGGGCCTTTCCCTGGCGGTCCCCGAAGCCCTGCGGCTGCTTTCGGCCGTCGGCTGCGCGACGGTGCTCGTGGAGACCGTCGGTGTCGGCCAGGTCGAGGTCGAGGTCGCCGGGGCCGCCGATACCACCGTCGTCGTGCTGACGCCCGGTTGGGGCGACGCCGTGCAGGCGTCGAAGGCCGGCCTCATGGAGGTCGCCGACGTCTTCGTCATCAACAAGGCCGACCGCCCCGGCGCTCGTGAGGCACGGCGCGACGTGGAGGCGATGCTCGCTCTGTCCGAGACGAAGGGCTGGATTCCGCCGGTCGTCGAGGCGATCGCGACCGACGACACGGGAATCGACGCCGTGTGGGCTGCGGTGTGCGACCACCGCGCGCACCAGAGCGCGGATGGGGGCCTGACGCGCAAGAGGCGCGAGCGACTCGTGCGCGAGCTGCGCCAGATCATGGCGCGGCGGATGGAGGAGCGGGTCGACGAGCTGCTTGCCGGCACATCCGGTCACCATCTGTGGGAGGAGCTCGTCGAAGGGAGCATCGACCCCTACACGGCAGCTGATCGCCTCGTCGCCGCGATCACCGGCGACGTCGTCGACGGGGATGTCGCCGGCGGAGAAACGGGAGCCCAGGGCGCGCCACCTGCAGCATCGAGCGCTGTGCCGGCGCCGGGGCGCTGATCCCGTTGGCTGCAACGCCCGACGTCATCGACCCCCATTGGTACCGGCGGGCCGTCTTCTACGAAGTCCTCGTGCGGGGCTTCTTCGACTCGGACGACGACGGCACCGGAGACCTGCCCGGATTGATCGCCAAGCTCGACTATCTCGAATGGCTGGGGATCGACTGCTTGTGGCTCCTTCCGGTCCAGGCGTCGCCGATGCGCGACAGCGGCTACGACATCAGCGACTTCTTCGCGGTGCAGCCCGCATACGGGGACGTCGACGACCTCGTCCGCCTTGTCGACGAGGCCCATCGCCGCAACATACGCGTCATCGCCGATCTGGTCATCAACCACACGAGCGACCAGCATTCCTGGTTCAACGAGTCCCGCCAGGATCGCACGAACCCGCGGGCGGACTGGTACGTCTGGAGCGACGACGACCAGCGCTGGCCCGATGCGCGCATCATCTTCAGCGACACCGAACGGTCGAACTGGACGTGGGACCCCCAGAGGGAGCAGTACTACTGGCACCGTTTCTTCTCCCACCAACCCGATCTCAACTACGAGAACCCCGAAGTCGGCGAGGCGATGCTCGAGGTCGTCCGCTTCTGGCTCGACAAGGGCCTCGACGGCTTCCGCCTCGACGCCGTCCCGTACCTGTACCAGGAGGACGGCACCACCTGCGAGAACCTCCCCGCCACCCACGCTTATCTCAAGAGGATCCGCAAGGAGGTCGACACCTCCTATCCAGGGCGGGTCCTGCTGGCTGAAGCGAACCAGTGGCCCGCCGACGTCGTCGACTACTTCGGGTCCGGCGACGAGTGCCACATGTGCTTCCACTTCCCCCTCATGCCCCGCCTCTTCATGGCCTTGCGCAGGGAGCAGCGGTTCCCGGTCACGGAGATCCTGGCCATGACCCCCGAGATCCCCAGCGGCTGCCAGTGGGCGATCTTCTTGCGCAACCACGACGAGCTGACCCTGGAGAAGGTCTCCGATGAGGAGCGGGACTACATGTACTCCGAGTACGCCTTCGACCCGTTGATGCGCCGTCACATGGGGATCAGCCGGCGCCTCGCCCCGTTGATCGACGGCGATCGGCGCAAAGCGGAGCTCCTCTACGCCCTGCTGTTCTCCCTTCCGGGGAGCCCGATCATCTACTACGGCGACGAGCTGCTCATGGGCGACAACATCTACCTCGGTGACCGCGACGCCGTGCGCACCCCGATGCAGTGGACACCGGACCGCAACGCCGGGTTCTCCAAGGCGGACTTCGCAAAGCTGTACCTGCCGCCGCTCATGGACCCCGTCTACGGCTACCAGTCGGTCAACGTCGAGGCACAGCGGCGGAGCCCGAGCTCGTTCCTGCAGTGGCTGCAGCGCCTGACCCAGGCGCGGCAGGCGACGCCCGTCTTCGGTGTCGGCGGTGTGGAGGTCTTGCCGGCCGAGAACCCGTCGGTGCTCGCCTACGTCCGCTGCGCTCCCGAGGGCGAGCCCGAGCACACGGTCCTGTGCGTCTACAACCTGAGCCGTTTTGCGCAGCCGGCAGAGCTGGATCTGTCCAGGTGGGAGGGTCGGGTTCCCTTTGAGTTGATGGGCCGGGTACCCTTTGCTCGGGTGACGGAGCACATGTACACGATCACGCTCGGTCCGCACGCCTTCTTCTGGTTCGAGCTCGTGGAGGAGGCCTGAGCGTGGAGAGCGGGGCGTCGAGCGCTGGTTGTGGCCCCGGGGATCTCTCGACGCTCGTCGCGGAGATCGAGCCCCTTCTTGCTCCGTTCTTGTCCCGCCAGGAGTGGTGCACGGGCACCGTCGAGCGTGTCGCCGTCGAAGACGTCGAGTCTCTTTCCTCCGGCCTGCCGGCGCTCGTCGCCCTGCGCGTCCGCACAGCGGGGGTGGCGTACCAGGTCCTGGTCGGGGTCCGCGCCGGCGACAACGGGGCCGACACTTCCGAGCAGGCCTTTCTTGCCGAGCAGCCGGAGTGCATCATCGGGCGTGTCGGCCTGCCCGATGCCCCGCTTCTCACTTACGACGCGCTTGCCGATCCCGAGCTCGTCGGTGCCCTGGTCGACATCGTCACCGGCCAAGCGCAGGGGACCGAGCACATGCGCAAGGGGCGATGCACGCAACGGGGAACCTCTCTCCTGCTCGACGACCGTTTCGAGCTGCGCGTCTTCCGGAGGGTCGTCGACGGCGCCAATCCCGAGGTGGAGATGATCCTGGCCCTCGACGGAGAGGGCTTCAACCACGTCCCCGCGCCCGTGGCCGTCTGGCGCCGGGGCGGCTTCGACCTTGCAATCGTGCTCGAGCTCCTGACGGGGGCGACGGACGGGACGGCGCTCGCGCGCACCTCGCTGCGCGACCTCTACGCTTCGGGAGTCGCACCGGGAGCCACTGGCGGGGATTTCTCCGGTGAGGCCGAACGCCTGGGCAACATGACCGGCTTCTTGCATATAGCTCTCGCGAGCGCTTTCGGGACGAAGACCGACCAAGGCGGCGCCGTGGCGACGCGTATCCACGGCGACTACGACCTCGACCACGTCTCTCGTGCCGAGATGGGATGGTTCGTCCACGACTTCGAGCCACGGGCACCCGATGCGGCCGGTGACCTGGGACGACGCGCGCCGGTCGTCGAAGACATCGGGACGATGTTCGCATCGCTGCGGGCTGCCGCCCGGGCGGTCGCGCACGAGTGGAGCCCGTCGGACCCCGAGGCTCTTGCCGGGCTTGCCGACTCGTGGATCGAACGCAACGAGAAGGCGTTCGTGGACGGCTACCTCGCGGCCACCGGCGTCGAGAGCGTTGCCGCCGAGGAGGCGGTTCGCGGGCTCGTCGAGACCTGACGCCGCCGGCCGGCGGCGGTCTCAGGAGTGGGTGCGCAGCGCAGCCCGGAGGTCGTCGGCGGCGAGCTCCGGGGCGACGATGTTGATGAGCATCCCGGTGCCCATCTCGAAGCCCGCCGACGAGGTCAGCTTCGGCACCAGGTGGACGTGCCAGTGGAAGGTGTCGTTGGCCCGGTACGGGGCCGTGTGGAACACGAGGTTGTACGAGACGTGGTCGATCACCTCGTGGAGGCGCGCGAGTGCCTGGCGGATCGCACGCCCGACGGCGGCGATGTCTTGTGGGGGGGTGTGGTGTAGGTGGGGGCCGTGGTAGCGGGGCAGGACGAGCATCTCGTAGGGCACGCCGCTCCAGTAGGGGCAGACGACGAGGACCTTGTCGTCTGCGTAGACGACGCGATGCGCTGCATGCTCCTCGGCGTTGATCGTCGTGCACAAGACGCATCCGCCGGCGAAGCGGGCGAAACCGGCCTGCTCGTCGACGAGCTCGCGGGGGACGAAGGACAGGCCGAGGAGCTGGCCGTGCGGGTGATCGAGGGAGGCACCGGCTTCGCGCCCGGCGTTGACGATGACTTGGGTGTAGCGCAGGCCCGGGACCTGGGTGTGCTCTTCGATGCGGTCGCGTATCGCAGCCATGATCAGAGCGCATTGATCGTCGTCGAGCATCGACCAGTCGAGATCGTGGAACGGCGAGAGGATGAGAACCTCGTGGATGCCGCCCGCTGTCGCCTCGGTGAAGACCGGGCCGACGTGGCGGACGACGAAGGGGTCGCTGCCCTCGAAGGCGGGATAGAGGTTGGGGATGACCCGCAGCTTCCATGTGTGCGACGTCCCATAGGACTCGAGGGCGGGGAGCGTGCCGTCCTCGTTGCCCGGGCAGAACGGGCACGGGCGAGTCGTGTCGGCCTGGACGACGGGGTTTGGGCGGGCGAAGGCGCCAGGGCGCTCTGCCCGGCTCGGGCGCACGACGACCCACCGGCCGGTCAGAGGATCGAGACGGAGCTGGTTCACGCCGGGTGGCACCGCGCTCTCGGTGCCTGCCCTTCTCCCTGTGAGATACGTCGCATTGCCTTGTCGGGCTGCCCGGCGACGCGCACCGTCGCCACTTCGGCAACCCCCCTTCACCGTTCACCGTAGCGCCCTTGCGGGCACTGTCGGTGCATCTGCGGCCGCGAGCCGCTGGGTTCGCAAGCCCGCCAAAATGGCCACCATGGTCGTGCCACTTTCCGAGGCCGCTGCTGCACGCCTTCCGACGGGTCCCGGCTTCGACCTCCTTCTCGTCGCCCACGTGGCCATCGTCGTCGCAGCGCTCGCCGTGTTCGCCATCGGAGCCGTGTGTGGGACACGCGGATGCGCGCCCGGTGGCGGCGAGGCGCCTTCGGTCCGGCGGTACTTCGCCCAGGCGACCGGGCGCACGGGGCGGGTCCTGTACGCCATCCCTGCCAGTGGCGCCATCCTCGTCGGCGCCTCGGGCGGCAGGTTCTCCTGGCTCGATCCCTGGCTGCTTGCGGCAGCTTCCCTGTGGCTCGTCGCGACGGCCGTCTTCGAGCTCGTCGCTGCCCCGGCGGAGCGCCGGACGGCCGCCCTCCTCGACACCGCGGTCTCCGGCTGCGCTCCGGCGGCCGTTGCCTCGATTCCCGCCAAGGCGTTCAGGGACTCGTGCCGGACGGTGGCCATCGCCGAGGGGTTCGTCGTGGCGGTGCTCGTGGCGGCGGCCGCCGTCATGACGGCCAAGCCCTGAGGCGGACGCCGCAGCGGGGTGGAGGTCGCTGGAGGGGCGCCTAGCCTGGGGCGGTGCTTGCCGAGACCATGGCCTACCTCGACAACGCGGCCGGCGCCCCTCTGCGCCCCGAAGCCGCCGCGGCGATCCGTGCTGCCACCGACAGCGGACTGACGAACCCCTCGGGCGCGCACGCTGCTGCACGCCGCGCCCGCGACGCGATCGACGCCGCTCGCGACACGGTCGCCGCCGCGCTCGGGGTGGACGCCGCCGGCGTCGTGTTCACCTCCGGCGGCACCGAAGCCGACAATCTTGCCGTCGGCGCAGCCGGCAGCGCGCGCACGGGAGCGCTCGTCTGCTCCGCCATCGAGCATCACGCCGTCCTGCGTCCGGTCCTCGCCGCCGGTGGGAGGACGGTCGCGGTGACCGGAGAGGGTGTCGTCGACCTCGCCCGGTTGGACGAAGCGCTCGACCCGAAGGTCGCCCTCGTGTCGGTGATGGCCGCCAACAACGAGACCGGGGCGATCCAACCCCTCGACGAGGTCGTCGCGATCGTGCGCGCCAAGGCTCCGGGGGCCGTCGTCCATACCGACGCCGTCCAGGCACTGCCGTGGATGGCTTTGTCGGGCGCCCTGTCTCCCGTCGCCCGTTGCGACCTCGTCGCCATCAGCGCCCACAAGATCGGGGGCCCGGCGGGAGTCGGGGCGCTCGCGACGCGGGGTGTCCCCGTGCGCCCGCTCCTGCTCGGCGGGGGCCAGGAGCGGGGACGCCGGAGCGGGACCCCGAACGTCACCGGGATACTCGCCATGGCCGCCGCCATGCGGGCGGCGACGGAGCAAAGGGCGGACGAGGTCGCCCGGGTGCGCGCCTTGCGGGATCGCCTCGAAGAGGGGCTTGCCGAGGCGATCGACGGTGTCACGGTCTCGGCCGCCGGCGCCGAGCGCCTCGTCGGCCACTGCCACCTGACGATCGACGGCGTCGAGAGCGAGGCGCTGCTCGTCCTGCTGGACGAGGCCGGGATCGCAGCCTCCGGGGGGGCAGCGTGCGCTTCGGGCGCCCTCGACCCGAGCCACGTGTTGCTCGCAATGGGCGCGACACCTGCGCAGGCCCGTTCCGGCCTGCGCCTGTCGCTCGGTTGGGCGACCACGGCGAGCGAGGTCGACAAGGCGCTCGACGTCGTCCCGAAGGCCGTCGGCAATCTGCGCAGGCACTCCCGCCGCATCGGGGCCGGCGTGCTGTGAGAGTCCTGGTCGCCATGTCCGGTGGGGTCGACTCGTCCGTGGCCGCCGCGCGCGCCGTTGCCGACGGCCACGAGGTTGTCGGTGCGACAATGAAGCTCTGGGGGGGCGAGAGCGACAGCGGTTGCTGCTCGGTCGCCGACGCCGACGACGCTCGCCGCGTCGCCGCACAGATCGGCATCTCTCATCACGTCTTCAACTTCTCGGACGACTTCGACGCGCAGGTCGTTGCTCCCTACATCGCCGAGCATGCGTTGGGGCGGACGCCCAATCCCTGCATCGAGTGCAACAGGCACCTCAAGTTCGACCGCTTCCTTGTCCGCGCCCGCTCCCTCGGCTTCGACGCGGTCGCGACCGGCCACCACGCGCGCGTTGTGGAAGAAGGGGGCTGCTTCCGGCTGCGGCGTGGCCGCGACGCGGCGAAGGACCAGTCCTACGTCCTGTCGATGCTCGGCCAGGCTCAGCTTGCCCACTGCCTGTTCCCGGTCGGCGTGCTCACCAAGGACGACGTCCGCTCCGAGGCGCGTCGGCTCGGCCTGAGGACGGCGGCCAAACCCGACAGCCTGGGGACCTGCTTCCTTCCGTCGGCGCAGAGCCGCCGGGAGCTGTTCGCACGCCGGGCTGCGCTGCATCCGGCGACCGTGCAGGACGCGGACGGGACCCCCGTCGGGCGAGTCGACGCGCTCGAGCTCGTCACCGTCGGTCAGCGACGTGGGATCTGTGTCCTCGCCACCGGCGGGAAGCGTCGCTACGTGACAGCCGTCGATGCCGTGCGCCGTACGGTCACGCTCGGGGGGCGTGACGATCTCCTCGTTGGCGAGCTGGAGCTCACGGACCTCACCTGGGTTGCCGCCGCCGTCGATCCCGGAACGCCGGTGCTGGCCCAGCAGAGCGCCCACGGCGTCCCGGTGCCGGCGGTTCTCACCACAAGGACCCACGATGCCGGGGGCAAGAGCGCCACCGTGCGCTTCGACCAACCGGTCGTGCGTGCCGCGCCGGGCCAGACCGTCGCCCTCTACGACGCGCGCGACCCGGACGTGCTGTGCGGCGCCGGTATCGCCCGCTGATGCCGCGCTCCGGCGCTCGGCGTCCTTCGTCGTCGCGGCGCGAGACGGCTACCCTCGTCCTGTGAGCGAGCGCGAACTCGTCCGCACAGCAGAAGAGCTGCGCAACAAGATCGCCTTCCATAACGAGCGCTACTACGGCCAGGACGCTCCGGTCATCAGCGATGCCGAGTACGACGACCTGGTCGGCCAACTACGCGCGATCGAAGAGGCCCACCCGGAGCTCAAGAGCCCGACGTCTCCGACCCAGATCGTCGGAGGGGCCCGCTCGGCCTTGTTCGCGCCGGTCGTGCACAGCGAGCCGATGATGAGCCTCGACAATGCGTTCGCCGTCGACGACCTCGCCTCGTGGGGCAAGCGCATCGAACGCCTGGCCGGGGGGGCGGTCGGCGCCTTCGACTGCGAGCTCAAGATCGACGGCTTGGCGGTCGCGCTCCTCTACGTCGACGGCGCCTTCGTCCAAGCATCGACGCGCGGTGACGGCCAGGTCGGCGAGGACGTCACCGAGAACGTCCGCACACTTTGCGGCCGGGTCCTGCCCTCGCACCTGAAAGGCCATCGCGGGCGATCGTCGCCCGGCTCCGTCGCGATCCCGTCGCTCCTCGAGGTGCGCGGCGAGATCTACATGCCTGTCGCTTCCTTTGAGGCCCTGAACGAGTCCCGCGCGCGCAGGGGTTTGCCCCTGTTTGCCAATCCCCGCAACTCCGCCGCGGGCTCGTTGCGTCAGAAGGACCCGTCGGTCACAGCGGAGCGCGACCTCGCCTTCTGGCCCTACCAGATCGGCACCATCGAAGGCGGACCGAGCTTCACACGCCATCGGCAGACCCTGGACCTCCTCGGCGATCTGGGGTTCCCGGTCAACCCGGAGAGCCAGGTCCTCGACGACCTGGCCGCCGTCGAGGCGTACTGCCGCCGCTGGCAGGAGCACCGCCACGATCTCGCCTACGAGATCGACGGCGCCGTCGTCAAAGTCGACGACCTGGCTGTGCGCGAGGCACTCGGTACGACGTCGCGCGCTCCCCGGTGGGCCCTCGCCTTCAAGTTCCCGCCTGAGGAGCGCAATACGAAGCTCATCGAGATCCTTGTGTCGATCGGTCGCAGCGGCCGTGCGACTCCGTATGCCCATCTCGAGCCGGTCGTCGTCGGGGGGTCGAAGGTCCAGATGGCGACGCTCCACAACGAGGACCAGGTCCTCCTGAAGGACGTGCGACCCGGTGACACCGTGGTCGTGCGCAAGGCGGGGGACGTCATCCCTGAAATCCTCCGCCACGTGCCCGAGCTGCGCCCCGCGTCGTCGCGCCCATGGCGCTTCCCAACGTCGTGTCCCATGTGCAACGGGCCCCTTGTGCGGCTCGAAGGAGAAGGCGACACGTACTGCGTCAATGCCGACTGCGTCGGCCAGCGCATCCAGAGGATCACGCACTTTGCCTCCCGGTCCGCCCTCGATATCGAGGGGCTTGGAGACAAGCGCGTCGCGCAGCTCGTGGCCGCGGGGCTCCTTTGCGATGTCGCGGACGTGTTCACACTGGCATTGCAGCGCGAAGTAGTGGAGACGATGGAACGCTTTGCCGAGCAGTCCGTGGCGAACCTCCTGTCGGCGATCGAGGAGGCCCGCCATCGCCCCGTGAGCCGGCTTCTCGTCGGCCTGAGCATCCGCCACGTCGGTACGACCGCGGCGCGTGCGCTCGCGAAGGCGTTCGGATCCCTGGATGCCATCGAGGACGCCGCTCCCGAGGCTCTCGCCGAGGTGGACGGGATCGGACCGAAGATCGCGCAGAGCCTCACGGCGTTCTTCGCGTCGCCGGCGAACCGGCGGCTCCTCGCCAAGCTGCGCGCGGCGGGCGTGCGGGTCGACGAGGAGGAAGAGGCCACGCTTGACCAGAAGACTTTGGCGGGCCGGACGCTTGTCGTGAGCGGCCGGCTCAACGGTTTCAGCCGCGACGGCGCCAAGGCCGCCATCGAAGCGCACGGCGGAAAGGCCGCAGGTTCGGTGTCGGCGCGGACCTTCGCCCTGGTCGTGGGGGAGGCACCGGGGTCGAAGCTCGCAGACGCCGAGCGCCTCGGGGTTCCTGTGGTCGGCGAAGCCGCTTTCGTGCGCCTGTTGGCGACGGGTGAGCTCCCGGCCTCCGGCCCTGCGTGACGGTTCCCGCTACTGGGACCACCAGGAGCTTTGCACGGACACCGCGCACCGGCGCCTTGCGCTCGCCCGGCTGCACCCGGCTGCACCGCCCTGCACCAGGCGAGTTGGCCGCTCGGGGCGAGTGAGCACGTCCGGTAGTCTTCCCGCGTGGCCATTGCGGGCGTCACCGACCAGGTCGGCCGTGTCCTGGAGGGCCGGTACAGGCTGGTGTCGGTCATCGGCCTGGGTGCGTCAGCGCGGGTCTACGCAGCCGACGACGTCGACCTTGGGCGTTCCGTCGCAGTCAAGCTCCTCCACCCCGGCCTGCGCGACGACGCGCCGTTTCTCCGGCGTTTCCGTGCCGAGGCACGCGCAGCCGCCGCTCTCAACCATCCACATGTGACGATGCTCTACGACTGGGGAGTCGACGAGGGGGACCCCTACTTGATCCTCGAGCTCCTCTCCGGAGGATCGCTGCGCGATATCCTAGACCAGGCGGGCACCCTGAGCAGGCCTCAAGTGGCACGCATCGGCGCCCAAGCAGCCCGGGGGCTCGCATATGCACATGCCCGCGGCCTGGTGCATCGCGACGTCAAGCCGGCGAACTTGCTATTTGACGAGGAAGGCCGCATGCGCATCGCGGATTTCGGCATTGCGCGAGCACTGTCCGAAGCGGCGTGGACCGAACCCATGGGCTCTATCCTCGGGACTGCGCGCTATGTCTCGCCCGAGCAGGCGCAAGGCGGTGCCGTCGACGGGCGCTCCGACGTGTACGCGCTTGCGATCACGCTCTACGAGGCGTTGACAGGCGAGACGCCGTTCAACGCGGATACAACGCTTGGGACGCTCATGAGGCGAGTCGGCGCGCGCCTGCCGGATCATCCGGCCCTCGGAGAGCTTGCCCCAGTACTTTCCGAAGCGGCAGAGCCGAGTGCCGCCGATCGCATGACCGCAGCGATGCTCGGTGAACGTCTCGATGCGATGGATAGCGCGCTCGGACCGCACGAACCACTCCCCCTCGCGCGTGAGGTGTCGCCGCGAAGGATGTCGGGACAAGGGAGCGGCCAGTCGTCGGCCGCAGGCGCGCCGACGCAACAGTGGGGAGATCCCGAGGTGCTCCCGCCGGTGCTGGCCGTCTCCCCGGCCGTGCGAGACACGGCGATCGGAGCGCGCCGGGAGCCCCAGGGG
>JAJZBS010000142.1 GCA_021851885.1 Actinomycetes bacterium | reverse complement strand
GCTCCCCAGCCGCCCCAGCCGCCCAGCTCCCCAGCCGCCCCAGCCGCCCAGCTCCCCAGCCGCCGAGATCACCGGTGCAGCCGGTGGTCGCGCGCTTTGCCTGTGACCACGTCGCGCCGGAGAGTCGCCTGCGCTGCCGCCGCCTGTGACGGCGATCACGGTGCAGTGACCACATCGCGCCGAGATGAACCCGAGCCGGTCGGGTCGGACAAGGCGACCGAAGGAGCGGCTCGCGTGGCGGTCTCGGGTCCGGGCGGAGCCTTCCCTGGGCCGTTGGGTCGCGCGGCATCTCGCAAGATCCGCTACGGGCACAACCGGGACAGCGAGCGGCCTGGACGGTCGGCCCCGAAGCTCCTATAGATGTCACAGCTCTTCTCTACGGTGACGGCGCATCGAGTGGCCGGCGGATCTTCTTGGCCCTCCTGAACGCAACAGCGCGCGGAAGTCTCCGCGCAGTCAGGGGGTTCGATGACGACGATCGGCACGATTCCGTCGGCCACTCTCATGGGGGTCGAGGGCGCACCCGTCTGGGTCGAAGTCCATGTTTCGAACGGGCTACCCGGGTTCACGATCGTCGGGTTGCCGGATGCGGCATGTCGTGAATCCCGGGATCGAGTCCGGGCGGCGCTGCTGTCGAGTGATCTGACGTGGCCCCTCCGGAGGGTCACGGTCAACCTCGCCCCGTCGGGGGTGCGCAAGGGTGGCGCTGGCCTCGATCTTCCTATCGCCATCGGACTGCTTGTCGCTTGCGGCGCGCTCGGTGAACACCTCGTCGACGGGCACGCGTTCATCGGGGAGCTTGGACTGGACGGCTCCTTGCGGGCCGTCGCCGGCATCGTGCCGATGGTGGACGCGATCGAGGCAGGGACCGTCGTCGTCCCGACGGCGTGCGCGAACGAGGCTGAGCTCGTCGAGGACCGCACAGTCCGCAGTGCACCGACGTTGCGCGCCGCATTGGATGCGTTGGCGGGACGAGCACCGTGGCCCCGCCCGCCGGTATCAACCGAGCGTTGGCGGGGGTGCGCATCTGCTCGCGGCAATGGACGCGCGCGGGATCGTGATCCGGCCCAAGCGAGTCGCGGCACCGCCGCGGCCGGCTGGGAGATGCCCGAGGTGCCCGACATGGCAGACGTGCACGGCCAGCCACTGGGGCGGCGCGCCGTCGAGGTGGCTGCCGCAGGCGGGCACCATCTCCTCCTCCTCGGGCCACCCGGCTCGGGAAAGACGATGCTCGCACGCCGCCTTCTCGGGCTCCTGCCTCCTCTCAACGCCGGCGAAGCCCTGGAAGTCAGCA
This sequence comes from Actinomycetes bacterium, assembly GCA_021851885.1. GTDB lineage: Bacteria > Actinomycetota > Acidimicrobiia > Acidimicrobiales > JAMCQF01 > JAJZBS01. The sequence goes on along the minus strand of JAJZBS010000142.1, from coordinate 5,403 downwards.
AAGTGCATTCGGCCGCCGGTCTGCCGATCGGCCAGTTCTCCTCCCATGCGGCCCCTCCATTCCGCGCTCCTCATCACGGTGCCTCGCCGGTCTCGCTCATCGGGGGAGGGACCGCCTGGATGCGTCCCGGGGAGATCAGCCTTGCTTCGGGAGGGGTCCTGTTCTTGGACGAGCTCGGGGAGTTCCCGAGGATTGCGCTCGAAGCGCTGCGTCAGCCGATCGAGGAAGGTGTCGTGAACGTCTGCCGGGCCCGGGGGTCGCACGTCTTCCCGGCCCGTGTCCTCCTCGTTGCCGCAATGAACCCTTGTCCCTGTGGCTTCGGAGGGCTTCCCGGGAGGTGCCGCTGCTCGCCTGCGGCACGATCTCGTTACGCCCAGCGGCTGTCAGCCCCGCTCCTGGATCGTTTTGACCTGGCGGTTCGCCTCGACAGGACAGATCCGGACGAGCTCGTCGAGGGAGACCCGGCAGAACCGAGCGCAGCGATCGCCGCCCGGGTCTCGACCGTACGCTTGCAGTCCCGGGAGCGCGGCGTCCGGACGAACGCGGAGATCCCGCCCAATCGTCTCGACGATCTCGCCCCGTTGACTCCCGAGGCCCGCCGGTACCTCACGCGCAAGCTACGCGAAGGATGCCTCAGCGCTCGAGGGCTGGCGCGCGTGCGCAGGACAGCTCGGACCATCGCAGACCTCGAAGGGGGTGACGAGCGCGTCGGGATCGACCACGTGGCCGAAGCCCTCGCGCTGCGCGCAGCGCGCGATGCGCTCGTCTCCGAAGCGGACCGGCCATGAGCGGGCAATCTCTGCCACGAGGAGGCCGGACGGCGGAAGAAGGAGCTCGCCCGGACACATCGGCCCCCGGCGCGCGCCTCGCCGGTAGCGTGGGACCTGACGGCGGTATCACGGTCGAGGTGCTTGCAGCGGCGTTGATGGGGCTGGCGGGGGTCGGGCCCGTGCGATGCCGGGGCCTGTTGCGCGCCCTCCTCCCGGGCCGGTCCCCGTCGCAGGCGTGGGCTGCATTCCTCCAGGGCGCATGCGCTGGTGCGATCATCTCCGCGACCGGAGGTGGCTCGTGGGTCGGCGAGGCGCGCCGGCAGGCACGCGCGGTGGACCCGGCGGCGATCGCACGGCTGTGCGCGCGCCGGTCGATCGGGATACTGGCAACGGGATCGACCGGGTACCCGCCGGAGTTCACCCTCGATCCCGAAGGGCCGGCCGCCATATTCTTTCGCGGAAGCGCCGACGTCTTGGCGCAACGGCCGCGTGTCGCGATGATCGGGACGCGCAGCGCGACCGGCGGAGGATGCGATGTTGCGCGGGATCTCGCGCGCGGCCTTGCCAGGCGGGGGGTCGTCGTGGTTTCCGGGATGGCGATCGGTATCGACGCGGCCGCGCACGCCGGGGCGCTCGAAGCAGGGCGATTGACATGCGGAAAGTCGCGGGGCGATGCGGGTGGCCGGCTCCCGGAGGCAGCACCGACGATCGCCGTCCTCGCCGGGGGGGTCGACGTGGTGTACCCGCGCCGCCATGGCCCTCTCTACGACTCGATCACGAGGACGGGGATCGCCATCTCCGAAGCCCCACCCGGCACGCCGCCGGAGGCATGGCGGTTCCCTGTCCGCAACAGGCTCATGGCGATGCTCGCAGACGTCGTCGTCGTCGTGGAATCGGCGGACAAGGGTGGCTCGATGCGAACCGTCGAGGCGGCTCTCAACCGAGGGGTCACGGTGATGGCCGTGCCCGGTTCGGTACGCAACCCCGCGGCACGAGGCACGAACTCCCTCCTCGCCGACGGGTGCCCACCGTGTCGTGACGTCGACGACGTCGTGGCCGCCCTCTCCCTCATGGGTCGGCCGTGCACGCGCCCGCCGGCTCCGGTCGCCCCGCCGGCCCAGTCCCGTCTCGACCCTGACGAGGAGGACATTATCCGGCACGTCGGCTGGGAGCCGACGGCGGTGGGGGAGGTGGTCGCCCGGAGCGGGGTGCGGGCGGCACGAGTGATCGCAGTCCTGGAGCGGCTCGCCGAGCGCGGCCGTGTCCGTTGCGGTGCTGGTTGGTGGGAGCGGGTCGGATGAAGCAGGCGGCAGAGTGGTCAGCCCGCTATGGGACCGGCGTCTGCGTATCCCTGGCGGACGCCCTGTCCCGCTCGACGGGAGAGCTGCTGTGGCTCGTAGAGCAACCAGTAGGCGTTGCGCGCGTGCTTCCGTGCGCGGTTGATGCAAATGGGAACGAGGTCGCCGGCTCGTTCTTCCTCGCTCTCATGGACGAACACCTCGAGGATGTGGGTATTGGTCGCGAGGCGGGCGTTCATGATGCCGAGGGATGCCTCGTGCGCGCAGACTTGGTCGATCGGCTCCTTCCCCGGCATTCCCAGGGCGACGACGATCCTGCACCCGTCATCCTCGATCAGCTTCTTGCACTCGACGGCGAGGTCCTTGATGCCGGGCACCGTGCGTGACACGACCTCGAAAGTGTGGCCGTGACCAGGGCAGTCTGCGAGCTCGTCTCGCGCTTGTGCGCCCATGTCGACGCGAGCGAACATCGTGTCAACGACGCCAATGCGGTCCATCGCAGGAAGGCTAGCCCGGCCCTTGCCGTGTGCCGTCGGCGGGATCGGTGCCATGTGCAGGCGTCGGGACCTCCCCATGGTCCCGGCAGCGCGCCGCGACGCGCGTCGGCGACACGAGAACGGTCAGGCGGCGGCCGCAGCGCGGGCAGAAGCGAGGCGGATCAAGTTCCGACGTGCACCCGGGGCAGTGATCGCGGGTGCGTCCACAGCCGGAGCAGTGCACGACCTCGGTCACGGGACCTGGCGGGCTGTCATGAAGCGGTGTCGCAGCGCTGTTCACGGCGCTTGGCGCCGGGAAGGACCGGTGGCCTTGCCCAACCGCTGCTCGTGGTCCTTGGGCCGGGCGATCGGCGGTTGCACGGAGATCTCACACGACTCCCGAGAAGGCCGTGATCGGCATCTGGAGGCTTTCCAGCATGGCGAGGTCTTGTTCGGGTCGGCGTCCCAGGGTGGTCAGGTAGTTGCCGACGATCAAGGCGTTGATGCCTGACGCCATGCCCATCGCCTGGAGCTCGCCCAGGGTGATCTCCCGCCCCCCTGCATATCGCAGGATCACACCGGGCAGGCCGAGCCGGAACAGGGCGATCCACCGGATCGCCTCCAACGCGGTCATCGGGTTGCGCCGGGCGAGAGGGGTCCCGGGCCGCGGATTCAGGAAGTTGACCGGCACCTCTGTGGGGTCGAGCTCACGGAGCTGGGTGATCATCTCGACGCGCTGTAGCGGTGCCTCGCCCATGCCGAGGAGGACCCCGCAGCACAGCTCCATTCCCCACTTGCGCACGAGCCGGCAGGTTGCGACCCGGTCCTCCCAGGTGTGCGTCGTGACGATCCGACCGAAGTGCGACCGGGCCGTCTCGATGTTGTGGTTGTAGCGGTGGACGCCGGCGCCGGCGAGGCGGCGGGCCTGGTCGTCGTCGAGGATCCCCGCACTCACCGCGACGTTCAGTCCCGTCTTGTCCCGGACGACCGGTACCAGTTCGATGATCCTCTGGAGGATCCGCTCGTCCGGCCCGCGCACCGCGAGGACAATGCAGAACTCCGACGCGCCGAGGGCGGCGGTCGCTTCGGCGGCGGCGATAACCTCGGCGGTGTCGAGGAACGGCGTTGCCTTGACGGGAGATTCGTAGCGCGCCGACTGGCTGCAGAAAGCACAGTCTTCGGGGCACCCCCCCGTCTTTGCGGACAAGATCCCCTCGATCTCGACGCCCGGGCCGCACCAGGAGAGGCGGACTTCGTGTGCGAGAGCCGCCAGGGACACGACCGCGTCGTCCGGGATCGTCGAGAGCTCCTTCAGCTCGGCTTCGCTCAGTTGGCGCCGGTCGTCGATGAGGGCGGCCCCGGCTTGGGCGAGAAGGTCACGCACGCCCGGCGTGACGGCGTCGCGCGTCACTTGCGACTGGGATGAGGTGAGGTCCGGCACCGCTTCACCGTAGCGGAGGGGCGGTGTGGCACTTGACGAGGTGCGTCCGGTGGGTCCATGGTCGCTCCGTCGCCACGAGCCCCTGGGAAGGAGCGCGGACATGGGTTGGGATTTCTCCACAGAGCCGGAGTTCGAGGAGAAGCTTGCATGGATGCGCGAGCTCATGAAGGAGGAGATCTTCCCTCTGGAGACCCTCGAACTGGACCAGGCACACCTCGAGCGCGCCGTCGAGCCGCTTCAGGAGGAGGTGAGAAGGCAGGGGCTCTGGGCGGCACACCTTCCTCCGGGGCTCGGTGGCGGCGGGTTCGGGCAGGTCAAGCTCGGGCTCATGCACGAGATCCTCGGGCAGTCCCACCTCGGGCCCCTCGTCTTCGGGAACAACCCACCCGACTCGGGCAACGCCGAGCTCCTCGCGGTGGCGGTAGCCGAGACAGGCGACGACGAGCAACGAGAGCGCTGGCTCGTTCCGCTGTTGGCCGGGGAGTTGCGCAGCGGGTTCTCGATGACCGAGCCCGGCGCCGGTGCCGACCCGACGTTGATCGCGACGACGGCGGTGCGCGACGGCGACGAATGGGTGATCAACGGGCACAAGTGGTTCACGTCGAACGGTTCGATCGCGGACTTCCTCATCGTCATGGCGGTGACGAACCCGGAAGTCGACGCGTACCACGGCTGTTCGATGATCTTGGTTCCGGCGAGCACGCCCGGTGTGGAGATCGTCCGGGACGTGCCGACGATGGCCCACCCCGTCGTACACTTCGGCCAGTACGGGGGCCATGCCGAGATCCGCTACACCGACGTCCGGGTTCCCGCCAAGAACCTCATTGGCACAGAGGGGAGCGGCTTCCGGCTTGCCCAGGATCGCCTGGGCCCCGGGCGCATCCACCACTGCATGCGCTGGCTGGGCCAGTCCCAAAGGGCCTTCGACATGCTCTGCGAAAGGGCGGTCTCTCGCTACCTGCACGGTTCGTACCTGGCACAGAAGCAGACGGTCCAGAACTGGGTGGCCGATTCGCTCGCCGAGATGACCGCGGCTCGCCTCCTCACCCTGTACGCGGCCTGGAAGATCGACACAGTCGGGGCAGCCGCCGCCCGCGTTGAGATCGCCATGATCAAGTACTACGGAGCGGGCGTCCTGTACAACGTCGTCGACCGCGCGATCCAGGTCCATGGCGCGCTCGGATTCTCGACTGATCTGCCATTGGAGGCCATGTACCGCTTTGCGCGTGCCGCGCGGATCTACGACGGCCCCGACGAAGTGCACCGGATCACCGTTGCTCGACGGACGTTGCGCGAGTACGAGCCGGTCGAGGTTCCCACAGAGCACATCCCGACGCGCCGCGAGGCCGCGCGCCAGCGCTTTGCCGATCTCCTGGACGCAGCGACTTCCAACGACTGACTTGTTGTGATGGCCTAGC
>JAJZBS010000019.1 GCA_021851885.1 Actinomycetes bacterium | reverse complement strand
AGGTGTAGCCGAAGTCGCGCCGGCATCTCCCGCATCGTCGCCCCGAGCGGCGAGCTCGTCGTCGGCGAGGAACATGCCGTTGGCGAGGAACGTGAGGCAGCCGCCCGCGGTCTCCTGCTCGTCGGCCACCATGTAGCGCCCCGGGATGGCCGAGGGGATCGTCGCGATGCCGTTGGCGATGCTGGCCCGCTTGAAGGGGACATGGCACGTCAGCCACGAGGACGTGCCGATGTAGAGGTGGCAGGCATACGGAGCGACAGCCCCGGACCCGATCGCAGCAGAATGCACGTCGCCCATCGCCGTGACGACGACCGTGTCCGGGCTCAGCCCGATCTCGGCGGCAACGTCGGGCAGGACGGTGCCGATGACCTGCGCCGGAGGCACGAGGTCCGGGAGCTTCGCCCGGTCGAGCCCGGCAAGGCGCAGGAGGGTGGGGTGGTAGTCGACCCTGTCGATCCGGCGGTTGTCGGTGACCCAGTGGAGGGTGATCGAGTCGTACGAGGCCGAGCGGCGTCCGGTGAGGCGAAGGTTCAGGTAGTCGACCGGCTCGAGGAACGTCGCCGTCGCCTCGTAGACGTCAGGGTGCGATTGGCGGATGAAGAGGATGTGGGCGACCGGGTCCTTGCCCGAGAGCCCGGGGGCACCGCCGGCGATCCGGATCCACCGCAGCGCCTTGGTGAGCCCGTAGCCGTCGACGGGGACAAGGCCACCGACGCGCTTGGCGATCGGGGCGCTGCCGCGGGAGTCCATCCAGGTGATGCAGTCCATGAGCGGTTGACCGGCCGCGTCGACGGCGACGGTTCCCGACCACTGGCCGGTGCAGGCGACGGCGACGATGGCGGAGGCAGGGACTGCGCCGCGGGCGACCAAGGTGCGCGCCGCGTCGGAGACCGTCGACCACCACTGCGCCGGGCTCTGCTGGACGCCACCGTCGGCAAGGACGTCGATCGTGTTGGGGCGCGCCTCGGAGTCGACGACCTCCCCGCTCCCGGAGACGATGGCGACCTTCGGCCCCCCGGTCCCGAGGTCGATGCCGAGCACGTAGCGCTCGCGAAGCGTGTCGAGATCCGTCGTCTTCGCCATCGTGGCCGGCCCCCTCACCCCCCGGCGACCGCGCTCAGATCCGCTCGAAGTTGCGCCGGAGCTCCCAGTCGGTCACGACGCGATTCGAAAGCGCCCACTCCTGGCGGGCCGTGTTGAGCAGGTGGTGGTGCACGTCGTCGCCGAACGCCGAGCGGGCGAGCCCGCTCGCCTCGAATGCGGCGATGGCTTCGACGAGCGTCGCCGGTACGCGGGCGACGTCGTGCGCGTCGTAGGCGTTGCCCGCGAACGGCTCACCCGGATCGAGCTGGGCTTCGATGCCGGCGAGGCCCGAGGCGATCAGGGCGGCGAGGGTCAGGTAGGGGTTCACGTCGGCGCCGGGGATGCGGCACTCGATGCGCCGCCCGGCGCCGTGTCCGACAATGCGGAAGCCGCACGTGCGGTTGTCGATGCCCCACGCAAGCGCGGTGGGTGCCCACGAGCCGGGTTGGTACCTCTTGTAGGAGTTGACGTAGGGCGCGTACATCCAGCCGAGCTCGGCGGCGCCGGCGATCTGGCCGGCGAGGAACTGCCGCGCGGCAAGCGAAAGATTGCTCTCGGCGCCGGCGTCCCACATCGCCGGCGCGTCGTCGCCTGCCCCCCAGAGGCTGGAGTGGACGTGGCACGACGAGCCGACCTCGGTCATGGACCACTTCGCCATGAAGGTTGCCGCACGACCGCGCAGGGCGGCGATCTCCCGGACGCCGTTCTTGTAGATGCAGTGGCGGTCTGCCGTTTCGAGCGCACCGCCGTAGGTGACGTTGATCTCGTGCTGGCCCCGGCCCGCCTCACCCTTGGAGAACTCCACCGGGATGCCGGCGCCGATCATCGCGTTCCGGATCTCCCGGATGAAGTACTCGTCCCGGCTGGTCTGGAAGATCTGATAGTCCTCGATCGTCGACGAGTGCGGGACGAGGCCCCGGAAGGCTTTCTCCTCGGCTTCGCGGAACGAGTCCTCGAAGACGTAGAACTCCAGCTCCGTCCCGCATTTCACAGCGAAACCAGCCTCACGTGCGCGCGCGACCTGCCGCTGGAGGATCCTGCGCGGGGACACCTCGATCGGGGTGCCGGAACCATCGTCGAGATCGCAGACGACGAGGGCCGTCGCCGGCAGCCAGGGGACGAGCCGGAGGGTTGTCATGTCAGGCCGGGCCGTGACGTCGCCGTAGCCGAGGTCCCAGTTCGCGAAGGTGTAGCCGTCCAGCGGCTCCATGTCGACGTCGACGGCGAGCAGGTAGTCGCACGCCTCGATGCCGTCTGCGACGACGTGGTCGAGAAAGTGCCGCCCGACGACCCGCTTGCCGACGAGGCGCCCCTGCAGGTCGGGGAAGGCGACCAGGACGGTGTCGACCTCCCCGGTGCCGACCAGCGCCGTCAGGTCGTCGAGGCTCAGCATCCCCGCATCATGGCATCTGCGTCATTCCGGGGTCACGTACGCAGCCGTGATGCCCCCGTCGGCCACGAGGGCCGAGCCGGTGACGAACGAGGAGTCGTCCGAGGCGAGGAACAGCGCCGCGCGGGCGATCTCGGCGGCTTCGCCGAGACGGCCGAAGGGTATGTGGACGAGGCGCCGCTGCCGCTGGGCGGGATCGGCGAGCAGCTCGGCGAGCAGAGGCGTCGCGATCGGGCCCGGGCAGATGGCGTTGGCGCGGATGCCCCTGCGGGCGTACTCGACGGCCATCTCACGCGTGAAGGCGAGGACGGCTCCCTTGCTCGCCGTGTAGGCGACCTGGGCGGTCGCTGCGCCGACGAGGGCGACGAAGGAGGCGACGTTGACGATCGATCCCCCGCCGGAGGCGAGCATCGCCGGCAACGCCTCCCGGCAGCAGAGCCAGGTGCCCTTGGCGTTGACGGCCATGACCCGGTCCCATGTCGCCGGAGGCGTGTCGAGGACTCCGCCGTCGTCGGAGGGGAAGATGCCGGCGCAGTTGAACAGGACGTGGAGCCCCCCGAAGGTGGCCACGGCCTGCGCAACCATCTCGCGCGTCGAGCTTTCGTCGGCAACGTCGACGGCGATCGCGAAGGCGTTGCCGCCGGCAGCGCTGATCTCCTCGGCAACCGATCCGGCGCCGGCAGCGTCGATGTCGGCGACAGCCACGGAGGCGCCTTCGGCCGCGAAGAGCAGGGCGGCCTGGCGGCCGATGCCACTCCCGCCGCCGGTTACGATCGCGATCTTGCCGTCAAGGCGTGCCATCGGCATGCTCCTCCCGGTCCGGGTCCCGTGCTCGTTGCCGGGTGGCAACGGAGCGCCCTACTGTACGGGATGCGTCGAGGAGGATTCGTGCGAAAGACGCCGCTGATCGGTGTCACCACCTATCTGGAGCAGGCGCGATGGGGCGCGTGGGACGTGCGTGCGGCCGTCGTGCAGTCGGCCTACCTCGAGATGGTCGAAGCAGGAGGGGGGCAACCGGTGCTGCTCCCACCGCCGACATCGAGCCCCCACGGCGCGACGAGCGAGGACGCCGTCGCCGCCGTACGTGCCGGGCCGTTCCTCGACAGCCTGGACGGCCTGGTGCTGGCCGGGGGAGCCGATGTCGCCCCTGCGCGCTACAGGGCTGAGGCGGACCCGGCGCTCGGGACAGTCCGTACCGACAGGGACGCCGCGGAGCTGGCTCTGCTTGCCGCGGCGCTCGACAGGGACATGCCCGTGCTCGCCATCTGCCGGGGGGTCCAGGTCCTCAACGTCGCGTGCGGCGGCGATCTCATCCAGCATCTTCCAGACCGCCTTGGCCACGACGGGCACCAGCCCGGGGGAGGCCGCTTCGGCAAGGTCCGTGTCGCAATCGACGAGGGGAGCAGCCTGGCAGGGATCCTCGGGACCGCCGCCGACGTGAGTTGCTCGCACCATCAGGCGATCGCACGTCTCGGGACGGGGCTGGTCGTCGTCGCCCGCTCCACTGAGGGCGTCGTCGAAGCAGTCGAGATGCCCGGTCGCCGCTTCGTCGTCGGCGTCCAATGGCATCCGGAGCAGGACCGGGAGGTGCGCCTGTTCAGCGCCCTCGTCGATGCGGCCGGTGCGCTTGCGAAGCCCGAGCCCTTGCCGGCGTCGGCCGAACGGATCGAAGAGCCCGACCACCTGGCCGGGCGCGCGTCGGGAGGAGCCGAGACATGCTGACCGTTGTGAACCCGGCGACGGGTGCCCCGTTCGCCGAGGTGGCATCGTCCGGTGTCGACGAGACCGACGCCGCCGTCGCGCGGGCTCAGGAGGCCTTCGGTCCCTGGCGCGCCGTCGCGCCCGCGCGGCGGGCCCAGCTCCTGCGCCGCCTCGCCGGGCTGGTCGAGGAGAACGCGGAGGCGCTGGCGCTGACCGAGACCCGCAACGTCGGCAAGCCGATCTCCGATAGCCGGGGCGAGATCGGCATGGTCGCCGAGGTCTTCCACTTCTACGCGGGCGCCGTCGACAAGCACCACGGGACGACGGTCCCGGTCGCCGGAGGGCTGGACTACACGGTCCACGAGCCCCTCGGCGTCGTCGCGGCGATCGTCCCGTGGAACTTCCCCCTGGCGATCACCTCCTGGAAGGTCGCACCGGCCCTTGCATGCGGCAACACCGTCATCGTCAAGCCGGCGGAGCTGACGCCGCTGACCGCCCTGCGCCTCGCCGAGCTCGCCCTCGAGGCCGGGATCCCCGAAGGGGTCCTCCAGGTGCTCCCCGGCCGGGGATCCGTCGTCGGCAACCGCCTGGTGGAGCATCCGGGCGTGGCGAAGGTGGCATTCACCGGTTCGACGGAGGTGGGGCGCGAGATCATGGTGAAGGCCGCGGCCACCCTGAAGCGGGTCACCCTCGAGCTGGGGGGGAAGTCGGCCAACGTCGTCTTCGCCGACGCCGACCTGGAGCGCGCCGCCGCGGCCGCCCCGCTCGCCGTCTTCGGCAACGCGGGTCAGGACTGCTGCGCGCGTAGTCGCATCCTCGTCGAACGCAGTGCCCTCGATCGTTTCGTCGCGCTCCTGTCCGTCGCGACAGATCGATTGGCGATCGGGGATCCCGAAGACCCGGCGACCGAGATGGGACCGCTCGTCTCGTCCGACCAGCGTGAGACGGTCCGCGGTTTTCTCGATGCCGAGTCCGCAGGAGCGTCGATCGTGTCGTCGCGCGACAGCTCTTTCTTCGAGAGGCCGGGCTGGTGGCTCGCACCGACGATCGTCGCGCCCGCCGACCCCCAGTGGCGCGTCGCCCGGGAGGAGGTCTTCGGCCCGGTCGCCTGCGTCATCCCTTTCGACGACGAAGCGGATGCGGTCCGGATCGCCAACGACTCGATCTATGGCCTGTCGGGATCGATTTGGACACAGAGCTCGTCGCGGGCGGTGCGCATGGCCCGGGCGGTCGCCGCCGGCACGCTCTCGGTCAACTCGAACACCTCGGTCCGGGTGGGGACCCCATTCGGGGGCATGCGCCAGTCGGGATTCGGTCGCGAGCTGGGCATGGAGGCGCTCTCCTCGTACTCCGAGATCAAGAACGTCTTCGTCAGCGCCGACGGCTAGCGTGTCGCCGTGGGTGGCCTCGGGGTCCTGGTGTCGGGGAGCGGGACCATCTTGCGCGCGATCTTAGAAGCCGGCCTGCCCGTTGCCGTCGTCGTGTCCGACCGGCCATGCGCCGCCCTGGACATCGCCGCGGACGCCGGCGTGCCGGCCCGCCTCGTCAAGCGCACGTCCTTCGGCGCGGACTTCGACCGCGACGCCTACACGCAGGACGTCGTCGACGCCCTGCGCTCCCACGGCGCCGATCTCGTCGCCATGGCCGGGTTCGGGACCGTCCTCGGCAAGGCGGCACACGATGCCTACCCGCAGCGCATCGTGAACACGCACCCGGCTCTGCTGCCGGCGTTCAAGGGGTGGCATGCGGTCGAAGACGCCCTCGCGGCCGGCGTGAAGGTGACGGGATGTACGGTCCACCTGGCGACCGTGGAAGTCGACGACGGACCGATCTTGGCCCAGGAGGCCGTCGAGGTCCGTGACAACGACACGGTCGCGTCGTTGCACGAACGCATCAAGGAGGTCGAGCGCCGTCTGTACCCCGCGGCGCTGCGCGATCTCATGGCCCGCCCGGGGGACAGGGAACAAGGAGCACCACCGTCATGAGAGCCCTGTTGTCGGCTTACGACAAGACCGGCCTTGAGGAGCTCGCCCGCGGCCTCGCGGCCTTGGGCTGGGAGCTGGTAGCGAGTGGTGGCACGGCTGCTGCACTCGACTCCTGGGGCCTTGACCACCGACCCGTCGAATCGGTGACGGGCGCGCCCGAGATGCTCGACGGTCGGGTCAAGACGCTGCATCCGGCGATCCACGGCGGGATCCTCGCCGACCTGTCGAAGGAACGGCACCGCGCGGATCTCGCAGCCCGCCAGATCACGCCGATCTCCCTTGTCGTGTGCAATCTCTACCCCTTCACCCGGGACCCCTCCGTCGAGCTCATCGACGTCGGCGGGCCGACCATGGTGCGCGCCGCGGCGAAGAACTACGCCCACGTCGGCGTCGTCGTCGATCCGGCCGACTACGGGGTCGTCCTTGGCGAGCTGCGCGCGACCGGTGCACTCGGGGCCGCCACCCGCTTGCGGCTCGCGCAAGCCGCATTCGCCCACACGGCCGCCTACGACGCGGCGATCGCCGCTTGGTTCGCCGGTGCAGGCGGCGAGGGATCGGCGACTGCGGAAGGTGGCGACGGCGCCCTTCCCGACAGCATCCCGGTCGTCCTGGAGAAGGCCCAGGCGCTGCGTTACGGCGAGAACCCGCACCAGCAGGGCGCCCGCTACCGGATCGCCGGGACGCCGAGCTGGTGGGATGCGGTCGCCCAGCACGGGGGCAAGGAGCTGTCGTACCTCAACATCTTCGACGCCGACGCGGCGTGGGCCCTCGTCCACGAGATCCTCACCATGCGCGCCGCCGCGGGCAAGAGCGCGGCCGTCATCGTCAAGCACGCGAATGCATGTGGAGCCGCGCTCGGCGATTCAATCCTCGACGCATACCAGAGGGCCTTCGACTGCGACCCGGTCTCGGCGTTCGGCGGGATCGTGGCCATCGCCGGCGAGGTGACCACCGAAGTCGCGGCGGCGATCCTGGCGAACGCCCAGGCCGACGTCCTGATCGCCGGCTCCTACGGACCCGGTGCCGTCGAGATGCTCGCGGCCAAACGGAAGGTGCTGCGGATCCTGCAGGCCCCGGCGCCAGACGGTGGCGAGCCCGCGTTGCGCGTCCGGAGCCTGTCCGGCGGGCTCCTCGTCCAGGAGCAGGACCGATTCATCGCGGAGCCCTCCACCTGGCGTGTCGTCACCAAGCGCGTCCCGGAGCCGTCCGAGTGGGACGATCTGGAGCTTGCCTGGCGCGTCTGTGGTCGCACGGGATCGAATGCCATCGTCCTCGCCGCGCAGGGCCGGACCGTCGGCGTGGGGGCCGGCCAGCAGAACCGCAAGGACGCGGCGGCCATCGCCGCGCAGAAGGCTGCCGGGCGCGCCGCTGGCGGTGCCGGTGCATCGGATGCCTTCTTCCCCTTCCGTGACGGGCTCGACGCAGTCGTCGCGGCAGGCGTGACCGCCGTTGTCCAGCCCGGCGGGTCGATCCGAGACGAAGAGGTCGTTGCAGCGGCCGACGAGCAAGGCATCGCGATGGTCTTGACCGGCGAGCGGCACTTCCGGCACTGATCGGCACGACGACGGACCAGACGGGGGATAGACCCGTGAGCAGACAGGCGGAAAGGTAGACCCTGTGACAGCGATAACCCTTGACGGCGAGGCACTTGCCGCGCGCATCCGCGAGGACCTCACCCTCCGTGTCGCCGAGATGGCCCGCGCCGGGGTCCGGCCCGGGCTCGGGACGATCCTCGTCGGCGACGACCCCTCGAGCGCGCGCTATGTCGAGATGAAGCACCGTGACTGTGAACAGATCGGGATCGCCTCCGTTCACACGTACCTTCCGCAGGGAGCGACCCAGGCCGAGCTCGATGCGGTCATCGCCCTGTTCAACGCCGATCCCGAGGTCGACGCCTACCTCATCCAGCTCCCGCTGCCCGCGGGCCTTCGCGAGGACGCGGCGCTCCTTGCCGTCGACCCCGACAAGGACGTCGACGGGCTTCACCCCGTCAACCTGGGGCGGCTCGTCATGGGGGCTCCCGGCCCGATCCCGTGCACGCCCGCCGGGATCCTCAAGTTGCTCGAGACCTACGCGGTCCCCGTCGAGGGCCGCCATGTGGTGATCGTCGGACGCGGCCTGACGATCGGGCGGCCGCTCGCACTGCTCCTGTCCTCGAAGAGGCCTGGCTGCAACGCGGCGGTGACCGTCGTCCACACCGGCGTGCCTGACCTGGGCGAGCACGTCCGCCGTGCGGACGTCGTCGTCGCGGCCGCGGGATCGGCAGGGCTCGTGACCCGTGACATGGTCAAAGCGGGCGCGGCCGTCGTCGCGGCCGGCGTGTCCCGCAACGCCGCCGGACGGGTGCTCTCCGACGTCGCCGACGACGTCGCCGACGTCGCTGGATGGCTGAGCCCCCGCGTCGGGGGGGTCGGCCCGATGACGCGGGCCATGCTTCTCGTGAACACGGTCGAAGCGGCGCAACGGCGGGCCAGTACGGGGTGGTCGCCCGAATCCGGGGGCAGCAGCAGCGGGGAGTCTCGCCGGGCCCCGGGATGATGGCGCGCATCGACACCCTGCTCGCGCAGGGGTTCTCCTTCTCGGTGGAGATGTCCCCGCCGAAGACCGACGAGGCGGCGGCACGCCTCGACGACGTCTTCGACGCGCTCGCGCCTGTCCACCCGACCTTTGCTTCGGTGACCTACGGCGCCGGCGGATCCACTCGCGAGCGGACACACGAAGTCGTCCTCCGGCTTCTCACCCGCGGGGACATCACGCCGATGGCCCACCTGACGAGTGTCGCGCACAGCCGCGCTGAGCTCGTTGCCGTTCTCACCGGGTACCGGGAGGCGGGGGTGCAGAACATCCTCGCCCTCAAGGGCGATCCGCCTCCGGGGGCGGACGGATGGCCTGCCGGGGACTTCAATCACGCGATCGAAGTCGTCGAGTTGGTCAAGGAGGTTGGTCCGTTCTGCGTCGGGGTGGCCGCCCATCCCGAAGGGCATCCACAGTCGCCGGACCTCGCCACAGACCGGAAGTACCTTGCCGAGAAGCTCCGGGTCGCCGACTTCGCGGTGACCCAGTTCTTCTTTCGCGTCGACGACTACCTCGGAATGGTCGAAGATCTCGCGGCGCGAGGAGTCGACAAGCCAGTGCTCCCCGGGATCATGCCAATCCTCAACGCGGGCTCGGTGCGGCGCATGGCGGAGCTGTGCGGAGCGGCTCTCCCGGCCGAGGTGATACGCCGCGTCGAGGCAGTTTCTGACGATCCCGTCAGCGTCCGGAGCGTCGGCGTGGAGATCGCCTGCGAGCTCGGGAGCGCCCTCGTCGACGCCGGGGCACCGGGGCTGCACGTCTACACACTCAACAAGGCGGAGGCGACCCTCGAGATCGCCCGCGCGCTCGGTCTCGGCTCCGCCTAGACCCACCGGCGGTCAGCCCGCGCAGGCGAGACGACCGAATCGCCATCTGCGGATGGCCTGGGTAGGCTCGCCTGCATGTCCGAACGCATCACGATGTCCCCCGACGGCGTGCTCGCCGTACCCGACGAACCGATCATCCCCTACATCGAAGGAGACGGCATCGGAGTCGACATCTGGCCTGCCGCGCAGGTCGTCATGGACACCGCTGCGGCCAAGTACGGCAAGAAGATCGCATGGAAGGAAGTGTTGGCCGGGGAGAAGGCGTTCTCGATGACGGGGGACTGGCTTCCCGAGGAGACCCTCGAAGCCTTCCGCACCTACCTCATCGGCATCAAGGGGCCGCTGACGACGCCCATCGGGGGCGGCATCCGCTCCTTGAACGTGGCCCTGCGCAAGGCTCTCGACCTCTACGTCTGCCTGCGCCCCGTGCGGTGGTTCAAGGGCGTGCCGTCGCCGGTGCGCCATCCCGAGAAGGTCGACATGGTGATCTTCCGGGAGAACACCGAGGACGTCTACGCAGGGTACGAGGTCCAGGCCGGCACGCCGGAGGAGAAGAAGCTGGCAGGCTTCCTGCGCGAGGAGTTCGGCTGGCCGATCCGGGAGAACTCGGGCATCGGGATCAAACCCATCTCCGAAGAGGGATCGAAGCGGCTCATCCGGGCGGCCGTGCGTTACGCCGTCGAGCACGGACGGTCGAGCGTCACGATGGTGCACAAGGGCAACATCCAGAAGTACACCGAAGGTGCGTTCCGGAGCTGGGGCTACGAGCTCGTGCGCGAGGAGATGTCCGACGTCGCCGTCGGCTGGGACGACTGCTCCGGTGTGCCGGGCAACCGCGTGCTCGTCAAGGACACGATCGCCGACATCACGCTCCAGCAGGTGCTGACCCGGCCTGACGAGTTCGACGTGATCGCGACGATGAACTTGAACGGCGACTACCTCTCCGACGCCCTGGCCGCGCAGGTCGGCGGCATCGGTATCGCCCCGGGCGGGAACATCAACTACGAGACGGGCCACGGCATCTTCGAGGCGACCCACGGCACGGCACCGAAGTACGCCGGTCAGGACAAGATGAACCCCTCGTCGCTCCTGCTGTCCGGCGTGCTCATGTTCGAGTACCTCGGCTGGACCGAGGCCGCCGCGGACATCGTCGCCGCTTTGGAGTCGACGATCGCTGACAAGATCGTCACCTACGACTTCGCCCGCCTGATGGAAGGTGCTCGCGAGGTGCGTTGCTCGGAGTTCGCCGCCGAGCTCTGCCGGCGCATCTGACCCGATTCTCCCGGGGCACGACGGATTGCCGTGGTGGCCGGGCGCGGTAGCGTCGGCACCATGGAAACCACAGCGACAGCGAAGTCACCAGTCCATGTGACCGTCACCGGCGCGGCAGGCCAGATCGGCTATTCCCTCTTGTTCCGCATCGCCTCCGGCCAGCTCCTCGGCCCGGACCAGCCCGTCGTCCTCCACCTGCTCGAGATCGAGCCCGCGATGGCCGCGCTCGAAGGCGTTGTCATGGAGCTTGACGACTGCGCGTTCCCGTTGCTGCATGACGTCGTGGCCACCTCCGACCTGAACGTGGCCTTCGACGGCACGTCGTGGGCTCTTCTCGTGGGATCGGTGCCGCGCAAAGCCGGCATGGAGCGCAACGACCTTCTCAGCATCAACGGCGGGATCTTCAAGCCCCAGGGGGAGGCCATCGCCGCCCATGCCGCCTCCGACGTGCGCGTGCTGGTCGTCGGGAACCCCTGCAACACCAACTGCCTCATCGCGCGGGCGCACGCTCCGGAGGTACCTGACGACCGCTGGTTCGCCATGACCCGGCTTGACCAGAACCGGTCCCGGTCGCTCCTTGCCAAGAGAGCGGGCGTCCCGGTGACGGAGGTGACCAACCTCGCCATCTGGGGGAACCACTCGTCGACCCAGTTCCCCGCCTTCACCCACGCCCGGATCGGCGGCAAGCCTGCGGCCGAGGTGATCGGGGACGATGCCTGGCTGCGCGGGGAGTTCATCACGACCATTCAGCAGCGGGGCGCCGCCGTCATCAAGGCGCGTGGCGCGTCCTCGGCCGCTTCGGCCGCGAACGCCGCCATCGACTCGGTCGTCAGTGTCCAGGTGCCGACCAGCGCTGATGACTGCGTTTCGGTCGCCGTCGTCAGCCATGGCGAGTACGGAAGGCCCGAGGGGCTCGTCTTCGGCTTTCCCGTCATGGCCGACGGCAAGGGCGGGTGGTCGGTTGTCCAGGGGTTGGCTTTGGACGACTTCGCCGCCGAGCGTGTCGAAAAGACGACCGAAGAGCTCGTCGGCGAGCGTGAAGCCGTGCGCGCGCTCGGACTGCTGCCCTCCTAAGAGGGGTTTGAGCGCAGCGCCCGGTCCCGGCCGGGCGTCATCCCGGCCCCGGGCTCAGACGGCTGCCGGCAGCGCGGGCTCGATGCCCATGCGCCGGAGGAAGGCGAGCTTGCGGCCGAGGACGTCCTGCCAAGTCGCCAAGTCCGCCTCGAAGTGGGAGCGGTCTCCTTCTTCGTAGGCGTGCTCGAGCTCGTCGAACGCCGCGTCTTCGGCGTCGAGGAGCTCGCGGTAGCGCTGGAGGACCTGGTCGTCGATGGGCTCAGTCAAGGTCACGTCCCTCCCTGGTGTTGTTACCGGTTCACAACCCGAGGCTACCCCCTCGCCGGGGCGAGATCCCGTTCGGGCTCGTCTCGCCGGGCCGCCTCCTCGCCGGGCCGCCTCCTCGCCGGTCTCAGGACCGCCGGCGGATCTTGCGGCCAAGCCACGCGACCGGGTCGTAGTGGCGGTCGACGACGCGCTCTTTGAGCGGGATGATGGCGTTGTCGGTGATCTTGATGTGCTCGGGGCAGACGTCGGTGCAGCACTTGGTGATGTTGCATAGCCCGACGCCCGCCTGCTCCCTGACGATGGTGCGCCGGTCGTTTGTGTCAAGCGGGTGCATCTCGAGCTCGGCGTAGCGGAGGAAGAAGCGCGGGCCGGCGTACTGGGGTTTGTTCTCCTCGTGGTCGCGGATGACGTGGCAGACGTCTTGGCACAGGTAGCACTCGATGCACTTGCGGAACTCCTGGCCGCGCTCCACGTCGATCTGGGCCATCCGGTGGGTCCCGTCGGCCTCGCGCGGCTTCGGCTTGAATGCCGGCACTCGCTTTGCAACCTCGAAGTTGAAAGACACATCCGTGACGAGGTCGCGGATGATAGGGAAGGTCCGCATCGGGGCGACCGTGATGGCCTGCCCCTCTTCGAAGCTGCTCATTTTCGTCATGCACATGAGCCGCGGCTTGCCGTTGATCTCGGCGCTGCACGATCCGCACTTGCCCGCTTTGCAGTTCCAGCGAACCGCGAGATCCCCGGACTGCTCGGCCTGGATCCGGTGGATGACGTCGAGGACGACCTCACCGCCTTCGGTCGAGATCTTGTACGGGCGGAAGTCGCCTCCGTCGGCGTCGCCGCGCCACACCCGCATTGTCACATCGGTCATCGCATCTGCTCCTCGGCCTGTCTTGTCACGCGCACCGTCCGCATTGGCTCACCCACCGCCGTCTACTCATCGAAGAGGGCCCGAAGCTCGGCGGGCATCTCGGGGAGGGGCTCCGGCGTGACCGATATCGTCCCGTCGTCAGCGCGCCGGACGACGTGGTTGATCTTGCCGAAGCCCGGGTCCGGGCCGGGGAAGTCGTCGCGGGTGTGGCCGCCGCGGCTCTCCCTGCGGGCGAGGGCCGAGCGCGCGATGGCTTCGCTGACTGTCAGCATCGAGACGAGGTCCATCGTGAGGTTCCACCCGGGGTTGTACGCCCGGTTGCCTTCGACGCTGATGTTTCCCGACCGCTCCTTCAGCTCGCCGATCTTGTCGATCGCTTGGTCGATCTCGCTCTGGGTTCGGATGATCCCGACCAGGCTGTGCATGGCTTCCTGCAGCTCCCGATGGAGCGTGTACGGGTTCTCGCCCTCTTCGCGCTCGAAGGCGGAGAGGGCCTGCGCACATGCTTCGGCGACGTCGCCGCCGTCGACGGCCACCGCGCCCTCGCGGCCCTCGGCATACTCCGTCGCTGCGACCCCGGCGCGGCGACCGAACACGACGAGGTCGCTCAGCGAGTTGCCCCCCAGGCGGTTCGACCCGTGCAGCCCGGCGGCGGCCTCGCCTGCGGCGAACAGTCCGGGGACCGTCGCCGCCGTGCTGTCCGCGTCGACGCGGATCCCGCCCATCATGTAGTGGGCGGTCGGGGCGACTTCCATGGGGTCCTTGGTGATGTCGACACCGGCGAGCTCCATGAACTGGTGGTACATCGACGGAAGGCGCCGACGGATGTAGTCGGCACTGCGGCGCGATGCGATGTCGAGGAAGACCCCACCGTGCGGGCTCCCGCGACCGGCCTTGACCTCGGAGTTGATCGAGCGTGCCACCTCGTCGCGGGGCAGCAGGTCCGGTGTGCGGCGGTTACCGGCGTGGTCGTCGTACCAGGCGTCGGCCTCCTCCTCGGTGTCCGCGGTCTCGGCCTGGAACATCGCCGGGATGTAGTCGAACATGAACCGGTGGCCGGTGCCGTTGCGCAGGGTGCCGCCGTCGCCGCGGACGCCCTCTGTCACGAGCAGCCCCCGGACCGAAAGCGGCCACACCATGCCCGTCGGGTGGAACTGGAAGAACTCCATGTCCATCAAGTCCGCACCGGCACGCAGCGCGAGGGCATGACCGTCGCCCGTGCACTCCCAGGAGTTGGAGGTGATCTTGAAACAGCGCCCGCTCCCGCCGGTGGCGATCACGATCGCCTTCGCCTTGAAGAGCACGAAGCGCCCTGTCTCCCTCCAGTAGCCGAGGGCTCCGGACACTTTGCCGTCCGACGTCAGCAACTGGAAGATCGTGCACTCCATGTACACCTCGACGCCCCGGGCGACGCTGCGCTGCTGGAGGGTGCGGATCAGCTCGAGGCCGGTTCGGTCGCCGACGTGTGCGAGGCGCGCATAGCGGTGGCCACCGAAGTCGCGCTGGAGGATGCGCCCGTCGGGGGTGCGGTCGAAAAGAGCGCCCCAGTCTTCGAGCTCGTTGACCCGGTCCGGGGCTTCCTGGGCGTGGATCTGCGCCATGCGCCAGTTGTTGAGCATCTTGCCGCCGCGCATCGTGTCCCGGAAGTGCACCTGCCAGTTGTCCTCGGGGTACACATTGCGCAGCGCGGCAGCCATGCCCCCTTCGGCCATGACCGTGTGCGCTTTGCCGAGGAGTGACTTGCAGACGACGCCGGTCTTCACTCCTCGCCCGTGGGCCTCGACAGCGGCTCGTAGCCCGGCCCCGCCGGCCCCGATGACGAGGACGTCGAGCTCGTGGGTCTCGATCTCGGCAGCCATGTTCGTCTGAGCGTCGGTCGCCATCAGAAGAACCGCGGGTCTGTGATCACGCCGGAGGCGACGAGCCGTACATACACGTCGGTGAAGGCGACGAAGATCAGGCTCAGCCAGGCAAAGAGCATGTGGTGGGCGTTGACGACCGACACGCGCTTCCAGAGCCAGTGGCGGATCTTGTGTCCCGAGAAGCCGCGCAAGCCCCCTCCGGCGAGGTGCCTGCACGCGTGACAGGAGAAGGTGTACAAGCCCAAGAGCACCACGTTGGCCGTCAGGATCAAGCTCCCGAGCCCCATGCCCCAACCCCCGGGGAAGTCGTAGGCGCGGACGGCGTCGATGCCGAGGAAGACGACGAAGACCGCACCTGCGTAGAAGAACCAGCGGTGCACGTTCTGCATGATGAGCGGGAAGCGCGTCTCGCCGCTGTAGCGGGGATGGGCGTCGGCGACGGCGCACGCAGGAGGCGACCACCAGAAGGAGCGGTAGTAGGCCTTACGGTAGTAGTAGCAGGTCAGCCGGAATCCGAGAGGGAAGGCGACGATAAGGATCGACGGGGAGATGCTCCACCACGTCCCGATGATCGGCAGCTGCTGGTAGGTGCAGTTCGAAGAGATGCATGGTGAGTAGAACGGCGAGATGTAGGGCGCGTGGAAGTAGTCCTTGTTGATGAACGCCGCCCACGTGCTGTATGCGACGAAGGCCGTGAGCCCGAGGAAGATGACGGTCGGCTGGATCCACCAACGGTCCGGGCGCAACGTCGGCACATCGGGGCCTCCCCTCGTACGCCCGAGGGCAACCGGTGTGACGCTCGGTGCGTTGCCCGCGGGCCCCACCTCCTCGATCGTCGTCATGGTGCCTCCCTCATCGCCTGTCCAGCTTCGGCCACGGGCACTTCCTTAGCACTCGGGCGCTGCTGCAGGCGAAACTACCTGGTGCCCACGGTTCGGTCAGGGATCGAGCCGGCACACGGGCGCCTAGGCTTGCGCCGATGGGCGCTCGTCCTGCCACACTCGGCGACCTTCGCGCCTCGGGCTGGGAGTCGGTCCCCGTCGCCGAAGAGATACGGCGCAATGTTGCGGCGCGCATCGCTGCCGGCCGGCCCCTCGTCGACGGCCTCGTAGGTTTCGGCGACACCGTCCTCCCCCAGCTCGAGAACGCTCTTCTTGCCGGCCACGACGTGATCTTCCTCGGCGAGCGCGGCCAGGGCAAGACCCGCCTGATCCGGTCGCTCGTCACACTCCTCGACGAGTGGATGCCCGTCGTCGCCGGCTCCGAGGTCAACGACGATCCGTACCAGCCGGTCTCCGCCGAAGGGCGTTCCATCGCCGTCGCAGCAGGCGACAGCACGCCGATCACATGGGTCCGGCGTGAGGAGCGCTACAGCGAGAAGCTCGCGACTCCGGACACCTCGATCGCCGATCTTGTCGGCGAGATCGACCCGATACGCGTCGCGGAGGGTCGCTACCTCTCCGACGAGCGCACGCTCCACTACGGGCTCGTCCCGCGTTCCAATCGCGGGATCTTCGCCGTCAACGAGCTGCCTGACCTCGCAGAGCGGATCCAGGTGGGCCTGCTCAACCTCCTCCAAGAGCGCGATGTGCAGATACGCGGCCACAAGGTCCGCCTGCCGCTCGACCTTCTCCTCGTGGCGTCCGCCAATCCGGAGGATTACACGAGCAGGGGTCGGATCATCACGCCGTTAAAGGACCGGTTCGGCGCCCAGGTCCGGACGCACTACCCGGCGAACGCCGCGGAGGAGTTGGCAATCGTCCGCCAGGAAGCAGCCCCTCTCGGCCTGGCCGGCCTCCGGGTCGAGGTGCCTGCCTTCATGGCCCACGTCGTCGCGGAGATCAGCCATATCGCACGCCGCGATCCCCACGTGAACCAGTACTCGGGCGTCTCGGTGCGCGTGTCGATCGCGAACTACGAGACCCTCGTCGCCAACGCCGCGCGCCGGGCCCTGCGCTGCGGGGAGAGCGAGGTCGTGCCGCGGGTCAGCGACTGCGCCGCGCTGGTCGCTTCGACAGCCGGCAAGGTGGAGCTCGACGTCTTCGACGACGACGACGGCGAACGCGTCCTCGCCGGCTTCCTCGAAGGGGCGCTTGCGAGCTCGTTCCACGCGCACCTCGCCGGGGTGCCGCTCGACGAGGCCGTCGCCGCCTTCTCCGACGGGAGGGTTGTCGAAGTGGGGGACGACGTCCCGGCCCGGGCCTACGGAGTCATCCTCGCAGAGATGCCCGAGCTACGCGCCCCGGTGCGCGCCCTGGTACCGACGCAAAGCGCGGGGGCCGTCGCGAGCGCGCTCGAGCTCGTGCTCGAAGGCCTGCATCTCACCGGCCGGCTCGCCAAGGAGGTCACCGGGGCGCACCCCGCCTACAGGCGGATCGTGTGACTGTGCGCGCCGCCTACCGCAAAGCAGGCCGTGCCGGCGACCTCGTGCGTCCGGGAGCCGCCCTCGACCCCGCGTTCGTCTTCGCTCGACTTGCTGCGGATGCCTCGTTCTCCGGAACGGGCGACGGCAACCTGGACACGGCTCTCCGGCGCCTCGTGACGGGAGGGTTCACCACCGAAGACGGCGAGAAGGTCCTCGGCGTGCGCGACCTGCTCGCGCGCATCACGCAGCAGCGGCTACTGCCGGCCGCCGCCGGCTCCCCCTGGCCACGGGGCACAAAGTGGGAAGATGCTTCGCTCGGTACCCTCGAGGTCCTCTTGCGCTCGCCGGACGTCCTGCCTGCGCTGGCAGCCGCCGATCTCGACAACGCCCGCCAACTTGTCGGGGCCGACGGGGCGCGCTCGATCGCCTTGCTTGCCCAGATCCCCGGTGCTCTTGTCGCAACAGGCTCGGTGGTCGCACGCGACGGCGGCTACGTGCTGACTCCACGGGGACTGCGCCGGATGGCCCGAGGCGCTCTGCGCGCGATCGTCTCCTCCCCTCAGCGCACGCCGCACGGCGCCGCCGTGCCGGACGGATCGGCGCACGATCGTACGGGCGAGACGAAGCCGTACGTCCCGGGTGATCCGTTGGAGATCGATGCCGTGCGCACCGTCTTCAACTCCATCCGCCGTCATGGTTCCGGTGGTGCGCCGCGCCTGCTGCTGGAGGATTTCGAGATCGCGTGCACGGAACCGTTGCCGAGAACGGCAACCGTCCTTGCGGTCGACGTCTCGTTGTCGATGCCGGAGAGAGGGTTCTTCCTGGCGGCCAAACAGGTCGCCCTCGCCCTCTACGCGCTTGGTGCGACGCGATCTCCCATGGGCGCGCTGTCCATCGTCGCCTTCGCGGACACAGCACGCGAGATCGGCGTCGGCGATCTCGCCGGACTGTCGTGGGAGCACAGTGTCGGAACGAACATTGCGGCTGCGCTCTCCTGGGGACGCAGGACCCTGACGTCATTCGACGGGACGCGACGCATCCTGTTGATCACCGACGGGGAGCCGACGGCACGCACCGGTGCCGACGGGGGAGTCGACTTCTGCTCGCCCCCGTCCCGCTCGACGATCGAGGCCACCCTGGCCGAGGCCCGGCGTTGCCGGCGCGCCGGCATCGAGATCACGACCTTCCTCCTTGGGCCGCGCCAACAACCCGGGCAGTTCGTTGAACGTATGGCGGCACTGAACCGCGGCCGGGTGGTCTACGCGACACCCGAGACGCTCGGCGGCACCGTTCTCGTCGACTATCTCGCTGGAGGACGGAAGCTGCGCCGGCTCGCCTGAGCGGTGGCGCGCGCCATGCCACGAACTGCGCGCAGGCTTGTCCGGGCAAGGTGCCGACGCGCGGCGCAAGGAGGGAAATGACGTTCCCCCTTGCCAACTCGACGAAGATGTTGGATGATGACAAGGTTGTAACTACATTGCTGCCACTTCGTGGCGAGGGAGGCGGTCCAGTGGATGCGGTAACGCTGTTATATGGACGCCAGGGGAAAGCTTGGCAACGCCAGGCAAACTGCATGGGGGTGGACCCGGATCTCTTCTTTCCTGAGCGCGGGGCCTCGACGCGAGAAGCGAAAGAGGTCTGCCGCGGGTGCGTCGTGCGCGAGGACTGTCTCGAGCACGCGCTGTCCAACGGCGAGAAGTTCGGTATCTGGGGGGGCTTGAGCGAGCGCGAGCGACGCAGGTTGCGGCGCTCGCGGGCTCTCGGCATCCGCCCGGCGACGTCGGCGTCGTAGGCTCCGGCCGGGCCCGGCCAGGACGGTCGGGCGTGCCGGGATGCACCGGACCTGTTCTCATGGCGTAGCGGCTGTCTTGCCAGCCGCCGGGTTCAGCGACGGGCGGCGAGGCGGGATTCGACGGTTGCCGACGCTCCTAGACCGAGGAGCGCCCAGCGCCGGTGGGGAATGGCGCGCAGCACGCTCTCCGGGATCAGCCCGACGAGCTCAGCGTGCTCGATCGACCGGTGGCGGGTGCGCGCCGCTCCTTCGATCGCGCGGTAGGCACCGTCTGGTCCGGTTGTCGCGGGCGCCACGAGATTGCAGGAGACCTGCACCCGCGAGCCGACGGCCAGGCCGAGGGTGCGCAGCACGGGGGTGCGCACCGCCGCCGCCAGGGCGCGGGCGTCGCCAAGGGTGGCGTCCTCGTCGAGCCAGAGGTTGTACGCGACGAGGACCGGTCGCGCGCCGACGGCAGTTGCCCCGGCGCTCGGATGGGGCCGGTCGGGCCCGGTATCAGGTCGCAGCCGGGAGAACGCTTCCCGCCGCAGGTCCGGGAGCGAGCGCTCGGGGCCGTAGAGGAAGCACGGGACGCCGAGGTGTGTCCCGATCCAGCGGGCGGTCCGTCGGCGCGCGTCAAGCGCCTCTTCCAGGGACTCGGTGCCGAACGGCAGCGGCGCGAAGGGGACGACGTCGGCCGCCCCGAAGCGAGGGTGCGCTCCTTCGTGGGTGCGCAGGTCGATCTCGGTGACGGCTGCTGCGACGACCGAGCGTGTCGCCTCTTCGACCTCCGCGGGATCTGTCCCGGCGATCGTCAGCACCGAACGGTGGTGGTCGGGGTCGCTGTGCACGTCAAGCAGGCGCGAGCCGGCGTGGCCCGCGATGCGTGCGATGCGTGCGCGGTCGCGACCTTCGCTCACGTTGACGACCGATTCGATCATCCGTGCACCCACGATGTGGACGTCCGGCCGTTCCCGCTGACGCGACTCGGCGTTAGGGGTGCGCGGGGAGAAGGGGACATACCAGGCAGCGGACGGATCGTGGCCTCACCGCCCTCGCAACCACGACCCGGACGAGGCCTGAGGCGTCTGTCAGGAGGTGCCGAGACCCGCCGCCGCGAGACGCCGGCGGCGCGCGATGCGCCTGCGCTCTCGCTCCGACGTCCCTCCCCAGACGCCGTGGTCGACGCGGTTGACAAGCGCGTACTCGAGGCACGCCGCCTTGACCGGGCAGTCAGCGCAGATGGTCCGTGCAATCTCGACTCCCATCCCGTCGCTCGGGAAGAAGACCGCCGGGATCATGTCCCGGCACTTCGCATCGACCATCCAGCTTTCTTCCATCTACCCTCCCTGGTGCACCCAGCATAGAGCCGCGGGCCCCGTCCGCGGGCGCCATCGGTGCGCGCTGCGCGAGGCTTGGGGGATGCCGAAGTTCCCGGTCGGGTTCGGGTGGGCCGGGAAGCTGCGGGGTGTGCGGCGGCCGGGACGAGGAGAGAGCTCCGGGCCAGGACAGACGCGGGTCCCGGGCAAGGCCGGTGTCGGCGGGTTCCCGGCGGGAGGGCCCGGCTGGCAGGCGGGAGCTCCCTACGCGGGCAATCAGCCCGTTTCTCCCGTGGCAACCGGGCCCGACGGCAGCTTGGCGACCGCTCCCCCCTTCGCCACGCTTCCAATCCGGGCGTGGGTCGTCGTCCTCGTCGTCACCGCTGCCGTGGCCGCCGGCGTGGGTGCAGCGGTCGGCGCCCTCGTCGCGGTGGGCAGCCAGCAGACCATTGTCGAGCGCTTCTTTCCCAGCTCGAGCGCCCTCGCCAAGCCCACCGACGTGCAGGCCGTTCTCGCCAAGGTCCTTCCCGCAGTCGTGACGGTCACCGCGCATGACCCCGCCTCGACTTCGAGCGGTGGCGCGGTGACGAGCAGCGGCACCGGAATGGTGATCAGCGCGGACGGGGAAGTCCTGACCAACGCGCACCTCGTCGCGGGGGCATCGTCGGTCTCGGTCACCTTGTACGGGCAGTCGAGCCCACGGGCGAGCGAGCTCGTGGGCGTCGACCTCGTCCGGGATGTCGCCCTCCTCAAGGTCCGGGGCGTCCACAACCTCCCGACCGTCACGCTCGGCAGCTCGGCGGCCATCCGCGTCGGTGACAGCGTCCTCGCGATCGGGGACGCCCCTGGCGGCTCGGCCGGGCCGGTCGTCACGGAAGGGATCATCTCGGCCAAAGAGCGCTCCGTCGTCGCTCAGCTGCCGAACCTCTCGGCGCCGGTGCGCATGACCGGCATGATCCAGACCGACGCCGCCATCGACGCCGGGAACTCCGGTGGCCCCCTCGTCGACACGGCCGGTCGGGTCGTCGGCGTCAGCACGGCCGTGACCGTGAGCGGCTCGGCCAGCGGCCCGACCGGGGACGTTGGCTTCGCGATCCCGGTCGACCTGGTTCGGCAACTGCTTCCGGCGCTGCGCGCCGAGAGCGGCGTGACGGTATCCCCGTCGCCGGCCACGAACCCGCCCAAGCAGGGGTACCTGGGCGTCGATGTCGTGTCGATGACAGGTCCGCTTGCGTCACAGCTCCATGTCTCGATTTCTGTGGGAGCGCTCGTTGTCACCGCATTGCCGGGGGGGCCGGCGGCGACGGCCGGGATCCAGACGAACGATGTGATCGTCGCCATCGACGGCAAGCCCGTCGACTCGGCGCAGTCCCTTTCGACAGTGCTCAGTGGGTACCGCTCCGGAGACACGGTCACGGTGACCGTCGTGCGGGCGACGGGCGGCCTCACCCGCTCGGTCACGCTGGGCTCGACGCCGTGACGGGTAACCTTCCAGCAACGACATCGCCGGGTGCCCCCGGCCCTGACGCCCACCGAGGAGAGAGATGACAGACGCGGACGCCCAAGCCGAAGAGCCTCAGCCGCCGCGCGGCCACGTGCGCATCGTCTATCTGGGGCCGGTCGCTCCCCACTGGGAGGTCCAGTCGACCTACGGCGACCGGGGGCTCATCAGCGCCTTCGCCGAGCGCGTCCAGGCCCGCCTCGTCCTGCTCCCTCCGCACGACCCGCAGTTCCGGCGCAACCGCGAGCGTGTCGCGCGCGACGCCGAGCGGGAGAACCTCATCCTCGAGTGGGACCTTGGCGAGCCCGAGGAAGACCAGTCGGCGGCCCGCGACGCCGGTCGCCCGGGAGCTCCCGCTCCGCAAAGCCGGGTCGCCGACTGAGGGGAGGCCCCCTCCGGTCAGGCCGACTCGGCGGGTAGATCGATCCGGGCGAGCCAGAGGCCCGGTGCGTCCAGCTCCGCGGGCGTCGGGAGCGTCGACGCCGACTCCCACAGGCGGGCGAGGGCGCTGTCACCCGCGCGCTCGATCGCTCCGGCGACGAAGGCGTCTCCCCGGTCGTACTGGGCCTGATCGAGGCGCAGCCCAAAGAAGCGCTCGGCGAAGCGTTGACCTTGGCCACGCGTGACGCGTCGCCGGCGCAGGGCTTCGCTCACGGCGGGGAACGACGCGATGAGGCGCCTGCCGGCGACGTCGACGACATGGTCGACATAGCCCGCCATGGCGGCGACGACGGCCTCGAGGTTGGCAAGGACGCGTGCTTGGTCCGGAGTCTCCATCTCGCCGAGCAGGCTCGATGGGTCCTGCAGGGCTCTCTCGAGAGAAGCGGGGTCGGTGAGGTCGACGAGCGGCGTCTGGCTGCCGCCGCGCCGCATTGGCGCGAATCCGTCGATGTACTCACGTACCAGCGATTCGATCCGCTCGCGCACGTGCTGGCGGGCGAGGACCGCATGAGACGCCACCTCGCGTAGGGCGACCCACATCCGCACGTCGTCGGCTGGTAAGGACCACTCGTCGGCGAAGGCGAGGATGTTCGCCGGCACCATGACGATCTCGTCGGAGGCCGGGCGGGGAAGAGGGAGGTCGTACTGGGCGAGGACGGTGCGGGAAAGATGTCCGATCGTCGAGCCGAACTGCATCGCGAGCAGGACCGGCTCGAGTTTGGCCGCCCAGCGTCCGAGAAGCTCCTCGAGCCCGCTTTCGTCCCCCTCCTCGCCGGGCGCGCTCTGACCGAAGAGCGCGGCGAGGTCCCGGGCCCCCAGCCCCGCGGGCGGCATGCCCACCCCGAAGGCGCCCCCGGCCGAGGGGGGCTGCACGTTGGTGCCGCCGGTCTCCCCGGCCGTGTCCGCGGACGTCGACGAGAGTGCCGCCGTCATCGCCTCGAACAGTGGTCGCCACGCATCGAGCGTGACCGTCGCCCACTCGGCGCGGGTACGTGCAGCGACCGTCACCGGCCGCCCGGTCATCGACGTCGCAAGACCCGTGATCTCGGCGACGTGCAGCTCTGCGACACGGGCGATCTCTTCGATCCGGATGCGCTCGAGCGGGTCGACGTTGTCCTCGCCCAGTCCTTCGGTCGCCAGGGCCTGGGCGAGCTGGGTCACCGTCTCCCAAAGCGCCGGACCGCGTGTGTCCAGCAGCTTGATGAAATCGCCGAGGAGGCTCTCGAAGAAGCCGCCCCCGACCGGGGTGCCGGGATCGCTCACCTGTGCATGCTATTGCGCCGCCCTCGCCAGTCCGGTTCGCCGGCCGGCATCTCCGGGCGTCAGCCGGGTGCAGAGGACAGGACGACGGACCGGTTGACGAACGCCCCATGGTGCAGGACCGTCACCGTGACCGGCTCACCTGTGGGCTGCAAGTAGAGGAGCCCCTTGAGGCGTGCGAGAGAGTTGACGGCGTTGCCGTCGACGCTCACGATCACGTCACCGGCTTGCAGCCCGGCCGCCGCCGCCGGCCCCCCCGGCACGACGGCCAGGATGGCGGCGCCGTTCGTCGGCGCGTACGGCGGTCCGGCGTCCGCCCCGAGGATGTCGAGCCATCCGTGCTGCGCGGGGGAGCTCCCGGCGAGGATCTCGGTCGCGACGCCCTCGGCCAACCACATGGGAGTGACGACGTCGGTGATGCCGTTCCGTCCCTGGCCCACGCTGTCGACGATGCCGAGGACCTGGCCCCGGCCATCGACGACAGCACCGCCGACGAGGTTTGGCCCGCCGGGGGCGTCTGTCTCGATGGTGTCAACCAATGCCGTTGTCCCCTCGGCGTCGGTGGTCAGGTGCGAGTCGAGGGCGACAACCTCCCCGACCGTGGTGCGCAGGTGCGTTGGTGCGTGGCTGCAGGTCACTGTCATGACGAGCTGGCCACCGGTGACGTTCCCGCTGAACTGCGTGCTGTTCGGGACGGTGTGCAACCCGGTGCGAGAGATGCGCAACACGGCCACTCCCGTCGCCGAGTCGGTGCCGACGACGCGGGCGGGATTGGCCTTCCCATCCGGGGTCACCGCTGTGAGCTGGGTCCCGCCGCTCACCAATCCCGCCGTGGTCAGGATCACGCCGTCGGAACGGATGACAAGGCCGGCCCCCCAACGCGCCGCGCTCTTGCCCGGGCCGCGGACCTCGACGGCAACGAGCGCTGACCGGAGAGCGCCGGCTGCGTGTGCCACCGATGCCCCGGTGGGCATCGCAGCCACGGTCATCTGCGTCGAGGCTCCCGATCCCCTGCAGCAACCAGGCGCGCTCGTGGCGCCGGTGGCCGAAGTCTGGCTTGTCGCGAGCCCGGTGGGGCCGCGACTGGCCACGAGCCCGTTCGCTCCTGGGACCGGTGCGCCGAGGAGTGTGTTGGCGAGCAGGACGGTACCGGCGGCGACGATCGCACCGGCGACGCCTGCAGTGACTGCGACCCGTCTCGTCGACGCGGGCGCCTTCCGGCGCGAGCGCAAGCCCGGAGACGACGCACGGCGCCCATCCCGTCGGCGCCCTCCTGGGTGGCCGGAGGGACCTTCGCTGGCGGACAAAGCCCCCACCTCCGACGGATGGCGCCACAGCCGGTCGTCGGGCGAGGCCCAGCCGACGCCTGCGGGTGCTGTCAATCCCGCCGCGAGGTCGAAGGCCGGGTCGACGGCATCGCCGGTGTCGAAGCCCATTCCCAGGGTGGCGTCCATGACGGAGCCGATGTCGGGATCCGACGCGAGGTCGTACTCCGGCGGGGTTGCGTATGGCTCGCCGGCACGAGGGGACGGCGCAGGGCTTCGCGCGTCTCCAGGGCTCTCACCACCGGGTCCGGGTGTACTGGACCCCTCCTGTCCGTCGTCCGCGTTCCCGGGTCGATCCGGACCTGACACGTTGGAGAGGATACCGAGCAACGGGGTCGAGCTGTTGGCGCCCACCGGGAGCCCGCGAGCGTGGTCAGGGCCGTACAGTGGCGGGATGGCCCGGGACTTGGCGATCGACCTCGGGACCGCGAACACCCTCGTCTATGCTCGAGGGCGCGGGATCGTTCTCAACGAGCCGACGGTCATCGCCTTGAACACGAACACGCGCGAGGTGCTCGCGGTCGGTCACGAAGCCTGGCAGATGATCGGGCGGACTCCCGGTTACATCGTCGCCGTCCGGCCTTTGCGCAAAGGCGCGATCACGGACTTCGACATCACCGAGCGCATGATCCGCCTCCTCCTCCAGCGGGCCGGTGTCTCGCGGATCAGCCGCCCCCGGGTCCTCATCTGTGTCCCGTCGGCCATCACCTCGGTGGAACGCCGCGCCGTCGAGGAAGCCGCGCGCAGGGCGGGCGCCGTCTCGGCGTCGCTCATCGAACAGCCGATGGCGGCGGCCATCGGCGCCGGCCTGCCCATCCAGGAGCCGGTCGGCAACATGGTCGTCGACGTCGGCGGCGGAACGAGCGAGGCGGCGGTCATCTCCTTGGGCGGCATCGTCGCAAACGAGGCGATCCGTGTCGGTGGCTTCGACATGGACGCCGCGATCCAGCTCTACATCCGCCAGGAGTACGGCATCGCCATCGGGGAGAGAACCGCCGAGGAGATCAAGATGGCGATTGGATCCGCCTACTCCTTCGTCGACGAACCGAACGCGGAGGTGCGCGGCCGCGACGTCCTGACCGGCATGCCGAAGACCTTGGTCCTGTCTGCGGCCGAAGTCCGCGGCGCCCTCGAGGAGCAGATCGTGTCGATCGTCACCGCCGCCGTCAACTGCCTCGGCCAAGCTCCGCCGGAGCTCGCCCAGGACATCATCTACCAAGGGGTCTACCTTGTTGGCGGGGGAGCGCTGCTCCGAGGGCTCAGCAAACGTCTCGCGGACGAGACCGACGTCCCCGTTCATCTCGTCGACATGCCCCTCGAGTGCGTCGTGCTGGGCGCCGGACGCTGCCTGGACTCGATGGGCCTGTTGCGCGAGCTCTTCTTGGAGCCGCGCACCTGACGCGCCCGGGCAGGGGAGACGGCTCGCCGAACCCTGGTTCCCGGATCTGTGGGTTGGTGTCGTGCGCGCCGCCTGATATGTGGCGTGTACGGGAAGCCTCCGCCCGCCCGCCGTGTCGGACCTCCCGGGTCAATCCGAGGGACGCTCCACGCCGGCGTCGTTCCCGAGCAGGTCCTCGGCAGCCTGGCGCACTTGCCAGTCGCGGTCGTCGAGGGCCCGGCGCAGGGCCGCTGTGACCCCTTCTCCCTCGAAGGCCGCAAGGCTCACGACGGCACGCCTGCGCACCTCGCGGCGGTCGGAAAGCGCGCCAAGCACGGCGTCCAGTCCGTCGCTGCCACCGTCGGTTCGCTCGGCCGCGATCGCTCCGATCGCCGCGACGGCGGACTCGCGACAGAGGGGGTCGGCATGTGACGCGGCCGTCCGGGCCAGGTCGGGAATCGAGCGGACCTCGGCGCGCTCGCCCAGCGCGAATGCGGCCGCCTCGACCACGAGCGGGTCTTCGTCGGCGAGCACGGGGCGCAGATCGCAGTCGACCGTTTGCGACGACGGGCGGGCGAGGACCTCGCACGCGGCACGGCGCAGGTCCGGGTCGGGATCGGCAAGGCACGGAGCGACGTCGGACGCGGTGAGGCTGTCCAGGCGGGAGAGGGCGCGCAGGGCCGTCGCCCGGACGGAAGGGTCGTCGGCGCTGAGACCTCGGCGCGCCGTGGCGACGTCGCCGCCGTGGCCCGCAAGGGCGACGACACGGCGCAAGGGGCCCGGCCCGGTACCCTCGTCAGCGTCCGCCATGTCTCTGTCTGATGAAGCCACGAACGGGATGATCGTACCTGCGCCGACCCAGGGCAACCGGCGCCGGCGTAGGCGCGGCCTCCGGGCTCTCGTCGCCGTGGCGATCGCCCTCGCCGTCTTGGTGGTGACTTTTGCGATCGTCGGGTCGCTCGTGACCCTGCCGCTGTATGCGCTGTCGCCGGGAGCCGCTCCGCCGGTGCATGGGCTGATCGCGGTCCCCGAAGGTCTCGGCGTGCGGCCACGGGACCGGATCATGTTCACCTACGTCGAAGAGGGACGCGTCCGCCTTATCGACTGGATCCCGGACAAGCTCGACCCCAACATCCACCTCATCAGCGCGAAGGACATCCTGGGCCCCTCCCCGCCGAGCCAGCTCGTCGCCCAGGGGATCCTCCAGATGGCCCAAGCCGAGCAGGCGGCACGGGTCGCCTCTGCCCGGGCCCTCGGCTTCACGGTTCCTGGTACACCTATCGGGGGCCTTGTCGACCTCATCGCTGCCAAGACTCCGGCGATCCGGGCACTTGCGGTTGGCGACGTGATCACTTCCATCGACGGTGTGCCCACGCCAGGTCCCGCGCAAGTCGCCGCCGCGATCCACGCGCAACGCCCCGGGGCGACGGTGACACTCGCGATCGTTCCGTTTGCCGCGACAAACCATCGGGCCGGTGTCGTCGCGACGAAAGATGTGCGCGTGACGCTGACCCATCACAGAGAAGGAGGGCGCAGCGTTGCCTACCTGGGCGTCGCATTGGACCCGGCGCCGGCCGAGCGGTTCACGTTGCCCTTCTCGGTTTCGGTCAATCCGGGTTCGGTCGGTGGACCCTCTGCCGGCCTGGCGATCACGCTTGGGATCATCGACACCCTCACGTCGGGGGACCTCTCCGGCCGCGTGCCGATTGCTGCGACCGGAACCATCGATCCCCAGGGCCAGGTCGGCGACGTCGGAGGCGTGGCCCAGAAGGCGGTCGCCGTGTCCGCCGCCGGAGCCAAGGTCTTCCTCGTGCCGCCCGCCGAGGTCGCCAAGGCGCGCAGCCACGTGGCGGCAGGCGTGAGGGTCGTCGGAGTCTCGACTCTGACGCA
The DNA here is from genome assembly GCA_021851885.1 of Actinomycetes bacterium. Classification (GTDB taxonomy): domain Bacteria; phylum Actinomycetota; class Acidimicrobiia; order Acidimicrobiales; family JAMCQF01; genus JAJZBS01. The sequence continues at coordinate 5,279 of JAJZBS010000019.1, read as the reverse complement.
GGCACTTCGCGTCCTCCAAGGCCTCCGCTGCCCGGCCAAAGTGACCGCTCGGCGAAGCTCCGGCGCCTCTGGCGGCTCGTCGGGGGACTGTGCCCTCGTGCCGCCGATGCATGCCAGGGTCCAGCAGGGGGCGTAAGGACAAGCGCTGTTGGGACGGGGCGCGTCACGGTGCCGGGCGTCAAGACCCTGGGCACAGCAACGCTCCGGGCGCTTTCGGCTGAGGACGCCTCGCCCACGTAGGAGAACGGTTCTCCGGTGCTCCGTGCCGGCGCGCGGTTGCTGTTGGTCGCGTTCCTCGTCCGGGTGGCTCCACCGCACTCTCTCCGTCCCCTCCGGTCGGCGGGGAGGCCGGGGCCGAAGCGCCGTCGTAGGCTTGCCGCATGCCCGACGAGCAATCACTGTCGATCTCATCCTCCGGCCTCTCTCCCGACGACGTCGTCCGCCGGAGCTTCGCCGTGGTGCGCCGGGGATTCGACCCCGGCGAGGTCAGGGCCTACTTGGAGCAGGTGGCCCGCCTCGTGCGCGCGGTCGTCGACCACGAAAGTGAACTGCGTCGAAGCCTGGACGATGCCGAGCACCGGGCGGCCCACCCGGTCTTGGACGAGGCGACCTTGGCCGGGGCCCTCGGCGAGGAAGCGGCGCGGATCCTGAGAAGTGCGCACGATGCAGCGGGCGATCTCGGCGGCCGCGCGCAGGAGCAAGCGAGCCGCGTCCTGGTCCAGGCGCGCGAGGAGGCAGCTCGAATCCACGACGAGGCCCGCAAGGCCGCGTCGTTGCGTGAGGAGGAGTCGATGGCCACATCCACCGCAGCGCGCGAGCGTGCGGCGGTGGATGCCGCCGGGATCGTCGAGGAGGCTCGTGCCCGCGCCGACGCGCTCGTCGCGCGCACGAAGGACGACTGCCGAAACATGATCGAAGAGGCCCGGCGCCTGCGCGTCCGCGTCCTCAGCGACCTGGCCGAGCGCCGCCGCGTCTTGCACACGCAGGTAGAGCAGCTCCGCGCGGGTCGCGATGCGCTCATGAGCTCCTTGCAGGGAGCGCGCGAGTCCGTCGACCGGACCGGCGAGGAGCTCGGCAGGGCTGAGGCGATCGCGCGGGCTGAGGCGGAAGCAGCGCGTACGCAGGCCGCATCCACCGTGCAGCCCCTTGCGGCCGAAGAGGAGATCGCCGGTGGCGCAGGGCCTGCCGAGCGGGCTCTCGAACGCATCGAGGAGGTGCCGACGACGCGGAACACGCCGGTCACCCCGGCCGCGGTCTTCGCGGAAGCCACCCCGACGGCGGCAGACGCAGGATTGTCCTCGGGCGGGAGTACGGGGCCACGAGAGCAAGTCGATGAGCTGTTCGCGCGTCTTCGGGCGGAACGGACACAGCCCGAAGGACCCGTCTCCAAAGACCTCGCCTCGCCGGGGCTCGCGCCGGGAGCGGGGCAGGGCGGCGCCAGCGCGGACAGCGGACCCGCCGGCGACGCATCTGCGGTCGTTGGCGACGCCGCCGCCGCCGGCACCGGCGTCGGGGCCCTTGCCGCCAGCCCCGCTGGTTCCGGTCCGGGGGTCGCCCGGACGGCCGCGGCGGCAGGCGACATCTTCGCCGCGCGTCCTGTGCCGCCCGGCGCCGGAAGCGTCGCCGAGTCAGTACGCGTCCTACCCGCGGAGCCGGGCCACCAGGAGGCCCGTGCCAGGCGAGGATCCGGTCGGCGGGAAGGAGCCGGGGCGGAGGCTTCCGTCGAGGGCGGCCCCGGCACGGTGACTCTGCCCTCCTCAGCGCCCCGTGCGCCCTCGAGGCGCGTCGACGATCAGGATCTGTTACGCGAGCAGGAAATGATCCTGCACCCGGTCGTCGAGGACCTGGCGAAGAGCCTGAAAAGGGCGTTGCGTGACGACCAGAACGATGTCCTCGACCGCTTGCGCACCTCCGGGGGGAACGGTCTTCTGCCGTCCCGTGACGAACAGGCGGATCGCTATCGGTCGGCGAGCCGGGACCTCGTGGAGGCGGCCGCCCAAGCGGGGGCGAAGTTCGCTCGGACCCATGGTGGGGCCGCGGTAGGCGACGAGGAGATCGCCCATCATGCCTCGATCGTTGCAGATCTGATCGCCGATGAGATCCTCACCCCACTACGCCGCAGGATCGACGAGGGCAGTTCGGCCGCTGGGCCGGAAGACGCCGATCACCTTGCCGGCGTCGTCGGGGCAGCTTTTCGCGCCTGGAAAGGGGAGGGCATCGAACGCCTTGCGGGGGACCAGGCGCTGGCGGCATTCGCAGAGGCGGCTGCTCTTGCGGCGGCACCGGGCCAGCTTCGGTGGATCGCGAGCCGCGGGGCGACGGCCTGCGCAGACTGCGACGACAACGCGCTGGCCGGGGCGGTCGCCGTCGCGCGTGGGGAGCGCTTCCCCACGGGGCACGAACATCCCCCGGCCCACGCTGGGTGCCGTTGCGCCGTCGCACCAGCCGGGACCTGACGACGACCCGGGGGCCACCGTGACATGGGTGCCGCGCTGCACGTGGGTGCAAGGCGAGTTCCTGGGCGGCACCTACGGGGGTCCTGCCGGCACCTAGGCTGTCGGCCGTGCGAAACCCGGGTGACATGCCCCAGCAACCTGTCGCGGCCACTCCTCTGCGCTTTTCGAGGCGCCGAATCTGGACGATTGCCCTCATCGCGGCGGTGGTCGTCGTGCTTTTCTCCCTGCGTGCCCTGGCGCTCCTGTACACGGACCGTCTCTGGTTCGGCTCCGTCCACCTCTCCTCGGTCTGGAGCAGCCTGTTCCGCGTCAAGGCGGGATTGGTGCTGTCCTTCGCCGCCATCTTCTTCGTCCTCGCGTGGGTGAACCTGTACGTCGCCGACCGGGTGGCCCCGTGGAGCCGGATCCTCGGCTCAGAAGACGAGCTCGTCCGCCGGTACCAGGCGGTGATAGCGCCGAAGGCAGTCTGGGTCCGCACCATCGTCGCCCTCGCCCTCGCCCTCCTGCTCGGCGTCGGCACGATCTCGCAGTGGCAGAACTGGATCCTGTTCACCCATGCGGTCTCCTTCCACCGCGTCGACCCGCTCTTTCACAAGGACATCGGCTTCTTTGTCTTCCGTCTCCCGTTCCTGTCATTCCTGACGAGCTGGTCGTTTGTGGCGGTGTTCGTCGTCTTCATCCTGACGGCGATCGCGCATTACTTGAACGGTGGGATCCGCCTCCAGAGGCAGAGCCCCCGCGTCAGCTCGGCGGCAAAAGCCCACCTGTCCCTCCTACTCGCCCTGCTCGCTTTGACCAAGGCGTTCGGGTATATCGTCCAGCGCTACACACTCGATACGTCGACCCAGGGATACGTCCAGGGTGCGGGCTACACGGCGGTCCACGCCCAGCTGCCCGCTTTCAACCTCTTGTTCTGGATCTCGCTCGCGGCGTGCGCGATCCTTGTCGTCAACATCTGGCGACGCGGCTGGGTCCTCCCGGTGCTCTCGGTCGGTCTCTGGGCCTTCGTCGCTCTCGTCATCGGGACCATCTACCCGGCGATCGTCCAGCGGTTCCACGTGAGCCCAGCCCAAGCGACTCTCGAACAGCCCTATATCGCGCGCAACATCACGGCGACGCGTGAAGCCCTCGGCATCAACACAATCAAGATCCACCGCTTCTCCGACACAAGCAACCTGACACCGGCAGCCGAGCTCGCCGCGCAACCAGAGTTGTCGAACGTCCAGCTATGGGACCCGAACCTGACCCAGCCCACCTTTCAGAAGCTGCAGGGGCTGCGCACCTACTACCAGTTCAACACCCTTGCGGTCGATCGCTACCGGGTCAACGGCGTCGAGACGCCCGTCGTCATCGGCTTGCGGCAGGTCAACTCGTCGAGCTTGCCGGCTGAGTCGTGGGTGAACTCGCACCTCCAGTACACCCACGGCTACGGAGCCGTCGTCGCTCCGTCGAACCAGGCGGACCCGAATGGCAATCCGGTCTTCGACGTGGGCGAGCTCCCGCCGTCGTCGACCAACGGCCTGCCGCAATTGAGCCAGCCATCGGTGTACTTCGGCATCGGCAACCCACAGACGGACGTGTCGTACGTGATCGCCAACTCACGCCAGCTCGAGATCGACTACCAGCGCCAGGACGGGTCGAATGTCGAGAGCCACTACACGGGCAACGGTGGCGTTCAGCTCAACTCGTTCATCACCCGTGCCGCCTTCGCCCTGCGCTTTGGCGACCTCAACCTGCTCATCTCCAACCAAATCGACAGCAAGTCCCGTCTGATGTACATCCGGGACATCAGGCAGGGCGTCCTCACGGCGGCGCCGTTCCTCCAGCTTGACTCCGATCCCTACCCGGTCATCCTCCACGGAGGTCTCTACTGGGTCCAGGACGCGTATACGGCGACGTCGAACTACCCCTACGCGCAGGCGATCGACCCGACGGTCCTGCCTCAGGGCAGCGGCATCGCCTCCAACGACAACTACATCCGCAACTCGGTCAAGGTGCTCGTCAACGCGTACACCGGGCAGATGACGTTCTATGTCATGGATCCTCACGACCCGATCATCCAGAGCTACGAGCGCGCCTTCCCTGGGATGTTCACGCCTGCGTCGCACATGAGTGCCGTCCTGCGGCGCCATCTCCGTTATCCGGAGGACCTCTTTGCCGTCCAGGCCCAGATGTTCGGTCGCTATCACATCACGAACGCGCAGGCGTTCTACAGCGCAGGTGACGCCTGGACTCTGTCGCAGAGCCCAGGCACTGGATCTCCGACGGCCGCAACGCAGACGACGCAGGCGACCAACGCGCAAGGCATTCCGGTCGGGCCGGCCCAGGTGCAGAAGATGTCGCCGATCTACCAGGAGATCACCGCTCCCGGCGGGACTGGTCCGTCGTACACGCTCATGGACGCCTACGTCCCGACATCGAACACCGGGTCGACGCAGACGCTCAGCGGATTCCTCATCGCCGGGTGCGACCCATCGAACTACGGCCAGCTGACCGCATACCAGACGACACAGGGCCAGTCCTTTGTCGGGCCTGCTTTGGTCGACTCGATCATCAGTCAGAACGCGACGGTGTCGAAGAACATCACCCTTCTCAACCAGAACGGCTCGAATGTGCTCCTCGGGCAGGTCTACATGATCCCGATCGGACAGGCGATGATCTACGTCCGGCCGCTCTACGTGGCGTCGTCGCGCAACCCGCTACCCGAACTCAAGGACGTCATCGTCGTCTACGGGAACCAGGCCGCAATGGAGCCCACCTTGCAGGCTGCCTTGACCGACGTGTTCACCGGGACTTCCGCAGGGTCGTCGAGTACCTTGCCCT
>JAJZBS010000141.1 GCA_021851885.1 Actinomycetes bacterium | reverse complement strand
GAGCAGATGCGGGCCCGGCTCGCCACGATCGCCACGGCAGCCGCTCAAGCCGTCGGCTACCTCGGTGCCGGTACCGTCGAGATGCTCATGGGCGGCCGCGGCGACCCCGGCGAAGCCGGTGCCGCCGCCGGCGGCGGAGACCCGGATCGAGACAGCCGGGAGGACCCTGTCTACTTCCTCGAGATGAACACCCGCCTCCAGGTCGAGCACCCGGTCACCGAGCTGGTTACCGGCCTCGACCTCGTCCGTCTGCAGATCCTCGTCGCCCAGGGAGAGCCCCTTCCCCCCGCGGCGCTGCATCCAGCGATGCGCGGGCACGCGATCGAGGCGCGCCTCTACGCCGAGGATCCCGAGCATGACTGGCGCCCCTCGACCGGGACCCTCCAGCTCTTCGAGATCGGCGCCTCCCCGGGCGTTCGCGTCGACTCGGGGGTGCACAGCGGGATCGCGGTGAGCCCCTACTACGACCCGATGCTCGCCAAGGTGATCTGCCACGCGCCGAGCCGCGCCGAAGCCGCTGCCACACTGGCCGCGACCTTGCGGCGGGCACGGATCCACGGCGTCGTGACCAACCGCGATCTGCTGGTCCGGATCCTCGGCCACGAGGAGTTCCTGGCGGGTGCCACCGACACGGGCTTCCTCGAACGCCACGACCCGGCCACCCTCGGCTCCGCCCTGGTGGACGGACCGGCGTGCGCCCTGCATGCGTGGGCCGCCGTCCTCGCCGTCCAGGCGGAGAACCGCCAAGCAGCGCGCGTCCTCGGCGGGATCCCTTCCGGATGGCGCAACAACCCGTCGGAACCACAGAGCCGGCACCTGCGCTTCGGCGATCGCGACATCGCCGTCGACTACCGCTTCGGGCGCGATGGCGTCACCGTCGTCGACGTTGCGATCGACGGAGCGCCGCGACCCGACGTGTCGGTCGTCTCGGTCTCACCCTCGTCGGTCGTCCTCGACGACGGGGTGCGCCGGTCCTTCGCCGTCCGCCGATCCGGGGATCGGGTGTTCGTCGACAGTGCCCTCGGAGCCACCGATTTCGTTCTCGACGACCGGTTCCCCAGCACGCGTAACGGGCCGGGTGCCGGGTCGCTCGTCGCGCCGCTCCCCGGGGAGGTCGTGCGCCTGCACGTCGCTTCGGGAGACGCGGTCGCTGCCGGCGATCCCCTCGTCGTCATCGAGGCCATGAAGATGGAGCACACCGTCGGGGCCCAGGCCGACGGGACCGTCACCCAAGTGCTCGTCGCCGTCGGCGCCCAGGTCGAGGCCGGCGCCGTGCTCGCGGTCGTCGAGGGTGCCGGTTCCGGCGGAGGCGAAGCGCCGTGAGCGGCGGGGGCGCGATCCGGATCGCAAACTGCTCCGGCTTCTACGGCGACCGCCTGTCGGCCGCGCGCGAGATGGTCGACGGCGGGCCGATCGACGTCCTGTGCGGCGACTACCTCGCCGAGCTGACGATGCTGATCTTGTGGAAGTCCCGTGCGAAGGATCCCGCACGCGGCTACGCGACCACCTTCATGCGCCAGATGGAGGACGTGCTCGGGACGTGCGCCGAGCGCGGGATCAAGATCGTCGCCAACGCCGGCGGCCTGAACCCGGCCGGGCTTGCCGCCGGGCTCGACGGGCTGGCCCAACAGCTCGGCCTGGGTGGGATATCGATCGCCTACGTGGACGGTGATGACATCGTCGGCGATCTCGACGCACTCGTCGCCGCCGGGCACGACTTCGCCCACCTGGACACGGGAGCTCCGCTGGCGGAAGCGGCGAGCAAACCGATCACGGCGAACGCGTACCTGGGCGGATGGGGCATCGCGTCGGCGCTCGGCGCGGGCGCCGACGTCGTCGTGACCGGACGCGTCACGGACGCGTCCCTCGTCGTCGGGCCGGCCGCCTGGTACCACGGGTGGGAGCGCACCGACTGGGACCGCCTCGCCGGCGCTGTCGTGGCAGGCCATGTCATCGAGTGCGGGGCGCAGTGCTGCGGCGGGAACTATGCGTTCTTCGCCGAGGTCCCCGGCCTCGACGACCCCGGGCCCGGCTTTCCCATCGCCGAGGTCGAAGCCGACGGGTCGAGTGTCATCACCAAGCACCCGGGCACCGGCGGGCTCGTGTCGGTGGGGACCGTCACCGCGCAGCTGCTCTACGAGATAGCGGGGCCCCGCTACGCCAACACAGACGTCGTCGCCCTCTTCGACACCATCACCCTCTCCGACGACGGGCCCGACCGGGTCCGCGTGAGCGGCGTCCGGGGGGACCCGGCGCCGGCCGACACGAAGATCTGCTTGAACCTCGCCGGCGGCTACCGCAACACGATGACGTTCGTGCTCACCGGGCTCGACATCGAACGCAAGGCCGAGCTGGCCCGGACGACGATCCTCCGGCTCCTCTTTGAACGCGCACCGGGCACCGAGCTCGCATTCGACCTCGCGCGCTTCGACCACCCTGACGCGCCCACGAACGCCGAGGCGTCCGCCGAGCTGCGCGTCTCGGTGAAGGGCCCCGACGCGGCCACCGTCGGCCGCTCGTTCTCGAACGCCTTCACCGAGCTCGCCCTCGCCAGCTACCCCGGCTTCCACCTGACCGCCCCTCCGGGTGACGCCTCCGTCTACGGCGTCTACTGGCCCGCCCTGTTGCCCGCGGAGCTCGTGCCCCACAGGGTGCACCTCCCCGGCGGCGAGGTCCGCGCGATCGAACCTGTCGTCGCCGGCGCGAGCGACGGCAAGAAAGCCACCGCACCTCCCGCACATGGGGGCCACGACACGAAAAGCGCTGCCGACCAGCACCCGGGTGGCTCGACGCGCAAGGTTCCCCTCGGCGTGCTCATCGGGGCGCGCTCAGGCGACAAGGGCGGCAATGCCAACGTCGGCCTCTGGGCGCGCAGCGATGCCGCCTGGCGCTGGCTGGAACATGAGATGACCGAAGCCCGTTTTGTCGAGCTTGTGCCGGAAGCAGCAGGCTTGAGGGTCACGCGCCACGCGCTGCCCAATCTCCGGGCCCTCAACTTCGTCGTCGCCGGCCTGCTCGGGGAAGGCGTCGCCTCGTCGACGCGGCGAGACCCGCAGGCCAAGAGCCTCGGGGAGTACGTCCGGTCGCGCTTTGTGGAGATCCCCGAGGACCTCCTCGCCGACCTACCGGGCGGGCCTGGTCCCGTCACCAGGGACGGCGGCGGGACCTGACGCCTTGCGGCGGAGCACGTCCCGCCAGCGCAGCCGCTGGCCGGTGTGCAATACCGCACGCGCGTACACCGACGACGCAAGCCACGCCATCAGGACCGTTCCGACGCCGGTTGTCAGCGCCGAGATCCCCATCTGCCACCACGTGACCTGGCCCAAAGCCATCAAGGTGGGCATCACCATCGGCGCCGTCGGTGGGATGTACCCGAGAGCGACGACGAGCGGCGAGGCGTGGCCGGGGATCAGGGCCGCGAAGACACCCGCATATCCCGCCAGGAGAGGAAGCATGAGGGGGAAGGCGACGTTCTGCGCGTCCTCTTGGCGGCTGACGAGGGAGCCCGCCGCGGCGAAGAGCCAGCAGTAGAACGCGTAACCGAGAAGGAACCACACGAGAGCGACGGCGACAAATGCCAGGCCGGAGCCGGCGAGAAGACTGCTCCGGAAGGCCGCTGCCAAGACCAGGGCGGCGGCGACGGTCGCCCCACCTTGGACGAGCGCGACGACACCGATCCCGGAGACCTTGCCGACGAGAAGCTGGCGCGGGCGCAACGTCGACAAGAGGATCTCGACAACGCGCGTCGTCTTCTCCTCGACGACGCCGACCAGGATCCAGGCGCCGTACTGCTGCAAGAGCGCGAAGAGAAGCACCATGGCGACGAGCGCGGTCGAAAGCGGCACCGCGGGATGCGGTGCCGGCTTGAGGCTGACGACCGGGATCGGACGCGGATGGGCCAATGCGCTCGCCGCTTGCGGAGGGATCCCCGCGCGCTCGAGACCCGCCTGCAGGGCGACCGCCTTGGCAACGGAGCTGACAAAGCTGGACAGCGTCGAGCGCGATCCAGGGGCGGCAGCCCTGTCGACGATCAGCTCCCCGTCTCCGACCAGGACGGCGACCAGTCGCCCGTTCGCAAGGTCGCTCTTGGCGTGCGTGACGTCGGCGACCGAGCGCAGCTCCACCTTGACGCCGGCGTCGGACCCAGCGGTGTCGATTGCGTGCCGCAGGGGGTTCGAGAGCGTGCCGACGATGCCGATCTTCTCGATCGGGGCGGAGCTGTTGCGCACCGACGGCACGACGATCAGAGCGATGACCGCGACGAGCGAGATGGCCGTGCCGACGAGGAACGTCTTCGAGGTGATGCGGGAACGCACCTCCCGCGCCATGACGAGGCGTTCGAGGCGCGCCCAGTCCCGGACGGCCGGACGGGCTTCCCGTGACGACGGGATCGCCCCCGCCCGACGCAGCCCGGCACGGCGGCCTTTGGGCCGCGTCCTCGACGTCACTGAGTGACCGCCTCGCGGAACACCTCGGAGAGCCGGCGTCTTTCGATCGCGAAGTGCTGCAGCCTCCCGGCGGTGCGGGCGATATCGAGGACGTCCTCCGCGCTCGTGCCGCCGGCCAGGACGAGGCGGAGCATCCCCCCGCGGTTCTCCGATATCTCGACGGCGCCTCGCTGGACGAGCGAATCCGCCCACCGGCCCGCCTGGTCCTCGGCGACCCCCACGACAAGGCGGGGGCGGCCGGCGGTCACAAGATCGACCACCTTGCCCGCGGCAACAAGGCGGCCGCTGTCCACGATGGCGACGGACACGCAGAGATCCTCGACGAGATCGAGTTGATGGCTCGAGAAGAGCACGGCTTTGCCCGCCCCCGCCGCCTCGGAAAGGACGGCGCGCATCGTGTCCACGCCGGCCGGGTCGATGCCCGAGAACGGCTCGTCGAGGACGACGAGCTCCGGATCGTGCACCAGCGCCGCCGCCAGCTGCACGCGTTGCTGGTTGCCGAGCGACAGGGCCTCGACACGGTCACCCCCCCTGCCGGCGAGGCCGAGGCGCGCCAGCCAATCAGCGGCCGAGCGGCGGGCGGCGGGCCGGCGCATCCCGTGCAGCTCTCCCAGGTAGGTGAGCTGGTCGGTCACGCCCATCGACGGGTAGAGCCCCCGCTCCTCCGGCAGGTACCCGAAGCGGCGGCGGCTTGCGGCGTCCACGGCGCGCCCGTGCCACCGCACCTCGCCGGCGTCAAGGGCCGTGACGCCGAGGATGGCGCGCATCGCCGTCGTCTTGCCGGCCCCGTTCGGCCCGAGAAACCCGAAGACCTCGCCGGGCGGGACCGTGAAGCTGAGGTCGTCGAGGGCAACGGTGGCCCCGAAACGGCGGGAGAGGTGCGCAAGATCGAGCACGGCCCGACGCTACGCCTGCTCGCGGCCCGCACGACGGGCTTCGCCGTCCTGGCGAGTCGTGTGTGCCCGGCGAGCGGCGTATGCCGTAACGCCAACCTGCGTCGACCAGCCCCGGCCGCCTATCGTGGCCCGGTCATGGAATTCAGCATCAGCGACGAGCACAAGCTCCTGCAAGAAGCGGTCGGTTCGATCGCCTCCAAGTACGGTCACGACTACTTCGTCGCCAAGGCGCACGCCGGCGAGAAGGCGGACGAGCTCTGGGACGAGATGGCACGGGGGGGATTCCTCGGCGTCAACGTGCCCGAAGAGTTCGGCGGAGGGGGCATGGGCATTACCGAGCTCGCCCTCGTCGCAGAGGAGCTGGCGGCTCAGGGTTGCCCGCTGCTTCTCATCGTCGTGTCCCCGGCAATATGCGCGACCTTGATCAACCGGTTCGGGACCCAAGGCCAGCGGGAACGGTGGCTACCCGGGTTCGCCAACGGAGAGCGCAAGATGGCCTTCGCGATCACCGAGCCCGACGCCGGGTCGAACTCCCACAACATCTCGACCGTCGCCGTGCGCGACGGGGACGTCTACCGCCTGCGCGGGACCAAGTACTACATCTCCGGTGCCGACGAGGCCGGTGAGGTCCTCGTCGTCACCCGGACCGGTGCCGACGAGGCGTCGGGCAAAGGCAAGCTCTCGCTCTTCGTCGTCGACCTGGACTCACCCGGGATCGACCGCTCCGTGATCCCCGTCGAGATCACCGCCCCCGAGAAGCAGTTCACCCTCTTCTTCGACGACGTCGAAGTCCCCGCCGACCGCCTGATCGGCACCGAAGGCGACGGCCTCCGGCAGGTCTTCATGGGGCTCAATCCCGAGCGGATCCTCTCGGCTGCCATGGCAGCGGGCATCGGGCGCTATGCCCTGCGCAAGGCGTCCGAGTACGGCCGCGACAGGCGGGTCTGGGGCATGCCCGTCGGCGCCCACCAAGGGATCTCCCATCCGCTCGCCATCTGCAAGGTCAACCTCGAGCTGGCGCGGCTCATGAACTTGAAGGCGTCTTGGCTCTACGACAACGACCAGGACGCGGGAGAAGCGGCCAACATGGCCAAGTACGCGGCGGCCGAGGCCGCCATCGCCGCACTCGACCAGGCGATCCAGACCCATGGTGGCAATGGCATGTCGACCGAGTACGGCCTCGCGGACATGTGGGGCATGGCCCGCCTGCTGCGGATCGCGCCCGTCAGCCGGGAGATGATCCTCAACTTCGTCGCCCAGCACTCGCTCGAGCTCCCGAAGTCGTACTGAGCCCACACGTCACACGCCGGGTGCCGGGGCGGCCGGGCTCAGGTCACGACGCGGCGCATGAACAGCCGCAGCCCCGCGACGAGCAGCGTTGCGCAGAACAGCGCCCGCCCACCGAGAAACGCCCAC
>JAJZBS010000140.1 GCA_021851885.1 Actinomycetes bacterium | reverse complement strand
TCGACAACCTGGTCGGGATCTTCCGCAACATCTTCGCCGCCTACTGGGGGCCGCGCACCGACGACGTGCTGCGCGCCGCGTGCCTCACCCTGCGCCGCACCGACACCAAGGACCACCCCGCCTCGCTCGCCGAGGTGCCCCGCCTGCTCTCCGACGAGGCCTTCCGGGCCCCCAAGGTCGCCGCCGTCACCGGCGACACCGTCGGCCTGGGGGGTTTCTGGCGTTTCTACGACGGCCTCGGCACCGCGGCGCAGAGCCAGGTCGCAGGACCGCTCATGAACAAGCTCCGGGCCTTCTTGCTCCGCGACTTCGCCCGCCAGGTCGTCGGCCGCGGCCGCTCCAGCATCGACGTGGGCCAGGTATTGGACGGCGGCGTCCTCTTGGCCCGCCTACCCAAGGGCCTCCTCGGCGACGACACCTCCCGGCTCCTCGGCAGCTTCATCGTGGCCGCCGTCTGGCAGGCCGCCACCCACCGCGCCCGCCTCGGCCAGGCCGCCCGGGTCGACAGCTCGCTGTACGTGGACGAATGCCAGAACTTCTTGAACCTGCCCCGCTCCTTCGAGGAGCTGTTGGCCGAAGCCCGCGGCTACCGCCTCTCCCTCGTCCTCGCCCACCAGCACCTCGCCCAGCTCCCCCGGGAGCTTCGCGAAGCGGTGTCCTCGAACGCCCGGACCAAGGTGTGGTTCTCCATGAGCCCCGAGGACGCCCACGCCCTCGCCCGCCACATGGCCCCCGAGGTCTCCGAGCACGACCTCGCCCACCTCGGCGCCTACCAGGCCGCCGCCCGCCTCGTCGTCGACGGCCAGGAGACCCCCGCCTGCACGCTTCGCACCCGGCCCGCCCCACCACCGGTCCCCGGCCGGGCCGAAGCGGTCGCCGCCGCCGCCCGCGCCGCCCACGGCCGCCCCGTCGAGGCGGCCGGCGACCACCTCAGCGTCGAGGCCGCCCCCGAGGCCATGACCCTCGACGCCACGGTCCCGTGCGAAGAGGGGCACTGGTGATCCCGAGCGGCCCCGGCCGGGCGCCCGCCGAGCCGGTGACGTTGCAGGGGTCGTCTCAGCGGTCGGATCAGGGGTCGTCTCACCGGTCGCGCTCTCATACGACCCCCCACCCGGCCACCAACCGCCACGTCAAGCCCGCTGCAGGGGGGTCGTCAGCCTGGGCCGACAAAGGGGGGAGAGGGGCAGGTCGGTCGGAATGAGGAGGGAAGGATCGCACGGCGAGGGTTGGGTCGGTCCGCCATGGACGGCAGGTCGGGAGGATCCGCTCTACCAGCTGGCGGGTCGGCTCACCGAACGGGACCGGATCATCTGCCGCCTGCTGTTCGACCATCGGGTCCTCACCACCGCACAGATCACCGACATCGGCTTCGACTCGGCCCGAAAAGCCCAAGCACGCCTTGCCATCCTCCACGCCCACGGGGTCGTCGACCGCTTCCGCCTGCGCTCCTGGTCGGGGACCAGCCCCTACCACTTCACCCTGGGTGTGGCCGGCGCGGCGGTCATCGCCGCGGAGCGGGGCGTCACCGTCGCCGACCTCGGCTGGCACAAACAGACCGCCGCCGCGCTCGCCACCAATCGCCAGCTCGCCCACCTCGTCGGCTGCAACGGCGTCTTCACCCGCCTCGTCCGCACCGCCCGCACCCGCCCCGGCTGCGCCCTCGACCAGTGGTGGTCGGCCCGGCGCTGTGCGGGGGTCTGGGGTGAGATCGTCCGACCCGACGCCTACGCCGTCTGGGTCGACGACGGAGTCCGCCTTCCGTTCTGCTTCGAGTACGACACCGGCACCGAGACCCTCGCCCGCCTCGCCCACAAGCTCGACGGCTACGCACGCCTGTCCCAGGCCGTCGGCCATGCCACCTGGGTCCTCTTCGCCTTCGGCACCCCCGGCCGCCACGCCGCCGCCCGGCGCGTCCTCGCCCACCCGCAGGTTCCCGTCGCCACCGCCGTCATTCCGCCCCAGTCCGCCCCCGACGGCCCGTGGTGGCAGGCCGTCGGCGACCACCGCCCACCATGCCGCCTCGCCGACCTCGGCCACCCCAGCCGCGTCCTCGGGGGCCGCATCCTCGGGGACAGCGCCGCCCACCCGTGACCACCAGCCAGGGGAGTCTCGGCCGACAGCTCGCCATCGGCGCCGCCACCGTCTGCGCCCTGGCCGTCCTCTGCGCCGGGGCGGCCGGGGCGGGGATCGCCTCTATCTTCGGCGGCGCCAGCCCACCGTCGGCCACCGCCACCGGCACGATCCCGGCGGCCATGCTCACCCTCTACCAACAAGCCGCCCTCACCTGCCCCGGCCTGCCCTGGAGCGTGCTCGCCGCCATCGGCACCATCGAATCCGACAACGGCCGCAACGACGGGCCCTCGTCAGCCGGCGCCGAGGGGCCGATGCAGTTCGAGCCAGCCACCTTCGCCGCCTACGACACCCCGACCCCGCCCGGCGGGGTCAACCCGCCCGACATCTACGACCCCGTCGACGCCGTCTACGCCGCCGCCCGCATGCTGTGCGCCAACGGGGCGAAAGGCGGCGCCGACCTCAGCGCGGCAATCTTCGCCTTTTATGCCGACCCCCTCGTTATGCCGACCTGGGGCGGATATCCCTTGTGGTTGCTGGGGTTTCGGCTCGGTGAGGTCGGCATAACGCGGCGACTGACGGTGCTCGGGTGAGCGGGCTTCGAGCGGTCGGTCTGGTCGGTGTGGGGATGGTCGTGCTGGTCGTGGTGGTCATCGGGGCGGCCGGGGTCGGCCTGATCTCGCTGCTCACCGGAGGTGACGTCATTCCGTCGGCGTCGGCAACTGCGGCGATCCCCTCGAGCATGCTCACGCTGTATCAGCAGGCGGCGGCCACCTGTCCGGGGCTGCCGTGGACGGTGCTGGCGGGCATCGGCACCGTCGAGTCGTCGAACGGGACCTCGGACCTGCCCGGCGTGCACACAGGGGCGAACTTCGCCGGGGCGGAGGGGCCGATGCAGTTCGAGCCGGCGACCTTCGCCGAGTACGACCAGCCGGTGCCGCCCGGCGGGGCGGACCCGCCGAGCCCCTATGACCCGACCGACGCCGTGTACGCGGCGGCGCGCCTTCTGTGCGCGAACGGGGCAGCGGGCGGGGCCGACCTCTCGGCGGCGGTGTTCGCGTTCAACCACGACACGAGCTACGTGACCGAGGTGCTGGACCTCGCGCAGAGCTATGGCCAGAGCGCGGCGGGGACCGTGGCGGCAGGGACGGCGGGTAGGGTCGCCGTCGACTGGGCCCTCGCCCAGGTGGGGACGCCATATGTCTGGGGCGGCGAGACCCCCGGGGTGGGCTTCGACTGCTCGGGACTGGCCCAGGCCGCCTATCGGGCGGCCGGGATCAGCCTGCCGAGGGTGGCCCAGGACCAATACGACGCCGGCCCGCAGCTCCCGGCCGGCACGCCCCTCCAGCCGGGCGACTTGGTGTTCTTCGGGACCGGGCCCACCGACGTGTCCCACGTGGGGATCTACGTGGGCACGACCGGCGGCCGGGCCGTCATGGTGGACGCTCCTCACGCCGGGGCCGACGTGCGGGTCGAGGCGTTCCCGACCACCATCGGGGCTTCGTGGGGCACCGACGTCTACGTGGGGGCCACCCAGCCGGGCGGGTGACGCTGCGACGGCCATCGCGGTGGCACGACGCAACGTGACTGGCTGATCCTGCTCCTTCTACCCGTTCGGAGGAAGGAGCAGCGATGGCGAAGACGATCACCTACCTGAGCGAGGTACCGGTGAGCGGGCCACTGGCCCCGTTGGTCGGCGAGTTCAAGGCCAGCCTGGCCGACGCCGGCTATGTGGTGCCGGTGGCCCGCGAGCACCTGTGGCTGATGGCGCAGGTGAGCCGGTGGATGGAAGATCGGGGGCTCAGCGTCGGCGATCTCGACGACGTCCGGGTCGAGGCGTTCCTCGCCGACCGCCGGGCCGCGGGGCGTCGGACCCTGTGCAGCGCTCGGGGGTTGGCGCCGTTGCTGCGGCTCCTACGCGCCCATGGGCTGCCGGGAGCGGCTCCGCCGGCCGGAGCGGTGGAGGAGCTGCTTTCTGGCTTCGGTCGTTACCTGGCCGACGAGCGGGCGGTGGCACCATCGACGGCCCGCTTGTACGGGAAACGGGTGCGGAGGTTCCTGGCGCGCTGCGCCCCCGACGCCAACCTTCGCGCCGTGAGCGCGGGCCAGGTCACCGCCGCGGTGCTGGCCGAATGCGAGACGGTCTCGGTCGGATCGGCCCAGTACTTCGTAGCGGCCCTGCGCTCGTTCCTGCGCTTCTGCTACCTCGAGCGCCTGACCGACACCGACCTGTCGGCAGCCGCGTTGGCGGTGTCGGGACGGCGTCCCTCCTGGCTGCCGAAGGGGATGAGCCGAAGGGACGTCTGCGCCTTGCTGGGCTCCTGTGACCGGCGGACGGAGGCTGGGCGGCGCGACTATGCCATCTTGTTGCTCTTGGCCCGCCTGGGTCTTCGGGCGGGCGAGGTCGCCGCCCTGCGTCTGGAGGACATCGACTGGCGCTCTGGAGAGCTGTTGGTTCGGGGCAAGGGGCCGCGCTTCGATCGTCTTCCGCTGCCGGTCGATGTCGGCGAGGCTGTCGCCGCCTACCTCGAGCGGGGAAGGCCACGAACCTCTCGCCGGGAGGTGTTCGTCAGTGTGGCCGCCCCGATCGGCGGCTTGGGCAACATGGCGATCTCCGACGTGGTCCGCCGCTCCTGTCGTCGTGCCGGCGTCGAGCCGATAGGAGCGCATCGTCTCCGCCACGCCCTGGCGGTCGATCTGGTGGCTGCTGGCGCGGCGTTGCCCGAGATCGGCCAGCTCCTGCGACATCGAAGCGCCTCTGCCACCCGGATCTACGCCCGGGTCGATCTCGAGCTGCTGCGTTCGGTCGCGCAGCCCTGGCCGGTGGCTGGTCGGCGATGAGCGTCCTCGCCGACCATGCCGCCGACTACCTGCGGCTGCGCCGCACCCTCGGGTCAAAGCTCAAGCGCCAAGGCGAAGAGCTGGCCCAGTTCGTCGCCTTCTGCGACGCGACCGGCGCGACCACTCTCACCACGGACCTGGCTGTCACCTGGGCCCGCCAGCCCGAAGGGGTGCAACCGGTCCGCTGGGCGCACCGATTGAGCGCAGTGCGTGGGTTCGCCCGATACCTGGCGGCCATCGACCCCGCCACCGAGGTGCCGCCCCGAGACGTGTTCCCCCAGGGCCACCGGCGTCCCGCCCCCTACATCTGCAGCGACACCGAGGTGCGACAGCTGCTCGATGCGGCGGCCGAGCTCACTCCGCCGTTTCGGGCTGCCACCACGATGACGGTCCTCGGGCTGCTCGTGTCCACGGGTATGCGCGTCGGGGAGACCCTCGCCTTGTGCAGCAGCGACGTGGATCTGGCTGCCGGGGTGATCACGATCAGCGAAGCCAAGCTGGACAAACAGCGGCTGATCCCCCTGCACCCCTCGACCAGCGCGGCGCTGTCCGCCTACGCGGCGCTGCGTGACAGCCTCTTCCCGGGATCGAAGGCGTTCTTCGTCTCAAGCGTCGGCACCCGGCTCTCGTACTCGAGCCTCAAGCAGACCTTCAACCTGCTGGCTGCCACTGTCGGGTTGCGCACGGCGGAGCTCCGGGTGCGCATGCATGATCTTCGACACCGCTTCGCGGTGCGGGTCCTGCTCGACGCCTACCGCTCCAGCGCCGACGTGCCCGCCCGGATGACCGTGCTATCCACCTACCTCGGGCACAGCGAGCCGAAGAACACCTATTGGTACTTGTCCGCCGTCCCCGAGCTGATGGCCCTGGCCGCCGCCCGCCTCGAGGACAGTCAGCCAGGAGCGCTACGATGACGGCGCTCGCCCCCACCCTCCAGGCGTTCTTCACCGAGCGGCTCACGGCGCAACTCGGTGCCAGCCCCCACACCGTCGCCGCCTACCGGGACACCTTCCGGCTGCTGCTCGCCTTCAGCACGCAACGGAGCGGGACCAAGCCCAGCGACCTCGACCTGGGGGATCTCGACGCCGGGCTGATCGGCGAGTTCCTGGACCACCTCGAAGCCGACCGGCACAACAGCGTGACCACCCGGAACAACCGGCTCGCCGCCATCCACTCGCTGTTCTCGTTCGCGGCGCGACGGCATCCCGAGCACGCCGCGACCATCGCCCGGGTGCTGGCCATCGAGCCCAAACGCTTCCAGCGCAACACCGTCACCTACCTCGACGCCGCCGAGACCGACGCCCTGCTCGCCGCCTGCGACCAGACCACCTGGACCGGCAGACGCGACCACGCCATGATCCTCCTGGCCGTCCAGACCGGGCTGCGGGTCTCTGAGCTCATCGGGCTCACCGACAGGGACGTCACCTTCGGCACCGGTGCGAACGTGCGCTGTGTCGGCAAGGGCCGCCGTCAGCGGGCCACGCCGCTGCTCGAGCTCACCGAAGAGGTGCTCGCCGCCTGGCTGGCCGAACGAGGCGGCGCGCCCGGCGACCCGCTGTTCCCGACCATCACCGGCAGGACCCTCAGCCGCGACGCCATCGAACATCGCATCGCCCACTACGTCACCAAAGCCGCGGACTCCTGCCCGTCGCTCGCCACCAAGCACGTGACCGCGCACACCCTCAGGCACACGGCGGCCATGAGGCTGCTGCTCCGAGGGGTGAATCAGACGGTCATCGCGTTGTGGCTCGGGCATGCCCAGGTCACCTCCACCGACCGCTACCTCCACGCTGACATGACCCAGAAGGAGCGGGCACTGGCGCGCACCCAGCCACCGGGCACCCGACCCGGCCGCTACGTGCCACCCGACCCGCTCCTCGCGTTCCTCGAAGCCTTGTGAGCCTC
>JAJZBS010000139.1 GCA_021851885.1 Actinomycetes bacterium | reverse complement strand
GTCACCCGCTCTCTCCGGAGAGATCCGTTTTCCCTGGTCAGGTCTTGTTTTCCGGTTGACCGCGAGTGACCGTGATGCGCCGCTCGGACCCTCGATTGCGCGCCCGTTCGCGCCCAGATCGCGCCCGAGCCCGAGGAGGGCTCACCGTCGGCGGGGGGACCAGCGGCGGAGCCCCGCCTCGGGCGCACGCGAGCTCAGCGAGGCCCGTGGGGGCACCCTGACCACCCGTGAGGCGCCACCCCCCAACGTCGGCCCGCCCCGGCTCCCCCACGCCCGTCGTCAAGGGTCCCTCCGGCGCGGACGGCGGTTGGACCTCCCCCCGCGTCGAATTGCTGGGGTGGCGTCGGGCATCCCACAGGCGCTCCCGACGTGCCGATCGGCGCTCGTGGGTCGCCTGTGACGGGTGTGGTTCTGGCGCAACGTTCTGCGCTCTGCTGCTGCGGCTCGCTACGGGGCGGGGATGCATTGGCGTCAGGCGCTTGCCCGGGAGGCAGAGGAGCGGTCCGCTGCCCGAGCCAACGCATCTGCAGCGCGGTACAGTATGTACCGCATAGACCTGAGGAGGTTGGCCGGTGGGCGCGACGATCGAGGAGCTGTTCGAGGCGCTCGGTGCCCTGGGCGAGGACGGACCGCTGCAGGCGACGTCGCTGCGCTTGCCCAAGGCTCTCCACCACGCGCTGTCCATTGCCACCGAGCTGGGCATGGACTCCTCGGTGAGTGCTGCCACCCGGGAGGCGCTCGCCGAACGGATCCGTGGCTTCGCCCGCCAGGCGGCGTTCAACGCGCACTTCGCTACGTTCCCCGACGACATGCCGAGGCTTGCGGAGGTGGCCAAGCGACGGGTGTCGGGCACCGACCACCCCGCAGCGACCGAGCCGGGCCTGGTCGACGAGGTCGCCGCCGAGATCGAGCGCCGCGAGCCCGACTGGGCGTTGACCGCCCTCGATGACACCGTCGACGACGTCCTCGCCTACGTCGAGCTGCTGGCGGCCGGCGTGGGCAGACGCAGCGCCTGATGGCCCACCGCCGACCCGTCGGTCGTCACCTCGTGTTGGACAACCAGGCCGCCAGCGCCCTGCTCCGGGGCCCCCAGGCCGAGCGCCGCCAGGTGATCGAGGCGCTGGCAGCCGCCGACGGCGGCTCGGTCGTGCCCAGCGCGGTCAGGGTCGAGGCCGGCTGGGACCGCCGCGCCCGTCCTGCTGGGTCTGCCAACCGGCTCGTTCCCGACGACGCCGCCTTGGACCGCCACGGCGCCGACCGGGCCGCCGAGCTGCGCGCCTCGGTAGCTGCAGCCTCGGTAGTGGATGCATGCGTGGCCGTAGCAGCCGAGCACGCCGCTGTCCGGGGGGGTCCGGTGGAGATCCTCACCTCGGACCCAGGCGACATGGCGGCCCTCGCCGCGCAACTCGACGGACGCTTCGAGATCCGCCGACTCTGACCGAGCTGGCGACCACCTGAACTGCCGGCGACCACGACGTCGGCTGCCGGGATGGACCGCCGCCGGCGCGTCACGAGGAGACGCCATACGTGCCGATCTGGGCGACCTCGAGGGTCCGGATGCGCGGCATTCGGCGTCGTCGTCCGGTGCGGGCATTCGGCGTGTCGCGCCGACGATCGAAGGGGTGCCCGTAGCCGTCTATCGGCTCGGCATCGAGTCTGAGCGGGCTGGACGACCGCCAGACGGGGATGGGCTGTTCGGTGGCGCGGCTGTGTGCAGTTACCCCGACGACCCATAAGCCAGTTACATCCGGCATTACGGCCTGTTGTCACGAGTTGAGGAGGCTCTGGGCACGGTCGCGGATGATCTCGCCGAGGCGTTCGGGCACGTCTCGGCTGTCGAGGGCGACTAGGACGTCCTTGGTGGTGTCGACTGCGATCTCGCGTGCCCTGGCTTCCAGGAGGGGCCATCGGGCCGCTTCGGCCGCGATGTCGTCGAGGGTGACGGCCGGGAGGGAGGCCTTGGCGTTGATGCGCATGGCGGCCCGGTCGGGCAGCTCGGACCACATGACGGTCGGCACCGTGTCGTAGAGGGGAGCGAGGGAGACCACGCCGGGCGCGGTGTGCATGATGCTGAGGTTCTTACCGTGCGCGTCGGCGTTGCCGATGACCACGTTGAAGGTGACGGCGGCGACGAGGCGTTCCAGCTCGACGATGGGCTCCGCCGCCCACCGGTCGAGGACGCCGGCGATCTCGGCCAACGCCGGGCCGCCAGCCGCCTCGTATTTGCCTTTGCCCCGGTTGGCTTCAGGGTCACGGCCGAGGGCCTGGCAGGCGTCCTCCTGATGTACCCGCACGACCGTTCCGTCACGCTCAATGCGCCGGTCGAACCGTGGGACGATGATGCAGGGCAGCCCGGCGATGGTCTCGAGGGTCACATCGACGGTGGTGAGACCGACGGCCCGGGCCAGGCGCATGCAGGCGGCCTCCATGGTGACCAGCCCGGGGAAGCGGCGATCCTCGACTTTGAGGATGTGGGTGGACGGCCTGCCGCCGACCGGGCGGCCCCACCGGCCACCGTCAGCGATGAGGAGCAGCTTGTTCTGCAGGCCGGCGATGGACAGCTCGCTGTCGTCGTGGACGCCGAGTGGATGGTCTTCCAGGTTGGCCACCTCGTCGGCCAGGCTGTCGGCGTCGTACAGCTCGAACCGGCCGGGCCGTTCGCCCGGGTCTGTCGCGGCGATCACGGCGGCACCGGCGACGTCGCGGCCGTAGCGGGCCAGCAAGCCGAAAATGTCGACGGTCGCGACCTTGGCCTGGGCGGCGAGCGCCTGGAGGTGCTGGCCTTCGGGCAGCATCCCCTTGAAGTACACGCCGGCCTTCTGGCGCTTGGCCCCCAAGGGCAGCGAGCACGACAGGAGCGGCGTGTTGCCCGGCCATGCTTCGATCGCCTCGGGACCGTAGGCCAGGGTAACGTCGCCCGGCCCGGTGGTGGTCAGCTCGGCCATGCGCAGCCCGTAGAGCCACACGCCGAGAGTGTGGCGTTTGGCCATCAGCGTCCCTCCGGAGCTCTGGCGTCGAAGGTGACGGTGATGGTGGCGCCAAGCCGGCGGGTGAGGCGGAGGAGGTGCTCGAGCACGGGGGTGGAGTGGCCCGCTTCGAGCTTGGCCAGCCAGTGGCGGGAGATGCCCCCCTGGGCGGCCAGGTCACCCTGGGTGAGGCCCCGGGCGTGGCGGATCTCGGCGATGCTCCTACCGAAGTCCTCGGCTGACCGGATGGTCCACTGCTGCATACCAACGCTCTCCAGCTCGCTGTGCCTCCACAGGCACACTCACGTTGTATCCTAGGTTGTGCCTCAACAGGCACACGACGCATTGTACTTCTAATGTGCTCCGTGAGGCACACACTCGCCGACGACCTGGCTGTGCTCCACGAGGCACATCGCCCGCCGGGTGGGCGGACCTACCGTTCGGCCGGGCGCGCAAAGGCTGCTCGCGCTGCTCGCGGCGGGCTGGCGCGGTCGGCGGATGGAGGCAGCTGGTCGAGCCGACTGCGCGTCGCCCCGTGGATGAGAGTGACATCGTAGGTCCCCCCGCCCAGCACCTCGCCAGGGCAACGATCTGGACGCGTCCAGCAGCGAACTGCCGCGGCGAGCCTGCACGCCTATCGCCGATTCGGCGTGCTCGGTCTGCACCAGGCTTGACGCGAAACGGGCGCTCAGATCATCCGATCGGGCTCCGCGGCGCGCGGCGCCAAAGCGGGCGCCGCGCACGCCGATCGACGGGGTGTGTACACCCCCCATCGCCACTCCGGGTGACGATCTACGGCATCGCCGACCCGCCGGACGGCGTGCCGTCGGCGTCGGGCGCGATTGGAGGAGTCACTGCCGATCCTTCCGGGGCTTGCGGGGATGGACGGATTCGCCGCGGGCAAGCATGTCGACGTACTCGGCAAGCTTGCGGTCCCGGGTCGCCGGGCTCTTTACGGTGTTGAGCCGGTAGACGATGGCGTAGCGATTGGCTGCGTCCAACTGGTCGAACGTCGTGGCTGCGGAGGGATTGGCCGCCAGCGCCTCGGCTAGGAGGCCACTGAAGTAGTCGCCGCTCGATTCGCGATCTTCGGGCGGGTGGGCGAGAATTGGTCATGGCGCTCGGTCGGTCGGATGTCCAGCCCCGCTTCGGGGATCCCCGGAGCCTGCTCGGTGACCGGCTTCGGGGGATCTACCTGCTGTTGGCCGAGCACGGCGGGGCGATGTTCGGCGATGACTACTTCGCCGATCTCTACAAGTCCTCGAGGCTCGGACGCCCGACGATCCCTGCCAGGGTGCTCGCCACGGTGATGCTGCTCCAGTCCCACGAGGGCCTGTCCGACCAAGAGGCCTGCGACCGCCTCGAGCGCGATCTTGCCTGGCAGGCAGCTTGCGGGGTGGATGCGGGTGCACAGTCGTTCCACCCGACGACCCTCGTCGGCTTGCGCAACCGCCTGCGGGGCTCGGGCCGGCCTCGCCGGCTGTTCGAGGACACCAAGCAAGCAGCAGCCGAGGCGGGTGTGCTCGGCAACCGGGTGCGGGTGCTCGACTCGACGCCGATCTACGACGCCGTCGCGACCCAGGACACGATCACCCAGCTGCGCTCGGCGATCCGAAAGCTCCTGTCGATGCTCGACCGGGACAACTCGGTCCTGGCGGAGAAGGTGCGCTCGGTGCTCACCCGCGACGACGACTACAAAGGTCCGGGCAAGCCGAGCTGTGACTGGGACGACGACGCGGCCCGCGAGGCACTCGTCGACGCCCTCGTCCGGGACTGCCTCGCAGCCCTCGGTGTCCTCGACGAAGAGGAGCTCCACGGCGTCGTCGCCGACGCGGCGCAGCTCGTGGCGACCGTGGCCGGCCAAGACGTCGAGCAAGGTGACGACGGGATCTTCCGGATCGCCCGGCGTGTCGCGAAGGACCGGATCATCTCGACGGTCGATGTCGAGGCCCGCCACGGGCACAAGTCCCACAACCGCCGCTTCGACGGCTACAAGGCGCACCTGTCGGTCGACCCCGACGCCGAGCTGATCGACGAGGTGATCGTCACGCCGGCCAACACCCACGATGCGACCCCCGTCGAGGACCTGCTCGCGGAGCACGCCACCGACGAGGTGAAGCCGACGGTGATGGGCGACTGCGCCTATGGGACCGCCGAGACCCTCTCCCGGCTCGAAGATGCCGGCTACGAGGACGTGAAGGCGAAGGTGGCCCCCGCAACCGGGCGAGAGGGGCGCTTCGCCAAGGACGACTTCACCGTGGACCTCGGGGCCGGCCAGGTCACCTGTCCCGCCGGCAAAGTTGCCGCCATCCGCACCACCAAGGACGGCTCAGGTCTCGCCGACTTCGCCGTGCAGTGCACCGGCTGCCCGCTGCGGGCGTCGTGCACCACCTCGACCTCAGGGCGCACCGTCACGGTCCACGCCCATGAGGACATCCTCCAGTCCCACAAGGCCGCACAGCGCGACCCCGAATGGCAGGAGGCCTACACCGGCACCCGGCCCAAGGTGGAGCGCAAGATCGCCCACTTCGTGCGCCGGGCATGGGGAGGACGACGAGCCCGCGTCCGGGGCATCGTCCGCATCGCGACCGACGCCGACACCCGTGCTGCGGCGATCAACTGGGGCCGCCTCTCGACTCTCGGGGTGACGAGAGCCGGCGGCAAGTGGGCCGCAGCGCCACCGTGAGGTGACCAAGAACCCCGGCCACCTCGAACACCTCGTCCCTCGCCACTCCGTCACGCCCCGAGAACCCCCGAAACACCGGGGGGGAACCGGGTACCGGGGAGTGCGGGGGGCGGATCGGCTCCCAGGGCAACTCCCGATGACCCCTGTGAGCGTGCTCCACGCCATCCGGCGGGTCGACTGGCCGCTGGACCACCTCTACTTCAGGACTCTCCTAGACGACGTCGGCCGCCGCGGCCTGGGTCTGGACCTGCTCGATGTCGAGGTCCGGCTCGAAGTAGGGATCGGTCCCGCTCACCGTCGCGCCGCCGTCGACCGCGTCGACCGCGTAGCTCGCATCGGGGAGCCCGAAGCAGCTGTCGTAGGCGGCGATGTCGCTCGGCAGGCTCGGGGCGAGCGCGGTCACCGCGACCGTCGCCGTCGAGCCGAGCGGGGCGTCGCTGAGCCCAAGGGTCCCGGCGACGTGTGCCGCGACGACGGTTGGGAGGACCGGCGGTCCCGACGCGTACACGGCATCTGCGCCACCGGCGGCACCGGCGGCACTGGCGGCACGGTCCCGGTAGGACGAGAATCAGACGTGCAAGGCCCGGGCGACGACGCGCGACGGCGCGGTGACGTCGACGAGCGTGCCGCGCACGACGGGGCGGAGCCGCCGAGACTCGAGCCACGAGGTGACCACGCGCACGCCGGCCGCCCGCGTGCCGAGGTCGAGGGAGACCACGACGTGGGCCACAAAGGCCGGAGCGGGCCCGATCGCCCGACCGCGGCCGGTGGCGGGGCTCGCCCCGACCGCCACCGGAGCGCGGGCCACATGGGCCACATGGGCCGCACGCGTCCCGGTGGTGGCGCCAGCCCCACCGGCGATCGCCACACCAGTCGTGCCGGCCACCCCGGCTGCGAGCAGCGACGACGAGGCGCACAGCGCTGCGACCACCCGCCGCGCCGGCACCTCGGCCAGACGGCGACGGCCCGCTGCGGGTCTCCTCGCGGCTCCCCTGTCGTCGCGTGGCTCCACGATCCCTCGTTACGGCACGACGGAGCTGGTCGTGGAGGATGTAGGGCCGGGGCCGTCCCCGGCTGTGTCGGGATGGGCGTCGTCGCCAGCGCCGGCTTCGGCAGGGTCGTCGGCAGCGTCGCCGCCGGTGGAGTCTGTGTCGGTGGGGCCTTCCCCAGGCTCCGCGAACTGCGTCGCATAGAGCTCCGAGTAGAGCCCGCCTGCCGCGAGCAGGTCCGCGTGGCGGCCCCGCTCGACGATGCGCCCGTCGCGCAGCAC
>JAJZBS010000138.1 GCA_021851885.1 Actinomycetes bacterium | reverse complement strand
GGCTCGCATTGGGTCTCTGGGGGATCATCGAGGCTCCCAGCCTCGGCTGGTCCTCTGTCGCGACCCTGGCCAGCCTGGCGGGCGCTGTGGTCGCGCTCGTGGCCTTCGTCTTCGTCGAGAGACGCTCCGATCACCCGATGCTGTTGCTCTCGCTCTACCGGGACCGGAGGTTCGCTCTGGCCTCGGTGGTCTCGGTCCTCTCGTTCTTCACGGTCTTCTCCGTGCTGTTCGTGCTCACGCTCTACCTCCAGCTCGTCCTCGGCTACTCCCCGCTGGCTGCCGGCCTTCGCATCCTGCCGGCGGCCGCCACCATCTTGGTGGCAGCGCCCCTCTCCGACGTGATCTCACGCCGCATCGGGGGGAAGGCGACGGCCACCATCGGCCTGCTCCTGCTCGCAGCGGGAAGCGCGTGGCTCTCGGTGAGCTCCTCGTCCTCGGGGTACACCCATGTGGCCCAAGCGCTCGTTCCCTTCGGCTTCGGCTTCGGCTTCGTGCTCCCACCGATCATCGAGGCGGTGCTCGGCGCCCTTCCACCCGAGAAGGTGGCGGTGGGCTCGGCTGCCAACTCGACCGCCGAGCAGGTGGGAGGTGCGCTCGGGATAGCGGTGGTGGGCAGCGTGCTCACGAGCGTCATAGCCGCCCGTCTCGGCACCCTTGCACGAGCCGCCCGGGTCCGGCCAGGACCGACGTCGTTCACGAAGGCGCTCAGCCTGGCTCAGCGCCTCAGCCCGTCGCTTCGCAGCCGAGTGCTCGAGGCCGTGCGGGTGGCCTTCGCCTCGGGCCTGCACGCGGCCCTCCCCATCGCGGCCGGGGTGTCGCTCGTAGCGGCGATCGTCGTTGTTCTCTTCCTGCCATCGGAGGCCAGACCGGGACACTCCAGATGAGGCCGCGCTGACCGACTACCTGCGGGAGTTCACCGCGATCACCCAGCCCCGCCTCGCCAACGCCCCCGATGGCGACCGCAAACGGCGGGTGCTCTACACCGTCCTGCTCCCCGCGCCCGAGACCCACCACGATCTACCCGACGAGCCCGACCAGCCACCACCACGGCGCAGAGCCCGCAAGACGAACAAGAAGGAGAGCCCGTGACCTCCACCACCGGGGCGCAGGCCGTCGCCCTGACGATCCTCGACCTCGCCCGAGCGAGACGGTTCGCCGACATCCGTGACCGCTTCGCGCCGAGCTTGCAGCCGATGGTCACCGCCGATGTTCTGAAGGCCGCGTGGGATGCCGAGGTGGCGCAGCTCGGCCCGGTCCGCACGGTCGGCATCCCCGCCAGCGAACCCGCCGAGCAGGACACCGTGGTCACGGTCCCCGTTCACTTCGACCGTGGCGAACTGACGCTCCGGGTGTCGCTCACCACCACCGGCGAGCTGACCGGACTCCAGCTTCTACCAGCGGACGGCTCCGAGCCGCCCGTGCCGTGGGAGCCGCCGCCTTACGCCGACCCGGACCGCTTCGATGAGCAAGACGTAACTCTCGGCGATGGGCCGCTGGCCGTGCCGGGAACGCTCACCCTGCCCAAGACCACGAGCCCCCTGCCCGCGCTCGTACTGCTCGGCGGGTCAGGGCCGGTCGACCGCGACACCACGATCGGCAAGAGCAAGCCGCTCAAGGACCTTGCCTGGGGCCTCGCCAGCCAAGGCATCGCCGTCCTGCGCTTCGCCAAGATCACCCACGCCCACCCCGAGCAAGTCAAAGCCAACCGCGATTTCACCGTCGCCGACGAGTACCTACCACACGCGCTTGCCGCCATCGGCCTCCTGCGGGAACACTCGGCGATCGCTCCCGAGCGAATATTGGCTCCTCGCGGGTCACAGCCTCGGCGGCACCATCGCCCCCCGAATCGCCACCGCCGACCGATCCGTCGCCGGGCTCATCATCCTCGCCGGAGGCACCGAGCCGCTGCAATGGGCCCGCCGTGCGCCAGGTCCGCTACCTCGCCTCCCTCGACCTCGCCACGGCCGCCACCGTCCAACCCACGATCGACGCCATGACCGCCCAAGCCGAGCAGGTTGACAGCCCGGACCTGTCCACTGACACCCCCGACGACCAACTGCCCTTCGGCGTCCCCGCGCCTTACTGGCTCGACCTCCGCAGCTACGACCCCGTAGCCACCACCGCCGCACTCGACCAGCCGATCCTCATCTGCCAAGGCGAGCGCGACTACCAAGCCACCATCGCGGACGACCTCGCCCGCTGGCAGACCGGGCTCCGCGCTCGCCCCAATGTCACGGTCCGCACCTACCCCGCCGACAACCACTTCTTCCTTTCCGGCAGCGGTCCCTCCAACCCTGCCGAACTAGCCGCCCCGCAGCACGTTGACCCACAACTCGTTACCGACATCAAAGACTGGATAGCCCGCAACGCCAGCACCGTGTCATGACTCCCGCACTGCCGCTCGCTCACGGCCGGTGACGCTCCGATTCTGCCGTGCGGCCAGGTAAACCGATGCGTCAGCTAGATACCCCCAAACGCATCCTCGGCTCAGCGTGGGGGGGCCTGGCGGCCCACCTGGTGGTTGGGGAAACGTTGTGGGGTGGTCTGCCGCCGACGCCGGTTCTTCTTGGTGCGAGAGAGCCCGTGGCTCAGCGTGGCGTGGGGGTCCCGAGCACCGGTGATTGTCGCTTCGAGCGCGGACGTCAGACTTCTTGACGCGGTGCCCCCCGGCAGGTCACGTCCCAACTCGCGGAGAGGAGCGTGGTCGCCTTGGATGTCATGGTTGAACGTGCTGCGGGGATCGACGTGCACAAGTCGATGGTCGTGGCGTGCGTGCGGTTCCCCGGTGGGGACGGTGAGCGGGTCTCGGAGGTCGCCGAGTTCGCCACCTACACCGCGGACCTGCTCGCCTTGCGGGACTGGCTGGTGGCGCACGGGGTGAGCCGGGTGGGCATGGAGGCCACCGGTGTGTATTGGAAGCCGGTGTTCTACGTGCTCGAAGACGCCATGGAGACCTGGCTGCTCAACGCCCGGCACATGCACAACGTCCCCGGCCGTAAGACCGACGTCGCCGACGCCGAGTGGATCGCTCGTCTCGTCGAGGTCGGCCTCGTCCGCCCGAGCTTCGTGCCCGACAAGCCGATACGGACCATACGCGACCTCACCCGGTTCCGGCGCAGCCGGATGGAGGAACGCACCCGGGAGGCGCAGCGTCTCGACAAGATCCTCCAAGACGCCGGGATCAAGCTGTCGAGCGTGGCGTCGGACCCGCTCGGGGTGTCGGGACGGGCGATGCTCGCCGGGCTCGCTGCTGGCTCCAGGGATCCCGAGGTGCTCGCCGAGCTCGCGAAGGGGACGTTGCGCAAGAAGATCCCCCTCCTGCGCCAGGCGCTCGAGGGACGCTTCGACGCCCATCACGCCCTGCTCGTCGCAGAGGTCCTCGACCAACTCGACAGCCTGGATGCCTCGGTGGGTCGCTTGAGCGAGGAGATCGACCGGCTGATCGCCCCTTTCGCTGACGCCCGGGACCGCCTCACCACGATCCCGGGTGTCGACAAACGGGCCGCGGAGGCGATCATCGGCGAGATCGGCGTCGACATGACCCGGTTCCCCACCGCCGGCCATCTCGCATCCTGGGCAGGGATGTGCCCCGGCCAACACGAGTCCGCCGGCAAGTCCAAACATGGCACCGCCCGAAAGGGCGACACCTGGCTCGGACGAGTCCTCGCCACCTCCGCGATGTCCGCAGCGCAGTCCAAGGACACCTACCTCGCCGCGCGGTATCGCCGGATCGCGACCCATCGAGGCAAGCGACGGGCCCGCAAGGCCGTCGGCCATTCGATCCTCGTGGCTTGCTGGCACATCCTCTCCAGCCCAGAGGTGACCTTCAACGAGCTCGGCAGCGACTACTTCGACCGCCGCCGCAGTCCCGACGCCCTGGCCCGACGCAAGCTCGCCGACCTGCGAGCCCTCGGCTGGGACGTCACCATCGAGTCCGACAAAGCAGCGACCATCCGCCCACCCGCAGCCTGACGCTCCCCAGATCAAGGCTCTCGGGCCTTCGGCCCGAACCCGCCGCGAGCGGCGGGAGGGACGCGACGCGCCCAGCGCGCACCACTCACGGTTGTGTTTCACGTCAGAACATCCGAAGGGGGGTTTGTCACGCGACCGCCGCGACCTTCCGGCGCCCGCCCGGCCTGATCCTGACCTCTCGCTCCACCAGCACCCGCCGGATCGTCTGATCCGCCACGCCCAAGTGCTGACCGACGTTGTGCAGCGTCCACCCATCTCGGTACAGGACAACCGCCTCGTCAATCTGCGCCTCGGTCATGACCGGCCGAGTCTTGCCCGCACCGGCGACGTGCCTCGCGACCGTCGTGCGATGAAGCCGGTAGACCTTCGCCAGCTCACCGACACGAGCACCGGCCTCATACTCGGCGATCAACGTCGCCAGCTCGGCCGAGGCGAGCCGCCGCTGAACCTGCCGCAGCACCCGCACGTTCGGACCCCGCGCATCCTCAAACACCGTCACCGAGGACTCCTGAGCGGCTCCGACGCCCTTCGGAACCCGTCGAAGTAGGCGCTTTACCAGGGGCTTTGCAGACGAGCAAGAGTTTGAGAACTCTCTACGTAGGTCCACCCGGTCCCCTGACCTGCCGTTTTGTTCGGCACGTTTGTGAGCATACGAACCACTCGCGGTTCGCATTGAGGCTCGGTCCAGGCCCGCTAGGTACGCTGGCGTATGGACGGCGGCGAGGTAGTCATCGGAACTGAGATGGCGGCGGCCCGCGTCGCAGAGCAGCGACATCGGGCTCAGGTGACTGGCTCATCTCCTCTGTCCGGTGTGAGCTACCGGGGGTCTCAAGAGCTCGAGCTACTGCAACCGGTGCCATGCGTCACCGACGATGTCGTTGGCTCGCTCGTCGAGCGATATGCAACACTCGACCCTGCCGCTCGGGAGGGCCTCCGCGCCCTGCTCACGATGGACGACTTATACACGCTCCTCCACTTCGCGCGTCGAGCGGCGGCCCTGTCTCTGCGGTCCCGCAATCATGAGCTTGTCCGGCGCGGTGTGTTTGCGCTTTCGATCGTCGATCGCGGGCGGATTGACTGGCGAGATCTGAGCTGGGCAAGTGCAATCGATGCCTATGTCGTGCAGAAGCTGGACGGCGACGCGCTCGGCGCTTTCATGGAGGCGGCAGAGGCAGCGACGCCTGCAACAGCCGAGGTGCTTGAACGATTCGGACGGAACCCTCCGAGCGATCTTGCAGAGTGGGGCTATCGGGAAGTCGAGACCAGCTCAGGTACGGGGTTGGTGCGGTCGGAAGGTGCGCATTATGCGTCGTCGGCTGATCTCCTGATGATCGCGGCAGCGCTCAGCGCCGGGCTGTCCGACAACCATTGGGAGCTGGGTGAACCAACCACGGGGACAACGCTGCCGAAAGTGTGGCTCCGCTACAAACCGCCCAAGAATCTCGACAAGCTTCTGGACTCGTTCAACGGTTGCGTGAGTCTACGAGGCGTACCTAGTGCCGAGATGCCTGAAGCGTCAGCGCAGATGATGCTCGTGTGGATCGGCGAAGCTCCCGACGCCAAAACGGCGGAACGTGTCGCCGGAGCCGCCGGACCTGGCTCAGGCTCCTCATTCGCGGGGTTCGGAGTCGCCGCGAACAAGCTGTTCGCGGTCATCATCTCTCGGTCCTTCATCAAAGGTCGGCCATCGTTCGAGAGCCAGTCTTCTCTTGCTCGATTTCGCCCTGCGCTGACTGCCGCGCTCCGCGGTGGCCAGATGGGCCGATGACCACGTTGAAGGCTCTCGAACTGATTATTCATACCGAGGGGGTGACGCCTTGAGAGACTCATCGAGGGCGAGCCACCCATGGGCCGCGCTGCCGAGAACTTGGTGGTTGCCAAACATCCCTGGATATCGTTCGGGTCAGGGAGGCACTTACGCAGGCTTCGATCTCGATGCTCAGCCACGCGTCCCGGCTACCGACAAAGATCTGGCCCGGCTCGAAGAAGAGGACGAGAAGCCGGAATGGAGCATCGACCGGACGGACGGTGGGCAGAGCCGGCCGTTGAGTATCGGCTCTCTAGAGGCAATCTCTGGCGGGCTCCAGTTGTCGGCATCACTGCTCTCCTTCGCTGCTGGCTCCGACCTCCAACGACGAATCCGGAGTGCCACGGCGTGCTATCTCGATCTCGGTAACTTCCGGGTGCCGACCACGATCGAGGGCGGCTACCTCATGCACGTGCTCTCGGACCAGCAGTGGTGCCGTCACTGGTTGCTGTACGCCGATGCCGCTGGCAACGAAGCCATGGTGACGACGATCGAGCCATTCGGCTTCGAGCTTTCAGCGGAAGAGCCTCCACCGCCTCCAACGGTGTCGATCGACGGGAGGAGCGACCTCGAGGTATGTGCTGACTCGTTCTCTGAGTTCCTGTACCGCTTCTGGGTCGAGAACGAGCTGTGGCAAGCGGTGGAGGACGGCGTGCCGCTCCCGCCGCGGGTCGCGGCGTAGGCTGCGCAACTTCCCGGATCAGGGTCTGCACTGGGCGCCTAAATCTGAGAACAGTCCCAGGTACCAATGCCGCCGTCTCAGCTGGCGGCTGGCCGGAGTCGGAACCCTTCGCGACCCACTCGCTCCAGGCGTTCGTACGGCGGGCGCACGGCCGGCTCTTTCATTCGCTGCATCGTGATGTACGCAGTCGACTCGACGTACGCGGTACCTCGAGCGACCATCTCTGCATAGACCTCTCGAACCGTGAAGACCTCCCGCCCCTCGTGTCGCACGTAGAGCGCAGTCATCGCAGCCAGGACTTCATTTCGGCAGGTCGGCGAGCTAAACTTGCGTCTGCCGAGCCGGATGGAGCGGCCGGCGAGACTCGGACTTTGGTTCGTATCCGGTGCCGTCCTCTCCACCATAGGGGTCGGTGCGCGAACCGGCCCACTATCCCCTTTTGAATCACCTTCGCAGACTCCAGCAGGAACCTTGTAGACCGGATATATGGCGTTCTTGCTGGTCACTCGCACCTCAAAAAGT
>JAJZBS010000137.1 GCA_021851885.1 Actinomycetes bacterium | reverse complement strand
CAGTGGGGACGACGGTTGGCCATACGTGGGGAGCTTTACATGGCCATGGACAAGCGTGAGGCACGCTTGCTGGTCACGCACCGGGAAGTACTGATCGCCAGGCGCGTGGCGACAACAAGCCGGCTCCGTTCGCACTTGCTCGACCTCGACCGGGACTGGGACCCGCCTCGGTCGGCGCTTACGACCAACAAGGGCATCGAGGCAGTGATCGAGGCCCTGAGAGCCATGCATGGGACCATCGCTGTGATCGCTCTCGAGATGGCTCAAGATATCCACAGAAGCCTTCAACGGGAGAACGAGGTCGAGCGGGAGGTAGCCGAGCTCACCGCTAAGCGCTCCCCCGGCCTCCTGGGAATCGTGGGTTGTGCCGCCCTTACCGCCGCAAAGATCGTCGGCGAGACGGGTGGCGCGACAAGGTTCAAGTCCCGGGACGCGTACGCAGCCTATTGCGGGACCGCCCCAGTCCCGGTCTGGTCCGCCAACAACCAACGGCACCGTTTGTCCCGAATGGGGAACCGACAGCTGAACACGGCGATCCACCGCATCGCCGTCACTCAGCTGCGCTGGCACCCGCCGGCACGTGAGCTCGTGCAAAGAGCTACTGCGCGGGGGAAATCGAAGACTGAGACCATGCGGATCTTGAAACGCCACATCACCAATGCGGTCTTCCGCCAACTCATGGCCGACTCGAAGGCAATGGCCGAGGTTCTGATGGCGGCCGCTTGACATACGAGCAAGGCATGAAGGCCGACGACGCCAAGAGGCTGAAGGAGCTGGAGAAGGAGAACCAGCGCCTGAAGAAGATCGTGGCCGACCAGGCCCTCGACATCGACATGTTGAAAGAGGTGGCCGAGGGAAAATACTGACTGTGAAAATCACGCTTGCGGCTGTTTGGCCGTGCTGGGCTGGTACCCGGTGGCTGCGAGCGTGACCCAAATTCTGACTGGCTCAGTGCCTTGCTGGGGACATGTCCGCCTGTAGCCGCCGGCCCCGGCCCGGTCGGAGATGCTGGCCTGATCAGGAGCTTGACCACCGAGTGGGCTCGGTGTGTCCCATCACAGTCGTGCCGCCTCCTGCCGGACCGGAACCAACACACGTTCCTCTCGGGAAGGAGAAGACGCATGACCATGCTGGCAGATCAAGTCGACGTCGTGGTGGGCGTGGACACCCACAAGCACACGCACTCGGCAGCTGTCATTGACGCTCGGACCGGGGCCCTGCTCGGCGAGATGACGGCGGCCGCCGCTCCCATTGGTTACCTTGGGCTCATAGAGCTGGCAAGAGGCCTCGGTTCCAGGCGCGCCTGGGCGGTAGAAGGGACCGGGGGTTATGGGGCGGGGCTTGCTCATTACCTGTCCGAGGCCGGAGAGCGAGTGATCGAGTTCGACCGGCCCCACCGGGCACCGCGCAGAGCTGGGGCCAAGTCCGATTCCATCGACGCGGCCCGAGCCGCCCGGGAAGTGCTCGGGCGCGAAAAGTTGGCAGAGCCAAAGTCTCGTGGTGACCGAGCGGCTTTAGCTGCGCTCCTGGCCGCCCGTCGCTCAGCTGTCGGTGCTATGACAGACGGGCAAAGACAGGGTGGACTCAACTGGTCGTCGCAACACCTCGACGATGGAGGTGCGCGGTGCGCGGGAGGAACCGGCAGAAAGAAGTCCGGGCTTACAGGGGGCAGATCCCGTCCCCCGGGCGACCGCCGGTGGCGGGGCGGGAAGACCGGGCCCGGTTCTGGGCAGCGATCGCCCTGGGGGCGAAGACCGAGGATGCTGCAGCCGAGGCGGGCGTATCATCCCCCGTTGGGTTCCGGTGGTTCCGCCACGCTGGTGGGGTGAACCCTCGCCTCTCCCCGAGCGTGCCAGGTCGTTACTTGTCCTTTGCCGAGCGCGAGGACCTCGCCATATGGCGGTCCCAGCACGTCGGTGTCCGCGAGATGGCCCGTCGGTTGGGCCGGGCCCCCTCCACCATCAGCCGGGAGCTGCGCCGCAACGCGTCGTCCAGGGTGTACCCGCCCGACTACCGGGCTTCAGTGGCGCAGTGGCACGCCGAGCGGCGGGCGCGGAGGCCCAAGGTGGCCAAACTGGCCAGGAACGACCGGCTCCGCGGCTATGTCCAGGAGCGCCTGTCGGGGCAGGTCGAGTCCCCCGGCGGTCGCGCCGTCGGCCCACGGGGCCCTGTGTGGGCCGGCAGGAACAAACCCCATCGGGTGGCGTCCATCTCCGGTGGAAAATCGGTGACGGACGCAGGTTCCTGGTGATGATGTTACGCGGCGGCTGTGATGGTTTCGTCGATGTTGGTGTCAGCCTGTTTGGGGGTGTCGGGGTGGAGGAGCTGGCGGCGTAGTTCTTGGAGTTGGCGGACCGTGGCGGGGGTCATGGTGACGCCGCGCCAGCCGCGGCTGGCCCGGTCGAGAACGGCCCAGACCAGGCCGAGGCAGGAGCGTTCACCTGGGAGCCGGCCGATGACTTTGACCCGCCGGCGGGTTTCGCCGAAGGTGCGCTCGATGAAGTTCGAGTGGCGGATCCGCTTGTGATGCTCGAGGGGGAAGCGCAGGTAGGCGAACAGGCTGGTCAGGTCGTCGTTCAAGCAGGCGACCGCGGAGGGGAAGCGCCGGCCGAAGGTGGCGGAGAAGTCCGCTGCTCGGGCTCGGGCGACGGCTATCGAGCGCTCGCCGGGCGGTTCGCCGGTGGGGTCGAAGATGGCCCAGTAGGCGGCCTTGACCTCGGCCTGGTGCTCGACGGGGACCTTGGCCAGGATGTTCCTCGCTCGGTGGATGGCACAGCGCTGGCGCAGACTGTGGGGGAAGACCAGCTCGACCGCCCCGATCAGGCCGGGGGCGCCGTCGGAGACGACTAGCAGCGGGGCTCGCAGCCCTCGGGCGACCATGTGCTCGAGGAAGGCCTTCCAGGCGTCGGTGGACTCGCTGGCACCGGCATCGAGGCCGACGAGCACTGGGCGGCCCTCGGTGGTGATCCCCCAGGCGGCGAGCACCGGCTCGGCGCGGGCGCCTTCGTGCATGCGGAAGTGGCTGCCGTCGAGGAAGAGGTATTCGAGCGCCACGTCAGACAGGTCCCGGGCCTTCCAGGTGTCGAGCTCGTCCTTGATCGCCTCGCAGATCCGGCTGACGGTGGACTTGGACAGGGCGGCCTCCGCTCCCAGGGCGTCGGCCAGGCTGGCCTCCACGTCGCGGACCGACAGGCCCCGGACGAACCCGGCGATGACCAGGCTCTCGAGGGCGTTGGTGCGACACACGCCGACGCCGAGCAGCCGGGACGCGAACGCCTCGTCGGTGCCTCGCAGCTTCGGCCGGTCGATCTTCACCGGCCCGGCTGTGGTCTTGACCGTGGTCGGGCAGTGCCCGTTACGGCTGCCGGAGCGGACTCGTTCGCCGTGGCTGTAGCGCTCCCGGCCCAGAAACTCGGTGACCTCCGCCTCGATGGCGGTCTGCATCAACAGGCGCACCCCGAGCCGGGCCACCTCCTCCAGCACTTCGCCCAGCTCCCGCTCGGAGCCGAACAGGTCGTCTATCTCGGCGCGGATGCGCTCGATCGGTGATACTCGTGTGGACACGGGTGTAGGTCTCCTTCCTCTGCTTCGCAGGTGGTGGAAGGAACCTACGCCCGTCGTCTATTTACACCGCGGACCGGACGCCACCCCCATCGCGCCGACCGCCGCTGGGTGAAGGGATGGAGCCCCGAACAGATATCCAAGCGCCTGGTCCTCGATTTCCCCGATGATGAGTCCATGCGGGTCAGCCACGAGGCGATCTACCAGGCCCTCTACGTCCAAGCCCGGGGAGCCCTCAAGCGCGAGCTGGTGGCCTGCCTGCGCACCGGACGAGCTCTGCGCGTCCCGCGTGGCCGGGCCGGCCAGAAGGCATGGGCCCACGTCAGCCCGGAGGTCCTGATCAGCGAGCGGCCCGCCGAGGCAGACGACCGTGCCGTCCCTGGGCACTGGGAGGGCGACCTGCTCATCGGCCTCGAGCGCTCAGCCATCGGGACCTTGGTCGAGCGCACCACCCGTTTCACCATACTCGTCCACCTACCACGCGAAGACGGCTACCAGCACAAGCACAGGGTCAAGAACGGGCCTGCTCTCGCCGGCTACGGGGCGGTCACGATGAAGAACGCGCTGGCGAGGTCGATGTCGACGCTACCCGCTCAGCTACGACGCTCCCTGACCTGGGACAGGGGCAAAGAGCTCTCCGCCCATGTGGCCTTCAGGGTCGAGACTGGCATCCCCGTGTTCTTTGCTGACCCCCACAGCCCCTGGCAACGAGGGACCAACGAGAACACCAACGGCCTATTGCGCCAGTATTTCCCTAAAGGCACCGACCTCTCCCGTTGGGACGCGGACGAGATCGCTGCCGTCGCCGCCACACTCAACGGGCGGCCCCGCAAGACCCTCGGCTGGAGGACACCAGCGGAAGCCTTCAATGAGCATCTAATGTCGCTACAACAAGCCGGTGTTGTCACGACCGATTGAACCTGGTCAGTTGCACTGCCTCATTGTCTCGGCCCCAGAGACGCTACGAGAGCGGTTCCGCGGCGCCAGCACGGCAAAGATCGTGGAGCTCGCATCGCACCTGCGCCCTGACCTGAAAAGGGGCGCGGAGGCTGAGACGACGGCCCGAGTCTTGCGTACTGTCGCCCGGCGCGTCCTGGCGCTACAAAAGGAGGCCAAAGAGCATGAGGCCGCCATCGCGGCCATGGTGCGAGCTTGGCGCCCCGACCTGCTCAGCGAGCTCGGTGTCGGCCCTATTGTTGCGGCCACATTGCTGTGCGCCTGGTCGCACCCGGGGCGCTGCCGAAGCGAAGCGGCTTTCGCCATGCTGGCGGGCACAGCGCCAGTCCCCGCATCGTCAGGGATGACCAACCGTCATCGCCTGAACCGGTTCGGGGACCGGCAACTCAACCGTGCTCTACACACCGTCGTCATCAACCGGATCCGTCTGGACCCCGCCACTAAGGCCTATGTAGCAGCCCGCACCAAGGAAGGCCGCACGTCGCGCGAGATAAAACGGTGCCTCAAGCGTTACGTGGCGCGCCGTCTCTACAGGCGCCTCGAGCATGGGGGACTTGACAACTTATAGGAGCGTCCCCGGAGCGCCGGCGCAGGGCCGTAGTGCACCTGCAAAGCCGCGAAGGGGATCTCGCCCGGGCCGAGCCCAAGCGCCTGCGCTACACGCTCTTGCACACCGCCGGGGTCGTCGTCCGCTCTGCACGACGCACCACGCTGCGCCTGGCGGAGGGCTGGCCGTGGGCAACAGACCTCGTGGCCGCCTTCGGCCGACTGCCGTCTTGGCGCCTCGTCACCTGAGCAGCCACCGCCCTCGGTCCACATCACACGACAGCCTGTGGTCGACTGAACCACCCTGGGATGCTTGGAGGCTCTCGTGTGCCCCGGGTTTCGCGCGGTCAGCTCGCTTGACCTCGGGCCTGGTTGTTGGTGTGGCGGAGCTCGTATTCGATCGGGCTGAGCATCCCGAGCGAGGAGTGCCGCCGTTGTCGGTTGTGGAAGATCTCAAGATATTCGAAGATGGCGTTGGCGAGCTCGAGACGGGTGTTCCAACGCTTGTAGTTGAGCAGCTCGACCTGCATCCGGGCCCAGAAGGATTCCATCTGACCGTTGTCGTAGCAGTCCCCGATCGATCCCATCGACGGCACCAGCCCGGAGTCCAACGCTCGGCGAGTTAACGCCCATGAGGTGAATTGACCAGGTTCAATCGGTCGTGACAACACCGGCTTGTTGTAGCGACATTAGATGCTCATTGAAGGCTTCCGCTGGTGTCCTCCAGCCGACCACCCGCCGGGAGAACGCATCGAGCACGGCGGCGCAGTAGACCTTGCGTTCCCGGGTCGGGTGCTCGGTGATGTCGCTCAGCCACAGCCGGTTCGGCTCGGTCCGGGCGAAGTCCCGGTTGACGAGATCCTCGGCGGTTGGTGTGTTCGGGATCTTGCGGTACTTGGGCCGGCCAGGCAGGCCTGCCAGTCCGAGGCGCCGCATCACCAGCTCCACCGTGCAGCGGGCCACGACCATCTGGCGGCCCAACACCAGCTCGGCGTGAACCCGGCGGGCCCCGTAGGTCTGGCGGGACTCGGCGTGTACCTGGCGGATCACCTCAGCGACCATGGCGTGACGGACCGCCCGAGCCGACGGCTTGCGACGCCGCCACATGTAGAACCCCGACACCGACACCCCCACCACTCGGCAGGTGACCTCGACGGGGAGGCCCTCGCCGACTAGCTGGGCGACGACCTCCCACCTGCTTTTGGGCCCGACGGGGCCTTCAACAACTCGTTCGCCCGCTTCGTGACCGCCAGCTCGGTCTCCAGCTCCCGGATGCGCTTGCGAGCGGCCGACAGCTCGGCTGACTCCCGAGTCGACGTCCCCAGCTCCAGCCCTCGGTCGACGCGGTCCTGCTTCCGCCAGTTGTACACCGTCTGCGCCGTGATCCCCAGCTGCTCGGCGATCTCAGCTACCGGCCTGCCGGCCTCAATCAGATCGAGCACCTTGCGGCGGAACTCGACCGGGTACCTCCTCGGCACGATGACCTCCTCATCATCACCCGAGATTCAACTACGCCACCCGCGCGAACACCGGGGCAGACCAATCTCTTCCAGCCGTTCGGTGAAACGCACCGAGGTGAATTGAGATCCTGCGTCGGTGTTAACCGGAATTCGGCTTAGCACCGACAGGGGCGCCCAGTTCAACGATGCCCGTGCCATAGCCTGTTGCGAACGTGCTGGCCTGGTGCGCTCGATGGGGGCGACCGGCCGCGCCTACGACCACGCCAGTGCCGAGAGCTTCTGGTCCATCTTCAAGCACGAGTACTTCTACCGCCACAGCTTCGCCAACCTGGCCGAGCTGCGCGCCGGCATTGCCCGCTACATCAGCTTCTACAACCACCGACGCCGCTGTGCCAAGGCCGGGGGCCAGAGCCCCATCGGCTATGAACTAGTGCCCCTTCCGGCAACGTTCGCCCCTGAGCATCCACCTGGGGCCGCCCGCGCGCTGACAGGCTTGTCTGGTCCGACGACCACGAGGCCAGGAGGAACGGTGAGAGAA